>DASYSA010000580.1:0-6359 GCA_036003885.1 Blastocatellia bacterium | reverse complement strand
AGCCATCACCTTCGTGATCAGGAAGTGGCCCTGTTCATGTCGCAGAAGGGACGCCTTAGCGCTACTCTCGTCATTCTTGCACTGTTTGAAAAAGGTTGTCTTGCAATCCGCCTTCACATTTGCGCCGGCAACGGGAGAGCTGCTCGTATCTAATTTCTGACACTTATCAAAGATCATGGGTCTGCATTGGTTCGTGTTTCCGATCGTAATCTTGCGTTCGCCCAGCTTTAACCGAATCTCCGCTTTACTACTTTTGAAGTGAGCCTCGCATTGACCAACGATGTTATCGCAATTTGTTCTGACGCTTGCGGCCTGACGGTCAAACGCATTCTCACATTCAGTGATCTTCTTGTTGCAGTGGACTGTGCCATCGTCCTTGTAACGTTCACGCAACCAGGACCTATCCGGGTCCATGTAAGGTTCAAACGTGTTATCAAACTGGGCCGGGTCAACTGAACCCTTTCCGTCGAATTTAGTGCCAGTAGTCTTTCGCCCAACCGGCTTGTCTAGTTTGCACGATTTCTTCGTATCCGTTGTGTTGGCAGTGAGAACCGGGGTAGGTACCTCGAAGCTGCTCAACAATCCTGCCTGCTCCACAGAGGTCGACGCAGTTGACGCCGGGAGCGCAGGAGGCGTCGCCTTGAAATCCTCCCATTTGAGTTCATGGTAAGGAAGAGTAGCTCTATGGATTAATCGTCCTGAGACATCGCCGGCGTGATGTTGAACGACGTGGGCCACTTCGTGCGCCACCAGACCAAACCCCGTTGCGGTAGCGGGGCTAAACCGTCCTGCGTTGAAGAAAATGTCCGAACCAAACGTGAATGCCGCCGCGCCAAGTTTTTGGGACGATGAGGCGGCTGACTGGTCGGTGTGAACTCGGACCTTATTTAAGTCGTGACCAAAGCGAGGCTCGAAGAAATCCAGCAGAGGTGCGGGCAAGGGCCTGCCACTTCCAACCTCGCTTCGGACCTTTTCCTCTACTTCGGAGTTTACTTCAGAAACACCAGCCTCCGGGGTAATCGGTGTGAAAGGTCTGACTACAGAACCTCGCATCATCTGACGCATAACCCTGTCGGCCTCTCTCTCGGAGTAATTATCGGGTTGCGTGACCAGCAATCTCCGCGCGGCCGCAACAGGGCCACGAATGTGTGAACCCCCTTCTGATTGAATTGAACTGCGTTGCAGAAACTCCGAAGCCTTCTCTTTGCGACATTTCTCACAACCATTTCCGGACGCGTGCTGAACGCACGCACAAGCGTGTTGCGTTTTTGAATGAAACCCCAGAGGCGACTCGTATCGATCCGCCGTCTTCGAGTTCTTGGCTGAGATGGAGGGAAAGTCTGACGATGGCGGACCCTGTCTTCGGCGCCAGGCATTCAGGGGCGCTTCCTTCGGCTGAGTCGGCTTTGAAATCCGTGCAAATGCCATATGCGAACTCTTTTTCTTACGGCTTTCGCGCCTTGCTCGTGCTTTTGGAGCTCTCTTTGCTCAGGGCGCTCACAATCGAATCTGCGATCGCATCGCTCATCTCGGACTCTGTCGCATTAGCGGAAGCTTGAACGCGGACGCTCAAAGCGCCGAGACGGTGATGGTTCGCAGTCGGAACTTTCTGGGCCAGGCCCTGTGCAATGCCGTTGCCTACCTGATGCGCAGTGTCTGTGCTGCGGCCCGGGATTCGCAGATTCAACTGTCCGATCTGAATCACACTCATTGTGTTCTCAGCCATCGCGCATCAACCTCTCTCGTTCACGCGTGGCGAGGGCGCGCCCTTCTTTGCTCAGCTCTCGATCGACTCCTCTCAGCAAATGATTCATCGCCAATGGCTCACGGCTGCGACGAGCAACAAACAGCGACGCCAGCACCGAGTTCTTGATCTGAGCACCCGACATCTCCACGTTGGCCGCAAGACTCTCAATGGTCGCTTCCAGACGGGCCAGTGATTCAGCTCCGCTCAACTCGCCGACCACCTGGCGCCAGATCTTGCGCCGCTCGGAAGCTTCGGGCCGCGCGAATTCGAACACGTAACGCATCCGGCGAATGAAGGCAGGATCGATGTTCTGCTTTTTGTTGCTGGCGAGGATGATGATGCCGCTGTATTCCTCGAGCAGTTGCAAGAGGTAGCTGGTGTCGGCGTTTGCGTAGCGATCGTGTGCGTCTTTTACCTCGGTGCGCTTGCTGAACAGCGCATCGGCCTCGTCGAAGAGCAGAACCGCGTTCATCCGCGCCGCGCGGGCAAAAATCTGCGCGAGGTGCTTGGCAGTCTCGCCAATGTACTTGCTCACAACCGAGGCGAGGTCGATGCGGAAGAGATCCAGCTCGAGTTCCGCTGCAATCACCTGCGTTGCCATCGTCTTGCCCGTGCCGGGCGGTCCACTGAACAACGCTATTAACCCCGTCCCGCGAGGGAACAGCCGCCGGGCGTTCGGAGATTCCCAGAACGTCGCGCGCTCTTTCGCTTCGAACGCGAAGTCTTCCAGGGCCGCGCGCAGCTTCTCAGTCAGCACCAGATCGGCCCACTCAAACGGACAGTCGAGCAGCCGAGCGAGATCCCCGAGCCGGTGACGCGTCAGCTCGCGCGCGAAAGTGCCCGCCTCACGAGCTCCCTCCGGACCGCGGTTCGACACCGACACTATTTCACCGGCACTGAGTCGATAGCGTTCGCACAACATTTCAAAGCCGGTCTGCGGCCAGGCGCGCGACTCCGGAATGCTGGCTTTCCAAAGTTCCCGCCGCTCGTCCAGCGTTGGCCCCGGCAACTCGATGCGGTGATCGATTACTTGCCCGGACGGCGGGATAACCTCACCTACATCGGTTGCCACAAACTGAATCGGCGCCGGCGCTACGTCAGCGGGCCACCTCCGGTTGAGACCGCTCCCGTGCCATACAAGAGCAAAGCCTCCCAGCACCGCGAGGCGTTGCGCGCGCATGAACAGATTAGGCCAATCACCATCCGGGACTTCGCTTGTGTCCACGGCGACCGCTTGAATGCCAAAGTCCGCTGCGATCGCAGCCGCAAAGGTTCGACGGCCGCTTGATGGCGGGCCAACTACGATCAGACGCACGATCGCTTCACGGGCGAGGCCTCGTTGGAGCACTCGTACCGCGTCGTGGACCGGCCAGCTATCCAATGGCTCGCGCGGTTGAACCATTCGAACCAGTCCTGCGAGCGTCGCGTCGATTCGCATCTCGCCCTGAAGCCAGGCGGCGACGATTGGGTCAACCGAAAGAGCCGCCGGCTCGCCCGACGTGGCCTCGCCGGCGGTTACAAAGCCCCATCTCGCGAGCGGACAGGATGGAGTCCACATCGCACGACGGCCGTAATCGAAGAGCCGAGCGGCAAGCGGTTCGGTGGCATAGCCGAGCCCAGGATGATGCTGCAGGAATCCATATAGCGTACCCACAGCGGGATCAGCCGAGGGGGCGATACACGCCTGGAGCATGTCCATCTCTGGCTGGCTGAGTCGAAACATCTCCGCAAGCTGAATAAGACCGGCTCCAGCGTCACCGGACAGGGCTTGCTCGACTTTGCCGAGCTTGTCGTTCACCGGCTGGACTTCCTCAGCGTTCTCAAACCAGGTCGACTCGGCCTCGGGCGTGTCGCGGTCGTCAAGACTTGTATGAACAGTTGCTTCAAACGTAGCGAAGCCGTCGGCGATCGAACCGCCCCACAGATGAGCAAGCCACGCAGCCCGGCGCCGGCATCGCAACCGGACGCGCATCAGCACCAGTTCCAGGACGGACGCCTGAGCCAGGTCCGCATTGTCCTGGTTCCAAGCCGCCCCCGAGGGTTTACTGGTTTGAATGGTCACCATTTTCTTCTACGGATTCAACTCGATCCAAAACGGCTCTGAGGCCGCGCCGTTGACAGTCACTTGCAGCGGGTGCGCCTCCGACTGCGTCACTACAACGGGAAAATGCGGATTGATCCGAATCAAATTCGACGGAGTATTGGTTACGAAGAACTCTTTCACATTTGCCGGCGGATCGACGCGATCGGGCGGCGGCGGGCGCGTGTAAACTTCGCCGGCAACGACTACCTGAATCGCATCGTCGGCCAAGTTCGCGTCCAACGCGTCGAACTCCGACCCAAGGTTTATTTGAATGTTCCCGTCGGGGTCAGGGGGATCGTTGCCAACGATCCGCGGCGACACGGCGAACCCTACCTCGTTGCTCGCGACGACGATTCGCTTCAGCTCGTTGCTGATTACCTTCTCGTCCGCCACCGACCGAACGAGCGCCGAGTAGAAGCCGGGGAGCACCGGTAGATCTACAGGAGTGCCATCAGTCTTCAAATGGCGCAGCGTTGGCGCGAGTTTGACCGTAACCCGATCGGTCTGAAACTGGACGTCCCAATCCGGGTTCTGCGCAGGATCGACGACTGTTTCCCTGACGGGTCCGTCCGGCGGCGAAAGCTCGGCCCAGATGCTGTTCTTCAGAAACAGTGATCGCGATCGCCCTTTCGTCAGATTCGAGCCCAGCAGCAGAAGTCGATTGTGCGCGGCGGCCGGAGTTGCCGATGTGTCCAGAGTAACGCTGGCCGGTGTTGCTTCGATCTCCTGGATGTTGCCGCCGTTTCTCTCAGGGATCTTAAAGCGCATCTGACTCTGGCTGCCCTCGAGAACCGGCGATCCGAGCTGGAACACAAACGTTCCCACGTTCAAAACGATGCCCGGCATTGTCCTGGGGGGCTCCGGCTCGAGCATAACGACTCGCACTTCGTAGTAGGCCGAGAGGCGGGCCGTTACTTGCTGCTCCGAATTCCAGAACGAAAGGGCGTCTTCGGGCGTGACTGGCCGAAGAATGATTTGGATCGGGTCGCCGCCAAACTCCTGGTCAAGGATCGGAGTCCCATTGAACCTGGTACGACTTGTAATGACTGGGACGTCGTGGAAGGTCTTGAGCGCGTAGCCCATCAGCTTCTGCTGTGTTTCGGCATCAAAGTGGGAGTCAGTTCCCGAATCGTGGTGCGCCGTGAGGATGTAGAACAGGCTCAACGCCATTGGGGCCTTGGCAACGTTAGGCACATCGTTTCCGGCACCGAGGGCGTTCTTGTAATAGGCGTTCTCAGCAATGTGATACAAGTGCAGGCTCAAGGTGTTGGTTTTGGGATCAACTCTGTCGGGCGGGACGGCTGTGACGGTCAATGGCACAACGTCATCGATGTTCGTATGGATGTTCTGCGCGAGCAGCTCCGTCAGCGCTTTCGTTACCTTGAAAAGATTCTGCAGCGCCATGATCACCTATGCTTAAGGCTGAGACGCAGGCTCGAGCGAACGCCGCGCGTCAGCGGGCCAATGACCGAAACCGATGCGGCCGTTAGAGGTCCAGGCCGAGATGGCGCCGAAGCTTTTGGCTCGGTCGCGGTCGATACGACCTCGACATTGATGCGCCCGATAACCACCCGCGGACCTTGCGCCGCCGTGTCAGCCGACTCGGCAGCATCAGAGAACATCGATTCGCGTTGCTGCGCCGATCTGATCGGGCGAGGCGATGGCTCAAGCAGCTGCGGCGCGGAATCGGCAGATCGCCGCCGACGCGTTCCGGGTGTCTCTGTCTCTGCGAAAAATGGAGACGCCGGCGTCACTGGCTCACCAACCGGTAAATCGGCGATCCCTGTGTTTTCGCGGACGACGCTGTTTGACTGTAAAGATTGCTGAACACCAGTGAGCTGAGTCTGCGGGCTTATCAGCTTCTCATCGCGCAGCACAGTCGGGGCTCGCCATTGCCGGGAGAAGCGGATAACAGAAGCCGTTTCGCCGGCTGGTTCTCGGCCAAACACTGGTCGGCCACCTGTGAATCCTGGAGTCGCGACTGCGCCAGCGTCGCCGGGTCGAGCGGCCTCTCTCTGAATTGTTCCCGCGCCAACGTTTTGGGCGCCCAAGATGGGGGAAGGCCTGTACGAAGGAACCTCGCCGGCTGTCACGATCGGAGCTTCCGATGTTCCCTCGACAGACGGCGCCGTGATAGTTTGGAAACCCTCTAAGCCTGAAAGCCCAAGACGCTGATCTTCCTGGGCAATCGGAGACGAGCTGCGCACCAGAGGCAACACGCCGGCTCTCCCCGTGTCACCAAGGCCTCGCGTTACAAGGCGATTCAGGTACCCCTTCACGGCTCGGCCCTCCCCCGTGCCTGGCGATCAGACTGGATCAATCCCACAAATGTTCGACGATCCTCTCGACTCAGGCTCAGGATCTCTTCGTATGACCAGCCGTACGACCTGGCGATGCAATGCACCTCGTGATTGAGAAACTGCCTTTCGTAGCCCAGAGCGCGAAACAGGTACGACTGAATATCGAACCTGACGGTTTGCCGCGCGCCGCAGTGCGGACAGACCGCATCGAGATCAAGGTCGAGTAGCG
>DASYSA010000579.1:0-9045 GCA_036003885.1 Blastocatellia bacterium | reverse complement strand
GAGGTTAGCAGCGTGCAGGCAGATTGATCTGTTACTTCTCCGGCCGCAGGCTGAGGCTGACCTTCGGGTTGAGATCCTTGCGTCGACCCGCAAGAAGTTATTAGCAGATTGGTGACCAGGATAAACATCAATGCGAGTTTCATGTTTCCCTTCTCCTTCAAATGAAGATGATGTCTGCCATTAACGCCATGAAGTGGCCGGAGCGACGCTGGAGTCTCGGTTCTCGTACTCGATCTTTTGAAACGTGAAAGAAACCTCCTCCATCGGGCGGTCTGCGCCGTTCACAGTTCTGACTGATGAGACCATTGCATTTGTGAGGCGCACGGTTTGATAGACCTGAGGCCGCCCGGTGCCGGTCATTCGAACGAATTCAAACAACACCGTCGTCAGTGTTTCACCCTGAGCCGCAGCGCGCACCAGGAGCGGAGACGCGCTGTCCGTATATCGAATTATCACTATGGGATCGTTCGGTCGTCTTACGCCCCCCGCAGCGCTGGTCATGCGACCGCTGGTCGTAGGCGCGCTCGCCATCGCCGCGCTCGATTGTGCGTTAGCGAGATCGCGAGGCGATTGAGAGTAACGAAACTCCTTCGCAGTAGTTTTGACTTGCCCCTGCTTCGATGAATCAATGGTGATGTTCACGTCGCCCGCGGCAAGCGCCGCGGCGCTCAAATTGAGAATAGCGATGCTCAATGCGATCAGTCTTTTCATATATCGACCTCCTGTTTTTGCGAACTTGATAGACTGTTTGTCTGTACTCGGAGTTACCTCCTGGTTCGGTACTAATGATCCACCTGGTTCTTTTGGACCGTCGGAATACCGACAGCGGTGACGATCCTGCCGCCTTCCGTCACCTCGAAGGTGATCAACAGGTCTTTCGCGTTTCCATCACTGGTCATAATCACAGGCTGGAAACTTGATACACCGTCGCCGTTGACATCAAAGGAGGCTGCTTCGCCGGAAGTGAGCGTCACCTGACAGGCTTGTCGCTCGATCATGTGCCATTTGACACAAGACCCGCTCGACTGTTGGCCGGCGCTAATGTCCGTGCTGGGTCTGAATACATCGAAGCCCAACACGACCTCGCCCGCGCGTCCTGAGCTCCACTGTCCGGTGGTCGGAGCGGTGACGATAAGACGGCCGGTCTGATTCGCGCCCCAGGTAAACGTACCAAAGATGCCGCCTCCTCCGGCGCTCGCAGCATGTGTCCGAGTGGCGCCACACAGAGCACCGACAGTTATCAATGTCGCAAGAACGATAACCACCGCGAGTAGCTTTACTGAGATAGTTCGCGTTTTCATAATTTCTCCTTCTAAGAACTGAGTGGGCCCAGGCTTGAAGCGTCGGGCCCACCAGCTATTCACAAACACGCCTAATTTCTTCCTCTGCGCTGAACAGCCGGCACGATGAGGAGATTTCCTCGGAACGACCCCTCTACGAGGTTGCCGTTGATGGTCGCGTTCCCGTTCCCTGATACTCCAGCCCACAGCCCCACACCACGTATGGCGATGACGAGACTGTCGAGTGTTCCCTGATCCGGTCCCGGGCTAACTCCTGGTCGCATCACCCCGATCAAGATGCCCTCAACCGAGTTGCCGTTGATATCTGTGAGGGTAAATGTTCCTGCCCGCGCACCCTGGTTCGCTGCATCGGGCTGGATGAGTTCAGCGAATAACGTGGCATTGCTGAAGCGAACGACCTCTCCATCATCCTCGGAACTGAGTCGCACGCTCCCCTCGGCGAACGAGGCATACTCTACCGCAGTCGGGTCGTGCGCCAGTCCGGTGAAGGTTGCCTCAAGACGCGTCACATCGCCGCAGTGCCCGGATCGGATTGAAAGATCTGCGAGACTCACGCCGGGAAGCGTGCTCGCGTCTTCACCACCCGCGCCCAGCTCCATCTCTCTACTGAAGAAGGAGGAGAAGCTGCTGACCACGTCCCTCCCTGTGCCGTTGTAGTTCTGAATGTCAGTGAACGTTACACGTCCGTCTCCATTGACATCCAAATTGGAGAAGGTATGAGGCAGCGTATCGGGTGATTCCAAGCCCCGCGCGATAGCCTGCACATCGCCGGGACGCTGAAGAACCAATTCAAATAGTGTCTGGATTGCTCGGTCTCGTATATGCGCGAACATGTCGTCACGCGCGGAGTCTGCTCCAGGTATCGGCGCCGTGAAAACTCCACCAGTCTGGTCTGTAACACATTTTGTAGAACCGGTCTTGCCGAGCACCGCTGGAATGCCAACAGCACTAAAGCTCTGGCCTGAAGTATCCAGTCTTATCTCGAAGAAGTAGCCGTTGTTTTGCCAGAAAGGGCACGCCGGCATGCATGCAGCCGGGGGAAAATCTGCGCCAAGCCCAAGCTGTTCGAAAGAATCGGTGTAAACATGGTGCGCTTGGAAGAAATTACCCTCGGCAGCCGCGATTCGATGCAGATTCGCGATGCACTTTTGTGTGTTTGATGCTTCACGCTTCTTCTGAACCGCAGGCAGCAGCAGCCCGATTAGAATCGCAATAATCGCGATCACTACCACTAGTTCGATGAGGGTGAAACCTGCTTGCTGTTGCTTCGACTCTGTTCGGTCGCGCGATGGGCACGAAATGACACTGCCTGATACTGTGAAACCTGACTCATTTTTTAACATATGTAAACTCCTCTAATGCGTTGTTAGAATGCCGGGCGGAACGGTTCCGATCGGTCTTGACCGCGATTTGATGTCGCCGCCGAAATCTTGCGTCGGCTCAAGCGGTAGCAACGCTCTCCAACCATCGCCCACCCGTCAATCACCCTTTCCATTCCGAAATCTTGAAAGCCCACGAAGGGCCAGCCATGGTTTTACTAGAATTGAGTGGCTGCGGTAACTACCTATGTAGGCGGGCGGAGCTGGCGGTCGGTGGGCATCAAACAAGTCGATTGCGCAAAGCCTTTGCTACAGCTTCGGACTTGGAGTGGACCTGCAGTTTCTCGTAGATGTTGCGGAGGTGGAATGAAACGGTATTGACGCTGACATCAAGTTCCGCGGCTGCGGTTTTGTAGTGGTGCCCCTCAACCAGCAGCCTTAGCAACGCGGTTTCTTGCGGAGTGAGACGGTAGCTCGCTCGTTCGGGAGGACGGATATCGCGGAATAGCCGAATGACACGCCGAGCGACCTCGGGGGACATAGGCGCTCCGCCGCCGACTACTTCTCTCAAGCATTCCAGCAGCCGCGCCGGAGCGGTGGTCTTCAAGAGGTAACCCGATGCTCCCGCACACAAGGCATCAAAAACTCTTTCATCGTCGTCGTAGACTGTCAGCGCGACTATCGGCAGATCCGGATGACGCTCCTTTAGGATGCGGATGCCCTGTATGCCATCCATAAACGGCAACTCGATGTCAGTAAGTACCAGGTCCGGCAATTCTCTTTCTATGTCGCGGAGCGCATCTTCCATCGTGCGAAAGCTTCCGGTGCATCGAAACCCGGCGGTGCCATTTATCAACATAACCAGCCCTTCCCGCACTTCGCGCTGGTCCTCGATTATGGCTACATCAATAGCTTCTGAAGTTTGGGATGACAACGAATCCTTCACTCCGATTTGAGTCATGTTGTACCTTTGCTGGCTGACGAAGTTTATAGCCTTTCAGGGCGCTAGTCACCCACGTATTCAGGTAGGTGCCCTCTTCGTAGTACACTGTAAGTCTATCAGGTTTTTTCCTACAGACTGCTGAAGGCAGTACTACGAACGTCGGAGGCTCTTGAGTGTCGAAGCGAACTTACCCCGATTGATTGGGACCCGCAGGTGAATCTGAGTACCGGACGCGGGATTCGAAGCTACTACCAGTTTGCCGCCCACCAATGCGGCTCGCTTTTTCATGTTCAGGAGTCCGTTGCCGTCGTTTAACGCGGAAGGATCGAAGCCTTTGCCGTTATCGTCTACTTTGAGTTCGAGCCAGGTGCCGTCAATTCGAAATTCGATCACCGCCTTGCTGCACTTCGAGTGCCGGACGGTATTGTTAACTGTCTCCTTGAAGATCAGGTAGATGTTGCGGCGCACATCAGCTCCCAACTTAAGATCGACGGCGGAAGGCGCGTGAAACTCAAACGCTATGTTGCGTGCAGTGAAGGTATCGCTCGCAAACGCGCGCATTCTTCTGGTGAGATCTCGCAGTGAGTCTTTCCCGGGGTTGATTGCCCAAACCACATCGCTCATCGAAGCTACTGATTCTCTCGATATTCTCGCTATCGTCGATAATGGCTGTTGGATCGTTGAATCGGCTCCGTCGGCTTGCTGGTGCGCGACTTCGCTCAGTATTGCGATCTTGGACAGATTGGAACCAATGTCGTCGTGTAGATCGGAGGCGATGCGGGTTCGCACGCGCTCGAGCTCGATCAGTCGCGAAATTCGAACGCGGTAGATCGAGTAGATGGCTGTTGCCGAGAAGAGCGCGGCCAGCGTCATAAACCACCACCGCTGCCAGACCGGCGGAAGGATGCGAAACTCCAGCATTGCAGGATCAGGACTCTCGCGGCCCGAGCGGTTGATCGCCTTCACCCAGAACCGATAGGAGCCCGGGGCCAGCCGCGCGTAGTTCACTGAGCGCTGGGCGGTCGGTGCGGTCCACTCGGCGTCCGCTCCTTCGAGCTTGTATCGATACTTCACCTCCTGCTCGTCTTGAAAGTCCAGGCCAACAAATTCGATCAGAAGGTTATTGCGCGATGACGATAGCTCGGGCGCTGCCAGGTTCACATTCCCGGTCTCGGCCATCGCCAGATCTTCGCCCGCAACTTGAACCCTGCTCAGATAGACTGCCGGCGGCTGCTTGATGGAAACTTCCGCGCGAGGATTGAGCACCGACAAGCCCGTGCTGGTCGCAATCCAGATATTGCCGCGACTGTCTTTCATGCAATGAGAAATCAGATTTCCTGCCAGCCCGTCGGCGGTTGTAAAGTGTCGGATCTCTCCAGTGCTGGTATCTAATCGATCGAGGCCCTTGAACGTGCCAAGATAGATTCGGCCGAAATCATCCTCGCAAATCGACAGGACAAACTCGCTCGAAAGGCCGTCGGCAACTGAGTAGTTGACAAACTCCGGTCGCTCGGCGGAGGGATTCTTTGTGACCGAGACACCTCTGCTTCTAAGACCGATCCAGAGCCATCCGCGGCTGTCAAAAAACATTGCCCTTGGATCGGTCTCGGGAAGACCGCCGATCGGCTCGAAAGCTCGGAACATTTCGTTCTTGATTCTACCGATGAGTCCAAAGCGCGCGCCCAACCAAAGTCCACCGCTGGAATCGCCAGCAATCCAGGTTATGGAATCCCCCGGCCGAGTAGCTCCGAGCGAAACGCGATTAAAATGCGTTGGTCCATTTCGTTTGGGATCGATCCAGGATAAACTCCGATCGCTCGTGCCGATCCAGACACGGCCCGTCGACTCCTCGTAGACGTCTTCAACACCCTCGTTCGCCAGGCCATCAGCCGCCCCGAACTTTTTCCCATTGCGCAAGTGAAGTTCGGGGCCGTGGAATCGAAACAAACCATGATGGGTACCGACCCACCAATCACCACGACGATCCTGAAGAAATCGCGCCGCAACGTTGTTAAACGGCGGTGCCTCGGAGCCAGGCACCACGGATACTTTCCCTTCTGAGATCCGGACGATGCCGCCCTCACTCGTGCCGGCGTAGATCTGACCGCGCTGATCTTCCAGGACTCTTGAAATCCGTTGATCCGGGAGTCCTTCCGCTCGGGTATAACTGACGATCATTCGTCCCTGCAACTTGCACGCGCCGCCCGCCCAGGTGCCCATCCATAGGTTTCCCTCTCGGTCTTCAATAAGGCAGATGACGTTGTTATCGCTCAACCCATTCGCCGTCGTGTACAGTGTTTGTCCATCTTTACGCTTGATCAGTCCTTTCTGTGTGCACATCCACAGGGTGCCGTCGTGATCCAGCAGTACCTGGTGAACAATCTGGTCGGTTTCGAGTGTCACCGGCAATTTTCTCCAACTTCCCCGACTGGAGTCGCTCGACGGTTCAACGAACTCGAAAACACCAAGTCTATTGGCGACCAACACCTCGCCGCTCTGCCCCTGAGTGATACTTGTGATCGCGGGATGAGCGACCTCATCCGGCGCGCGATAGAAAACTAATTGGCCAGCGACAACTTCGACGATTTCATCTGCGATCCCGAACCACAGACGCCCGCGATTATCTGCGAATGCGCACATGAAATCGGCGACAGGCTCGTGCGAGACAACCTGTTCGAACCGCGGCGTGCCCCGATCGTCGTGCCAGGCGCGATAGAGCCCATCATCCGTTGCGCACCAGCAGCTATCGTCGGCATCGAACAGAAAGGCATTAACACGATTTGAAGCCGAAGACTCCCCAACCAGAACATTTTCGAACTTGCGCCTCGGCCCGCGTCCGCCAGGAGAGTCACCACCGTCAGCCGGATCATCCAGCAGCCGCGCGATGCCTGTACCATTAGTCGCCACCCATAACCGCCCGAGCTTATCGTCGGTTATCGCATTGATGACAGCATCACCAAGCCCATCCCGCGTGTCGTAGTTTGTAAATTGGTAGCCATCAAACCGGCTGAGCCCTTCCCAGGTGCCAAACCAGAGGTAACCCTTTTTGTCCTGGTGCATCGCTACTACGCGGCTGTGGACCAGTCCGTCGCGCACATCGTAGCGTCGAATGGAAAGCTGCTGACTGTGAGCAATTGAACCGAAGAGGACCAACCAAACCGCGGAGAACACGGCTCGGAAGAGAAACCAGCCCTGAAGCAACCGAGTCATTCACTTCGCCTCAGAACGAACTCCCAGGCGCATCCCTGACTTCGGAATCGAAATCAGATGCCGCAACCAACAAATCTGCGCGCCGGCCGGTTTACCCCGGGGACAGGGATTGGGCAATCGCTATCCATCGAGACAATATTAGCCGGCTAGAATACCGTCAATCTGTCGCAACTCTTCAGCCGCTAACTTCGTGCCTTCCAATGATCCGACAGCGTCTTCAATCTGTGCAACCTTGCTCGCGCCAATCAGGGCCGAGGTGACCTCTGGATGTCTGAGCACCCAGGTCAGAGCAAGTTGGGCAAGAGTCTGACCGCGCGCTCGAGCCAGGTCCTGCAAGTGACGAACTTTTGCAATCTTGTCGCCGGTTATCTGTTCCGGTCGCAGAAATCCGTGAGGTTTGCCCGCGCGCGAATCGGCGGGAATGCCGGACAGATACTTATCGGTCAACAGTCCCTGGGCGAGCGGCCTGCATTCGACCAACTGTCCAAAGTGCGACACCTCGTTGGGGTAAAGGTTGCAAAAGGTGGTAAAGCCCGCGCCGCTGCTTCGACGATTTCCGGTTCTCCTGATTACATGTGCGAAGCTGCCTCGATTTCCAAGACCGTTGGGGCGCCGGTCAAAGTGTTGTGGACACGCGAAGACGATATGCAACACGACTACTATCGTTCCGGTGGATTCCAATACCTGAAAGCCGCCGTAGACAACAACGGCAAACTCGTCGCATGGCAAAATCATTTCGTCGGCTATGGCGAAGGCGATCGGCTCGTCACAATTGGCCTTCTTCCC
Source organism: Blastocatellia bacterium (assembly GCA_036003885.1). GTDB lineage: Bacteria > Acidobacteriota > Blastocatellia > UBA7656 > UBA7656 > DASYSA01. Next base: position 1,486 of record DASYSA010000579.1, on the reverse strand, counting down.
CTTCGATCAGCTCGAGACGATTTCCCCGCGTTCACTATTGCTCATCGCCCGCTCGAAGACCGATATCGCGCTGCTACTGGCCGCATCTATACCGGGCCTCGGAGTGACTGAATCAGAACTCTCCCTAACCCGCGTGCTTCTCCCCGATCCTAAGTATGACCGGCTGTTCTTACAGCACCCGACTGATTTTCAGCCCGACTGCCGCATTGCTCGGCAGCCTCTCCGGCAGTTTCACGCTGAGACCTTGCTCGCCCTGCGACCACTCCGATTTGCCGCCGCCCAAGATCGTAACGTCCTTAACTTTCCGCCCGCCGGCGTGTGGCGAGTTCGTCGCCAGGCTCTTGATGATGGCCTGCGCCGCTGGCTGTGGCGCGAGCAGGTAGGCGTAGAGCGTGTCCCCCTTATGTGTGAAGCGGATGTCTTCAATCGTGTAGGGCTTGCTGCGCACGTCACGGGCGCCGCCGAACTGGCCCGCCTCGGGCGTCTCAACGGTCGAGGGGCCTTCGCCGTAGACCGTCCATGGGCGGCTGCCGAAGATGCCTTGGCCGTTCGTCTTCATCCACGCTGCCATACCCTCGAGGAATGCGACCTCGTGCTCGTCTATCGTGCCGTCGCCCCGGACAGGAACGCTGAGCATGAGGTTGCCGTTCTTGCTCACGATGTCGAGCAGCATATCTACGACCTGGCCGACCGTCTTGTACCGGTTCTGCTCAGCAATGGCGCGGCTGTAGTGCCACTGGCCGATGCAGGTGTCGGTCTGCCACGGGTGCGGGCGGATGCCGGTGGCGACGCCCCGCTCGATGTCCTCCACAACGGCGGTGACGTGTTCCGGCCTCATGTGTTTGGCGTTGACGACGGCTTCAAGCTTGCCCTTATTGCGGACGAGATTAGCGTTGTAATAGTAAGCCACAATATCAAGGCCCGCCTGGCCTAATGGCAGTTCGGTGTTGTCGAAGTAGAGAACGTCGGGCTGGTACTTATCAACGAGGTTCTGACAGCGGAGGAACCACCTTTCGGTGAACGCCGGGTTCATCGGCGGCGGGTTCTCGTTCCACGCACCATCGTTCTCCTGGTGCCACTCCTTCATGGCTTTGATGGTGGTGATGCCGTCGGGTATGACTATGTTGCGTCCGGTGTAGAGTTCCTGTGGGTCCAGGCCCTCCCACCACTTGCCCTTACCATCGGCCTTCGTCAGCCGCGCGGCATCGTAGCGCATGCCGGCGAGCGGCCCCTCCACATCGTACCCGTAGGCCACCTGAAACCAGTGCCATGAGTGAGCCGAGTGGTTGCTGACGCCGAACCGCAGCCCGTTCGCACGCGCGACTTTGGCCCACGTGCCGACGATGTCCCTTTTCGGGCCGACGTTGACCGAGTTCCAGGCGTGATGACTCGAATCGTAGGCGTCGAAGTTGTCGTGGTGGTTGGCAAGGGCGAAGAAATATTTCGCGCCCGCACGCTTATAAAGGGCCATCAGTTTCTCAGGCTC
>DASYSA010000578.1:0-8381 GCA_036003885.1 Blastocatellia bacterium | reverse complement strand
GATGACAACAAGTCGACTTGGATTTGTGCTGATGTCAAGATGCCCAACCTTTTTAGATTCGAAAAGTGGACTCAACGAGCCGGTTGCAGCCTGAGCTTGGCCGCTCGAGTCTGGCGACCCTCAGAGCTAAGCGGCCGTGACCCGGCCCTCCAAGCTCGAAGATTTCCAAAATGCTCAAAGTGAACTTGTGCGCAGGCACAGGCGCCTAAAGGAACTGCGACGACCTCACAACCAGAACTTATGCTGAAATGACTCTTGCATTGAAGCGTCGGAACATTAGCACAGATGCGAGCAGGTTTCAATAGGAAGATTTGCAGGGCCTTCACTCCCTGAAACAGGCCGCGAGAGCCAGATTCAAGGTTTCCAGCCAGTTAGAAAGGAAAAAGAGTACGTCTAAAAAACTTAGCGCCTGGCTCTTTCTGCCAATTGAAGCCCGATCGAAGCGCGCTCAAGCTCAATGGTTGCATGGACGATGTCAATTTCCGGATCAGAGAGCGCTCTTTGCAGCTCGTGCTCGGCGTGTTTCTTCAACTCAAGCGCTCTCGCGAGATCGATCTCCTCAGGCTTCTCGGCTCTGTCAGCAAGCACGATAACTCTATCCGAGCTAACCTCGACAAAGCCGTCGCTGATGGACATCTCGCCTTTTGTATCGCCGATGTGATAAGTGAGAAGACCGGCGGGCTTGAGCTGAGAAATGAGCTCGGTGTGGCCGGGCAAGATCCCCATCTCGCCATCCAATCCCGGAACCTCAACGCTGTCGACGTCAGCCTCGAGGACCCTGCGCTCTGGGGTCACAACCTCAAGATGGATTCGCAATGCAGTAATCTCCTCGCGCGCGATCGACCTACATCTTGCTTGCGCGCTCGACAGCCTCGTCAATGCCCCCTACAAGGAAGAACGCCTGTTCGGGTAGATCATCATGAACGCCGGAGACCAACTCCTTAAATCCGCGGATCGTCTCTTCCAGAGAAACGAATTTGCCCTCTAGTCCGGTGAACTGTTGCGCTACGTGAAATGGCTGTGAAAGGAAGCGCTGAATCTTCCGCGCTCGGGCCACAGTCAGCTTGTCATCCTCCGACAGTTCATCGATTCCCAGGATTGCTATGATGTCCTGCAGATCCTTGTAGCGCTGAAGGACTCGTTTTACCTCTTGAGCCACCTCGTAGTGCTCATCTCCGAGAATTCGCGGGTCAAGGATGCGCGATGTTGAGGCGAGCGGGTCGACGGCAGGGTAGATGCCCAGCTCAGCTATTTGACGTGATAATGCTGTTACTGCGTCGAGGTGGGCGAAGGTCGTTGCCGGAGCGGGGTCCGTATAGTCATCCGCCGGAACATATATGGCCTGCACGGACGTGATGGAACCTTTTTTGGTCGAGGTGATCCGCTCCTGTAATTCGCCCATCTCCGTCGCCAGAGTTGGTTGGTAGCCGACGGCGGAAGGCATGCGGCCCAGCAAAGCGGAGACCTCGGACCCTGCCTGGGTAAACCGAAAGATGTTGTCTATGAAGAGCAGAACGTCGGTTCCTGCCTCATCTCGAAAGTATTCGGCTACCGTCAGAGCCGTAAGCGCGACCCGGAGGCGGGCTCCAGGCGGCTCGGTCATCTGGCCGTAGACCAGCGCCGCCTTGGACTTGGCAACGTCTGCCATGTTGACGTGAGCCAAGTCAAACTGGCCTGTTTCTTTCCAGTTTTTATGAAAGCGTTCTCCAAAGTTAACCACTATCTCAGACTCAACCATTTCGCGGATCAGGTCATTTCCTTCGCGAGTCCGCTCTCCCACCCCTCCAAAGACGGAGAAGCCGCCGTGTTTCATCGCGACGTTGTTGATCAGCTCCATGATCAGGACCGTCTTTCCAACGCCGGCGCCGCCGAATAGCCCGATCTTCCCTCCCCGAAGAAAAGGTTCAAGCAGATCGATGACCTTTATGCCGGTAACGAACATTTCGAGTTCCGTCGACTGATCCTGAAAGTCGGGAGGATGTCGGTGTATTGGGTACCTGTTCTCCGAAACGATCGGACCCAGCTTATCGACCGGCCGACCCAGGACATTCATGACCCGGCCAAGGGTGGCGGGGCCGACCGGGACTGTGATCGGCTCGCCCGTATCGATGACTTTCATTCCGCGAATGAGACCCTCGGTTGGCTCCATAGCCACACATCTGCAGCGACCTTCACCGAGGTGCTGCTGTACTTCCACCGTTATGTCAATCGCCTCCGGTATCTCAAACCCCTCGCTGACGATGTTGAGTGCCTGATATATCGGAGGGAGATTCGCCTCCTGAAACTCTACGTCAACAACCGGTCCGATCACCTGGATGACTCTGCCTTGGTTCACCATTCCTGTAGGATCTCCTTCCGAGAATTGAATCGAGCATCCCCGGGCAACGGGCCTACATGTGTTATCAAGAGCGTGGTAGGCCGCACTCACCTCCTGGAGCAAAGCGCATAAAATAGCATAACGAGGATACCTTTACCAGACAATTGCGGGATCAGGACGGAGAATAGACAAGCCACCCTTCTAATGCCACAACCAGGGTCGGCTCTCCCAACCGACATCAACGTGCCGGCGGGAGGGGTTTCACGTGAAACGCTCGTTTCGACTCGCCCTCGTCTATGGACCCCAGCGGATACCAACCCTCGGCAGTTTCCTGCTTGCCAGATCGGGTTTCTATGATATTTTAGAGGGCCATGCCTAAGACCATCGCGATCACCAACCAAAAAGGGGGGGTTGGGAAGACAACCACCGCGATAAACCTGGGTGCGAGCCTGGCGGTTGCCGATATGAGAGTGCTGATTGTGGATGCCGACGCTCAAGGCAACAGCACGAGCGGACTTGGGCTCAGAGGCAGCTTTCAGAAGAGTTTCTACCACTCGCTGGTTATGGACGAACCGCTCGGCGGGATAGTCCTGGATACTGAACTCCCGAATCTAAAGGTCGTTCCGTCCGAAAAGATCCTGGCGGCGGCGGAGATTGAGCTGGTCGATTTGGAGGGCCGGGAGTTCAGGTTGAAGAAGTTAATTGCTTCAGTTGCAGATAGTTACGACTACATACTGATCGACTGTCCGCCGAGCCTCGGCTTGCTGACGCTGAACGCTCTTGCGGCTGCTGACTCCGTGCTGATCCCGATTCAGTGTGAGTACTTCGCCTTAGAGGGCGTCTCCGAACTTTGGGATACATTAGTGAGAATCCGCAGGGCGCTTAATCCGGGACTGGCCATCGAAGGCTTCCTGCTGACGATGTTTGACGAACGAACCAATCTCTCCAATCAGGTCGTCTCCGATCTGAGGGAGTTTTTGGGGTCTCAGGTGTTCTCAACGATAATTCCAAGGAATGTAAGGCTCGCTGAGGCGCCGAGTCACGGTAAGCCGATCATCCTGTACGACATCAAGTCGAAGGGCGCTGAGGGATACCTCAGGTTGGCAAAGGAGATCATAAGCAATGTCAAGAAAGGCGCTGGGCAGGGGGCTTAGTGCCCTGTTCACGCAAGTCGCCCCTGTGGTTAGCGACTTGATCGATCTGGACATCGATCGGTTGGATCCAACGGAGGACCAGCCGCGGCACACGATAAAAGAAGACAAACTGAACGAGCTTGCCCAGTCAATCAAGGTCAATGGGTTGATCCAGCCCATTGTAGTCAGGCGCAACGGGGAACGGTTCCAGATAATCGCGGGCGAAAGGAGATGGCGAGCTGCCGCCAGGGCGGGGCTCGACAGAGTCCCCTGCGTGGTCAAGGACGTTCCCCATGAGGACGTGCTGGAGTTGTCGCTCATCGAGAACATTCAAAGAGAGGAACTCAACCCCATAGAGGAAGCGAATGCCTATAGGCGCCTCATCGAACAACTTAGCGTAACCCAGGAACAGATCGCCCAGAGAGTAGGCAAGGACCGCTCCTCCATAACCAACGCGTTGAGACTCCTCAAGTTGCCGGCCGAGATCCAGCAGATGGTCGAAGAGAACAAATTATCAATGGGTCACGCTCGCGCATTGTTGTCAATCGAATCGCCCGAAGGACAAAGAAGACTTGCCGTTGAGATCGTGGAACGGTCTTTGTCCGTCCGCGATATTGAGAGGACCGTCAAGCGATCCCAGGAAAACCGGGGCGGCAAAGCTTCAACAGGGACTGCCGGGACCGCTGACTCGGAGCATGCTAACATCATCGCCGCGGAATCTAAGCTCGCCAAGAAGCTCGGGGCTCCAGTCAAAATCAAGTTTGGCCGCAGCGGCGGAGTGGTCGAGATTGGATTCTCATCAACAGACGATCTTGCGAGACTCTTCGATCTACTGATAAGCAAGCTTACATAGCCCTCGCAAATCTGAGGGCGAGTGACATGGTCAATCTGTTACTTTGCTTTGGCTGAGCTTTCGGTTGGGCAAATGTGATTAGAGAGAGTCAGATGCAATCCTGACCACCATGGACATTCAGTCCCGAACGAAAACGAGCTTTCGCCGTCTCAGGTTTTGCGATATAACTACAGGCGTTTGAACTTTCGTCACGCTCCAGGCGTACGGGCTTGAGTTCCTGGAGATTTCAAAGACCCAATATTAGGAGAAAACCATGCAGTCACGAAGGATACTGACTCTGTTTGTCATCGCGTTGCTGATGTGCGGGCCGTCAGCGGTATCAGCAGCATCGTTGAACACCACGCGGCCGGCACAGGACAAACCCGCCGACATCGCCGGCAAGTATGAGGGTGTCGCCAAGAGCCAGGCGATCGGTGAAATACCACTGAAGGTAGAGATCAAGAACGAGGGTGGAAAACTCACCGGCAAGATCGACACCTCACAGGGTGCCCTGGCGATAACGAGCGGCAGCTACGCGGCGGACGGCAAGATCATTATGAAATTTGACGCTGGCGGCACAGAGGGCACTGTCACTGCGAAGCCGGTGGGCGACAAGATCGTGGGCGAATTCGAGTTGGGCGGCCAGACCGGTACCATCGAATTGAAGAAGGTCAGCGCTATGGCTGCGGCTCCGGCCACTCCAGCCACCTCCTCACCAGCAGCAGCAGTAGGTCCGCTCGCCGGCGAGTGGGATGCATCAGCAGACGTCGACGGTCAAGCGCTTGCTTTTAGCATGAAGTTAAAGGTCGACGGGCAGACCGTAACCGGAGAGACTACTTCAGCAATGGGTACCGGGACCTTGAAGGGGACTTTTACTGCTGACAAACTGGCATTCGTGCTCGACGCCGGTGGCACTGCGATAACGATGACTGCCGTGCTCAAAGATGGCAAACTCACGGGCGAATATGAGGTTCCCGGTCAGGCCAAGGGGAAATGGGAAGCTAAGAAGAAATAGACAGATTTGGAACTGGATCAAGCAGGAGAGGCAGGTGGCGAGGGCTGCGCTCAACGCAGTACTCGCCCTTTGCCCGCTCACTGAATCACAAGCTCGTAGCTGCAGATGATTATCTTATCGCCTGGCTTCACGTCAGCAGTCTGGTTAGCAGCAACCTCACGGCCTGGGTCTAGCAGGATTGGATTTGCTCCATGACAGGTGATCGTAAACTCTCCGCCCGGACGCTTAGTAATCGTAGCGTGTTTGCGGCTAACTTCGAGATCGCCTTCTAACTTCAGGTCCACCGCGACCTGGCGAGCGCCACGCCCAATTGTCACCTCATCATTGAAGAATTGGGATACAGTCGTCTCAGCGGGGTCCTCTCCCGCGGAAGAGCGCCGTACTCGCATCGAAAAACTCGGTTCGCCTTGCGTACGAGGGCGCACAATGGTCGCCTCATCTTCGGGCTGCTCGACGTCAGGCGATTGAAGCCTGGTTTCGTCGAGGCGCTTTCGTGGCTTGACCATCGTCTTCTGTGCCTCAGTGTCCCACACGTGCTGCACGCGAAAGCGGCCTCTGTCGAGTCCGGGGTCGACGCGAAGCTCTACGATAATGCTCCTTGTCTGAAACTGATTCTCGCCGGCCAACTCCTTGGCGCGTTCCGAAAGCACGTGGTGAAGGCCTCGCTCCAAACCTTCGCGCTTCTCTCCTTGCCACTCGCTGTCGTCCTCAGGATTGAGAAAGACCACGTACTCACGAGGGACGTAGGTTGGTCCCCCGGGGGGAGTGAACCTTTCCCGTTGCATTGTCTCTTCGACTTCTCGAGCGATCGACACGAGAAAGTCATCCCACTTCGAACGAGCGCGGGGCTGGCCCTGCTCGTCGAGGTCTTCTTCACCGTCGATCCACTTCCTCAGGCTTTCCAACCAATTGTGCAAACGCATCAGTGTCACTCCATAAGGTCAATCCAATCGGATGAATCGACTATCTACCCAACCAGTCTCGTGAGCATTGTCGGGCGGAGACCCCACCCACTCGATCACCTTCACCCTTCTCCACCCATCCCGGCTTTCGAACGCTCGGACTCGAGTGCCTTCCGGCAACACCGCCAGCACGCCCGCCTGGCGGTTCGGATCGCTGCGCAAATTCACATTTGTAGCTCCGGCTACTGAGCCATCCTCTCCCTCGAGCACTCGGCCCACGATGGGTACACTTTCGCCGGCGAAATAGTAATAGGTCGAGGCGGCCAGGCCGATCAGTGCCGCGATGAGGAAGAGAATGAATGCGCCGCGCAGCCATTCCGACCTGATAGCGACGTGAAGGCGATCGAACACCGAGGGTCCGTTCTCGTCGATTGCGGATTGCAGAGGCCCGTGCCGTCGGTTCAGGGTCTCGGGCTCAAGGACCCGCGCCGGCGTCGTGAGAGCGCCACTGCCGCTGGCCTTATGAAGCGTTGAGCCTGCATCGCGCGCCAGGACCGCGCTCTGTCGATCCGGGGCTTGTTCAGTCTCGGAGCTCGGGAGACTCGGCAAATCTACGACGATCCTCGCCGTGGGCGGCCTGCTGTGGTGGTGGTGCAAAGGGGCAAGGGGTTGAAATTCGGGCTGCGGGGCCAGCTGGATCACGTCGCTTCCTGCTCCCAGCCGCGCACGAACCAGTGTTGCCTCGGGATCTGACTGCCCTGTTGCGGGCAGTTGTCCCAGGTCCTGCCAGAGATCCTGTATCGATTGATAGCGATCAGCCACACGAGATGCGGTAGCCCTCCCAAGTATCCTGAGAAGATCGGCCGCCCAGGGTTCACCGGACAACTCACGCGGAAGCTCGGAGATCGGCTGGCGCGCGAACTGCCTGGGCGCGCGGCCGGTGATAGATGTGTAGATCGTCTTTGCGAGCGAATAGACATCCGCAGCAGGCGCCAGCCGCTCCGTCATTTCAGCGGCCGTGCCATCCGGGTGGTGCTCGGGTGGAGCGTAGACGTTAGTTCCGACGCGAGTGATCTCAACGTCGTCGTCCTTTGTCATTTTCGCAACCCCGAAATCGGCGATTTTTACAGTGCGCCGATCTTCCGACAACAGAAGATTATTCGGCTTGATGTCGCGGTGAATGACGTTGTGCGTGTGCGCATTTGCGAGTGCCCGCGCTACCTGCTCAAAGTAAAACAACGCCTCGTCGAGCGTGAGGCGGCGCTCACGGCATAAGGTGAGCATGTCTCCGCCAGGCATGAACTCCAGAACGAGATAGTGGAATGCCGTTCCAGCAAGATCGGCAGCCGTTCCATGCCCGAGTCTTTGAATCACGTTTGGATGACGGACCTTGTCGAGCGCGACAGCCTCATTCTGAAAGTTCTCAATCAGAGTCCACTCAAGGTCGGCGTCGATTGTTCCCTGCAGTGTTGTGTTGAGAGCTTTGATGATAACGCTTTCGCCCTCGCGGTCCCGGTCGTAAGCGAGGAAGATCTCCGCGTAGCTGCCGCGGCCCAGACAGGACTCGACCTGGTAACGATCATCGACGATACTGCTCTCCAGCTTTAGCTCCGGCACGTAAACCTCTGCGGACTAACACGGTCACTTGTCACTAGTCATCTGTCATTGGTACTCGCCACGCCACGATGGTTGATCTGCCGGATACCTTCCGACTGCGAGTAACAAATGACCAATGACTAGTGACCAATGACAAACTCATTGCTGATCCTTGTGCTGTCTCCTGCGCAGTTCCTCATTGTATCTCTCAAGCAGCGCCTCGGCCCTGGCCCTGTTTCCGGCAGCCCTGTACGCGGCCGCCCCATAGAGGTTCGCCTCGAACATTTCCAGTCCTGCGCGATCCAGGTTGGCAGCCGCGCTCTCGAACTCGCCAAGCTCGAACTGCGACCGGCCCAACCAGTACCAGGCCTCCTGGTTCTGTGGCGCGCGCGCCGCAACAGAGGCGAACAGTGTCCCAGCCTCACGATACCGACCCTTACGAAACTCTTCAATTCCGGCGCTCAGCGGATCGCTTGACGGTGCGTCGGCTCGTTGAGGAGCGCCGTTCTTCGCCAGTTCTGACGCTCGTAATCCCGCATAAAACGCCCCCGCCATCAGGACCAAAACGATAAGAATGTACATCAGC
>DASYSA010000577.1:0-12520 GCA_036003885.1 Blastocatellia bacterium | reverse complement strand
CTCTGACTTCGCGTATACGATACGCCGGGGACGAGTCCCATCAACTTATAAGGGTCGCCATGGGCGATAGGAAGCTCGGCCATCAGACGCGAGTCAACAACCGAACCTTGCGACGAGGTGGCGCTGTCAAGCAACGGCGTTGCTCCGACGACGGTTACCGACTGATCGAGCGCCCCAACTTCAAGCTCTACGTCGAGGGTGAGCGTGTCGTTAACTCTCAGGACAACTCGGTCGCGGACGGCCCTTTTGAAGTTCTGGCTCTCAACCGCGACCTGATAGGTTCCCGGTGACAGGTACAGGGCTCGGAAGAGCCCATCCTCATTGCTCTTCACTGTCACGCTGGTGCCCGTCGCCAGGTTCATAACCGTGACTGTTGCGCCCTGGACCACCGACTTCTGGGGGTCTGTGACTTTACCTGCTATGGTGCCTCGCGCTTCCTGGGCCAGGGCTGCCGCAGGAAACAGGCTGACAATCATGGCAGCCGCCAAGACTAAAACCTGCAATGCCTTTGTTCCTGATTTCATTTTTTCCTCCTGGTGAGCGTAAAGAGATACAAGCGCGGGCTGGCGACCGCATGTATCTCGACTATGTACTGCCTCTCATTCGAACGAAACGGCTGATAGGAAACCTGGATTCCCTGCGCCTCAGAAAACTCATGTGTTCGGCGTCGAGCCGAGCCGCTTACGAAACCAATTGCTTGCCGAGAATGCTCTTTTTCACAACAGGCCCGCAGTCAAGGAAGGACCATTATGTGCGACCCTCTCAGTTCTTAACGGATGCGGCCCATTCTGCACCACGCCCTCAGACGATGTCAAGTTCTTTTATAACCAATTCGCGAACTAATTTTCTAAGGGTAAGACCAATCGGGACCCAAATGGGGCAAGTCATCTCAGTGAGTAGCAGGATTGATGAGGTGGTTGGAGAGGATCGCTCGCCACGTAGGACCTTTTGGTGCGCGCGGTGATGGAGTACGGCTTCCATTCATAGGTCATACCAATCAGGCCCTGGGTACGCACGCTTCCAGCGTGCCAGCCGTCAGCAAAGGACCGCTGTGATCCCGGAGGCGCAAGGCCGAGTGTCGCACGCTGGAAGCGTGCGTACCCAGATGGTCAGCGCGCCTCGAAGCTGTATTTTCCGGATTGCACCTCGAACACCGCCGCTCCATCTTCCATCCGCAAGAACCGCACACCGGCGGCCTTAGCCACAGGCTGGGCGCCCTCCATTATGTTGGCCTTGTCTTTCGCAGGCACGTAGACTGTCGCCGTAGTGTTGGCCGGGATCGTCACATCGAACTTCAGTCTGCCGCCCAAAACGCTCCAGCTCGATTCAATCTTTCCCCTGATGGAATCGTAGGAGCCCTTCGCCCAACTCAGCCCGCCGCCAGGATACGGGCGCACTATGAAGTGCTCGTAACCGGGATGCTTGTCGTCGTTGTTAATCCCCAGTATGGTGCGGTACATCCACTCACCTACCGCGCCGATGGCGTAGTGATTGAATGAGTTCATTCCCTTGTCCTGAAAGCCTCGACCCTTTACGTACCCGTCCCAGCGTTCCCAGATCGTGGTCGCGCCGTTTTCAATCGAATAACCCCAGGAGGGGAATGTACGATGGTTTATGAGTTGGTACGCCGCGTCGTTTTGGCCCGCGCGCGTCAGCTCCAGCATCATTCGATAAGTCGAATGGAAGCCCGTGGACATGTGGCCCTTGTAGGCAGCGATGCCATCGAGCATGTGTTTGACGGCCAGTGGGCGGATTTTTTCCGGCAGCAGATCGAAGTGCAGCGCCAGCGCGTATCCCGCCTGCGTGTCGCCCTGAATGCGCCCGTCTTCGGCGACATAAGCCTTGTTCAGCGCAAGCTTGATGTTCTCGAAGAGCAGTCCATACTTCTTTGCCTCATCCTCTTTTCCCAGCACCCCGGCCATTCGCGAAAGCAAATCTGCGGCATAGGCGAACATCATCGTGGCGAAGATCTCTTTCGGGACCTGGCCACCTTTGCGCGGAAAGCCCTCGTACACCAGCGTGTCTGAGTTCAGCCAGTCGCCGTAATCATTCCCGCGTCTGTTCTTCCACAACAGATCAGGGTTGTTGCTGCGAATGAATTCAACCCAGCGTTTGGCCGATTCGAAACTCTCAGCCAGCATCCGCTCATCGCCGTAGTGTTGCCAAACGCGCCAGGGCACTACTATGCCGGCATCGCCCCAACCGGGCACGCCGGTAAAGATCTTGTCTTTGCCGAACGGATGAGGGGAGAAGTCGGCAAAGCGCCCATCTTCAGCCTGCGCGTCGCGAACGTCCCGCATCCACTTCGTGAAGAACGCAGCCATATCCATATTGAGGATACCCGTCCCGACAAAGATCTGAATGTCGCCCATCCAGCCCAGTCGCTCGTCGCGCTGCGGGCAGTCGGTCGGGATGCTCAGCATGTTTCCGCGCTGTGTCCACAGGATGTTCTGCCAGAGTTTGTTGAGCGCGGGTTCTGAACATTCGAAGCTCCCGGTTTGCGTCATCGCCGAATGAAGAACGCAGCCGGTGATGAGACTGATCGGCGGCCGTCTCTCCAGCCCGGTGACCTCGACATACCGAAAGCCATGATAGGTAAATCGCGGTTCGAAGACTTCAAGGCCGCTGCCTCGCAGCAGATAACTGTCGGTCTGTCGTGCGGCGCGGAGGTTATCCGAATAGATTGTGCCGTCGTCGTTAAGCATTTCTGCGTGTCGGAGTCTCACGGTAGTTCCTGCCACGCCCTGCACATTAAGCCGGCACCAGCCGACCATGTTCTGTCCCAGATCGAAGACATAAACTCCGGGCTTCGGTTCGCTGACCGCGACCGGCTTGAGTTCTCTGGTCACGCGAATGGGCTCATTCGGCTGCGCGACAAGCTTCGTGCCGACGCCCGAAGCTACGTCCGCAAACTGCCACGCCTTGTCATCAAATCCGGGCTTGTCCCATCCTGCCATTTCGCGCCGCGCGTCGTAGGTCTCGCCGTCAAGAATATCAGCGGCGCGAATCGGCCCTTCTCGCGTAGTCCTCCAGGAGTTGTTAGTGACGATCTGTTCCTTTTTGCCGTCGGCGAGTTCGATCTCGAGTTGAGCGAGAAGGCGCGGGTGATCGCCATAGATATTGCGCGGCTTCTTGATAAGAGCCCGTCCCAGCCCGACTCCACCCGCATACCATCCGTCGGCCAACTGCGCTCCCAGGACGTTATCCCCCGATCGCAGAAGAGAAGTTACGTCGTAAGCCTGATACTGAGTGTGAGAGTGATAGTCGGTGAACTCAGGAGCGAGAAGCTGGTCGCCGACGCGCTGGCCGTTTATGTGCAGTTCGTAAAGTCCCAGTGCTGAGGCATAGACGACCGCGCGCTTCACGCTTGCGGGCAGCTTGAACTCGCGCCGAAGCGTCGTTGCCGAGACATTCTCAACAGAGGGCAGTCTGTCTCCGATCCACTGTGCCGACCAATCCGACGGCTCCATCAATCCCATCTTCCATCGCGCGGGTCTGCTCCACGGCGAAGGGCGATCATTCTGGTCCCACACGCGAACTTTCCAGAAGCATTCCTGGCGCGACCCGAGAGCTTTCCCCCGATAGTCGATCTGGATCGTACGGCTGGACGTTACCTTGCCCGTATCCCACAGATCACCCCGGTTTGCGCCGAGGGTGGCTTCGCTTGCGGCGACCAGGATCTGGTAAGCCGATTGCCTCGCGCTACGGGCCTCGCTTTCAACAGTCCAGCTAAGGCGCGGCTGGCGCGCGTCAATCGCCAGCGGCGAAACCAGGTATTCACAGCGCAGCGATGAGGAGGCGAGACCGGCGCTTCTCTGCGTCGCGAATGCGGCTGGCGGAGCCGGCAGTAACGAGAGGGACAACAGGAACAGGCACGCGATCCTCGTCATACGACCTCCGTTCGTTTGGCGTTTTACGTTTTACGTTTTAGGTTTGGCGTTGCGTTCCTCGTCTCTCGTGTCCACAATTCCCAAGCGGCAATTTAGAACGTAAAACGTAAAACGTAAAACGTGAAACGTAAAACGCAAAACGCAAAACGCAAAACGTTACTGATTGACTCCGCTGGCCAGGAAACCACCGTCCACAACCAGCACCTCTCCAGTCACGAAGCTGGCCGCATCAGATGCGAGAAAAACCGCAGCTCCGGCCAACTCTTCGACTTCGCCAAACCTCTTGATTGGCGTACGCAGGAGGAATTCGCTGCCGCGCGGAGTCTCGTCCAGCAGCTTCTGATTGAGCGCGGTGCGAAACACTCCGGGCGCGATCGCGTTCACGCAGATTCCGCGGGAAGCCCATTCAATCGCCAGCGATTTTGTTAGCGAGGCGACTGCAGCTTTGCTGGCCGAGTAGGCTGCCACCTCGTAGAGCGCCACGAATGTCGACAGGGATGCAATGTTGATGATTCGACCATATCCGCGTTCCAGCATGTGCCGGCCGAAGACCTGGCAAGCTCGTAGAGTGCCGGTCAGGTTCGTTCCGAGAATCTCATTCCAATCCTCCTCAGGAAAGTCGAGAGTGGGCGCCCGTTTGGTTCGACCAGCCGAGTTGACGAGAATATCTACCTTGCCAAACGACTGAATACTCTGATCCAGCAGATGCTGCAGCGAGGCGCGGTCGGATACATCCGCGGCAACCTGAAGCGTTTTTCGGCCGCGCTGCTCAATCTCCGCCGCTGCCGCCCGTACCTGCTCGATGCGCCGGGAAGTTGGAATTACGTCAGCACCCGCCTCGGCCAATCCATGCGAAATAGCCCGACCGATGCCCGAGGTACCGCCGATCACGACTGCCACCTTGCCATTCAATTCTAAAGGAGAGTAGCCCATGGGCTTTTTGTTTATCCGAAAGCCAGCCGAATTTCAACTTGATAGTGAACGTGACGGGGTCAGACCCTCGATTCTGCGATTCGGATTCTCACGTGACGGGGTCAGACCCTCGATTCTGCGATTCGGACGTGCTTATTCGTTGCTACCCGGAAAGTGAGACCCGCTACATATAAGGTCATACCAATTCCAAGGTGGCTCCAGCACTGCATGTCATCGCGGAGAGAACGGAGTCAAACTACTTGTCGCCAACGAATACCGACCGGCAGGGCGTTGAACGGGGGAGATTAGCCTTGCCACCTCGTCTGTGCCTGTGATTTAATGACCACGCGTCAGGTGAGGCAATGGTTAAACCACTTTCAAGCGGCGGCGGGAGCGAATCACCGGCAAGAGACGCGTTCCCTCCAAACATCGTTCGCCGGATCGTCGGCAGCAATGTTTGGCTCGGGCGCGCCGAACGTGACAGTAGCGAGCTGCTTAGCTCGATCGGAGTAGAGAAGCTCAACTACGAAGTGCAGGAAACGGAAGACGCCGTCGGCCGCGCAATGCTATTGGAGATAGAGCAAGCGGTTAGCGACAAGGACGGTGACCTGGTCATTGTCATACTGGGCGGCCGTGGCGGGCAGGCGTTGCATCGCCTCCTCGGGGAATTGGCCCGGACGGGCGAGCGAGATGATCTACTGGGCCGGCTTCATGTCTTCACGCAGGATGCGCTTGCGCCGATGCGAATGGACAATGGGTTTAGTTTCATTCGTGATTTCGAGCGGCTTCTCGGTCCTGCCTTCTTCGAGAAGGTGAGGAGTTTTACTCCGATCCGCACAGACACCGATGACCTCGAAGGAGAGATGGCTCGCTACGTCGAGAAGCTGGACTCTGTGGGAGGAATTGATATTCTCTTTTTGGGACTCGGGCCGGAGCCCGGCGGCGCGTCACACCTGGCGTACATCAGACCCGGATCGGGGGCGGCTGCAATGGATCTGGCGGGAGTCATCCCGATCTCGTCGAGTATACTCGAACATCACATCTCCAAATTCAAAGCCGGGGGAAGTGATGTAAATGAGCAGGACGAGGCCCAATGCCGGAGCGCAACGAGCATCCTGACGCTTGGACCCGCATCGATTCTCGGTGCCAGAAGGGTCGTCCAATCGGTAGTTGATGCTCGAACAGCGCCCACAAAGCGCGAGAGCTACCGCCGCGTTTTGGAGACAGATATTTCGGAAGAACCGGCCGAGCGCGTAGAACAGCTCGATAAGAACCCGGGATTGTGGCTTCGCCTGCATTCGAACGCCATATCGTTTATTCTGCCGGATGTTTTGGAGGACTGAACCCGGCACGCGAGAATTGCTGATTTATGTCAACCGCCAACATAGTAGAATCGCCCTCAGGAATAGTACCGAATGCTCCGCTGAGCGAATACGCCATCATCGTGGATCCCAGAGACAACGTGGCGGTCGTTAAGAAGGAGACAGCGCCGGGCCTGAGAGTCTGTCTGCCGGACGGCTGCGTTGTTTGCGTGTCAGCGGCCGTACCCCCGGGCCATCGTTTTGCAATACGCGATATTCCACCGGGCGAGTTCGTTCTGCAATTCGGCCAACCCATCGGCACGTCGTTGGGCATCGATCAAGGCGCCCAGATCTCGCACGACAACATGACAAACGACGTGCCCATAGTGCGCGATCTACCGGACAACCTCCATACGCCGGCTCCGGTCTACATCGCGGAATCAGAACGCGCGACCTTTATGGGTTTCCTTCGCCCTGACGGCCGAGTCGGAACGCGCAACTTCATATTGATTGTTCCTACCAGCATGTGCGCCAGCCATGAGGCGCAGCAGATCTCGATGATGTCCGAGTTCATGCTCTATAAGCGGGAGAAGTATCCTAACGTAGACGGCGTTGTGGCGATCCCTCATAACAAGGGTTGCGGCTGCCAGGACGGCTCCACCATCGAAGTGATGCTTCGCACTCTGGCGAACTACGCCGATCACCCGAACGTCGGGGGGGTCGTACTGATTGATTTAGGCTGCGAGAAAACAAATCTCTCACAGATGCAGAAGTATTTGCTCAGACACGAGAGGACATTCAACAAACCTGTTGCAAAGATCGGTATACAGGAATCCGGCGGCACCCAGGGCGCGATCGAGCGCGGACTCAAAGAAGTAGAACGAATGCTGCCCGAGGTGAACCTCGCCGAGCGGCGCGAGTTTCCGGTGAGCGAGCTTGTTCTGGGTGTTAAATGCGGGGCCTCGGATGGTTTCTCCGGCATCTCGGCGAACCCCGCGCTGGGACGCGCTTGCGACACGATAGTACGCTCGGGCGGCACCATACTGATAACCGAAGTCCCGGAGTTCTGCGGCGCGGAGCACCTTCTTGCGAACCGCGCGAAAGATGCCGAAACCGGCCGCGCCGTCTACCGGCTGGTGGACTGGTATAAAGAGTACGCGTCGAAGTTCGGAGCGGTACTCAACCAGAACCCGAGCCCCGGCAACGTCACCGGCGGTCTTCTGAACATCACGATCAAGTCGCTGGGTGCGATCGCCAAGGCGGGAACGACCAGGATTGAGGGGACGGTGGAGTACGCCGAAACACCGAAGAATCGCGGAATAAACTTGATGCAGGGGCCTGGCTACGATCAGGAGTCAACTCCAGGGCTGGTTGCCGCAGGGGCGACAGTAGTTGTCTTCACAACCGGGCGCGGCACCACCATAGGAAACGCGATTGCGCCGGTGATCAAACTGGCTTCAAACACGCGCGTATTTCAGAGGATGTCGAATGATCTCGACCTCTCGGCCGGCGGTGTGATCGATGGTTCCGAATCCATCGACGAAGTAGGAGCACAGGTCTTCGAGCACGTGCGCCGCGTGGCGAGCGGCGAAGTCCTGGCGAAAGCCGAAGAGCACAAGCACAGAGAATTTCAATTCTGGGCTGAGCAGACCGTATCTCTCTAATATGAAGAAGGCTGACGTCATCAGTCGAATACTCGACACCGGCATAATCCCGGTCGTGCGAGCAGAGTCGGCTGAGATGGCTATGCGTGCCATCGACGCCATCAAAGAGGGCGGCGTCTCCGTTCTCGAAATTACGATGACAGTGCCCGGAGCGATCCGAGTCATCGAGGAAGTAGCAAATCGGTTCGATGGATCCGTAATCGTCGGCGCAGGCACCGTGCTCGATGCGGAGACAGCGCGCGCATGCATACTGGCGGGAGCGCAGTTCATCGTGAGTCCCGCGCTGGACCTTGGCACGATCGCCTGCTGCCGAAGCTACAGCATAGCCGTGATTCCCGGCGCGATGACTCCAAGCGAAGTCGTCTCCGCCTGGAAAGCAGGCGCCGATTTCGTGAAGGTCTTTCCGGCAAACGCGCTCGGCGGAGCCAGCTACATCAAGGCGCTCAAGGCGCCGCTTCCCCAGATCGAGCTGATTCCTACCGGCGGCGTGTCACTCCAGACCGCCGCTGACTTCATCAAAGCCGGGGCCGCAGCGTTGGGCATAGGCTCCGACCTGGTCGACACGAAGGCCCTGCGCGAGTTCAGGGACAGCTTGATTACCGATCTCGCCCGACAGTTCATCGAAATCGTAAAGTCGGCGCGAGCTAACAAAGCGACAATACAATAGCCTCGCTCATTGCAGACCCCGTTTCGCAAGGGCCGCTTGAAGCAGAGGCTCGATCTGAGCCCGAATGTGTGCGTTGGCATATCCTACCCACGCGACGTCCTCTTCGAGGTTGAGAGGCGCTGACAGTTGCCGGCCCTCCGGATCAGTTATCAGAATGCCGAGTTCCCGGGCGATAAGCTCCGTGCACAGGTCATAAGGATGTGCGCAAATTCCGCTCGCCAGTCCTCTCGACTCCAACGATTTTTCCATTAACGGCCGGATGTCCGCAACGAAACGATCGTGACCCGACATCAATTCGAATATCTGGCCGCCGCTGGATATGTACTGATCCTCAAAGCAGTGGGCCTTACCCCTCCGGACCGGACCCAAAGCCCCCATCACGATCTCTTCATCGATCGCCGCCAGCTCCTCGCGCGCTCCGGGAAAGAACCTGGAGATCATCGCAAAGCCATGGGCGATGCTGTGCGCAGTCGAAGGATGAAGCCGCAGCGGAGTTCGTTCACCGGTCAATCGATTGGTTCGCTCAGCTTCGACGCCTTCGCCTCGAATTGCTGAAATCGAGTCCGCGAGGTGCTGTTTGACGAGAGGAATCTCGGTCTGCACTGCGAGCTGAATATCCTGGAGGCCTGTCGAAGGGCCGCGGTTCGGAGCAACCCCGGTCAGGATCCACGCGCTCCGCTTCTGGTACATCAGACCGCGGGTTCCATCGATGGGATCCACGATGATTCGCCAGACTGCATCGGATTCAGAGGCGCCGTCCGGCAACACTATTCCTGAAGGAGATAGACCTTCTGCAACCAGGATAAGCGATCCATGGCAAGCAACTTCGCGATCGAAAAACTCGATCAGCAACTCCTCGCCGATGCGGTCTACCGCATAAATCGTGTCGCCCTCTTCATCAGATGCGATTCTCCCAAGGTCATCGAGCGCTGCGCGTTCACACGCATCGACGACCGCGGCACGAATGCGCTCGTGCAGCTTGCGAATCGGGTGCAGCAGCGCGCGAATATCACTCATCTGCGTGAATCCCCGGCTCCTCTCTTTCCGCTTCTTCGCGGGTATCCCATTTCTCGAATCCGATTATCGAGAGGTGAAAACGTGCACTCCAAAACGGCGTGCTGCGACTATCTTGTTGAGAATTTGTATGTCGTAGCGCTCCTGTAGGAATGATTGGGCTTCAAGATCGTCGAGGGGAAGCTGGGCTTGTTCGGGGAATCAGGAAAATGTTGCGTCTCCAGGCAAAAGCCATAGCGCTGTTCATAAACCTTCCCGCCCTTGCCTGTGATGCTGCCGTCCAGAAAGTTGCCAGTGTAGAATTGCACGCCAGGTTCGGTGGTGTAGACCTCCATTACACGCCCGGTAGTCGGTTCATACACGCGAGCTGCCAGACTCGCGCCCGCGCCATTCCGATTGAGCACCCAGTTGTGGTCATAACCCTTGCCCAGCCCGAGCTGCTCATCCTTATTCTCTATCCTGGCTCCGATCTTCGTCGCTCGCTCAAAGTCCATCGGCGTACCCTTCACGCTCCGGAGCTCGCCCGTGGGAATTAGACCGGCGTCGACCGGCGTGAACCTGCTTGCGTTCAGCATTATCTCATGGCCCAGAATGTTTCCTTCCCCGGCCCCGGCGAGATTGAAATACGAATGATGCGTTAGATTCACCACGGTATCCTTGTCCGTGGTCGCCGTATACATGATCTTCAGTTCATTGCTGTTCGTGAGCATGTATGTAACGTTGACCTTGAGCGTGCCCGGATAGCCTTCCTCTCCATCCTTGCTGACATAGCTGAGCGAGAGCCCAACGCCAGTCTTGCCCTTGATCTCCTTAGCCGACCAGACCACTTTGTCGAATCCTTTCAGCCCGCCGTGCAGGTGGTTCTCGCCGTTGTTCCGCGCGAGAGTGTACTCGTGCCCGTTCAGCGAGAATCTCCCTTTTGCTATCCGGTTGCCATAACGGCCTACGATCGCGCCGAAGTAGGCGCTGTTCTTGAGGTAGCCGTCCAGACTCTCATAACCGAGCACGACATCGCCGAGCTTGCCCTGCCGGTCGGGCACCTTGAGAGAGACCACCACGCCGCCATAAGTCATGATCCTGGCCTCAACACCTTTGGCATTGGTCAAAGTGAAGAGGTCAACTGCCTGTCCGTTGGCCGTCCCAAAGGACTGTTTGCTGATTCGAGGGTGGGCGCCCATTGCCGCGAAGGGCTGTTGAACAAAAACGACTCCAACACTCAAGGCGATAACGATTTTCCTCAGACTGGTCATCTTCCATCCTTTCTTATCTCGGCCTGATCTCTTCTGCAGTCTTCGGATCGCCGGGACTAATTGAATAACTCCCGTACAGGTCTTTAACCTTAAGCGCCATTTTGATGAGAGTCAGTCTGACCGACAGCGAGTCGCATGATTGCCTCTTCACTGCACTGGCTTCGCTCGAGAACTCCGGCCATCGTGCCTTCGTGCATAACCGCCACGCGATCGCTCTCTCCGAGAATCTCTTCCATATCGCTGCTGATCATAATTATTGCAACACCGCGCTCGGCCAGGCTTCGCATGAGTTCGTATATTTCGGCTTTCTCTCCTACATCAATGCCCCGCGTGGGCTCGTCAAAGATGAGCACCTTCGGTTCTAACGAAAGCCACTTCGCAAGCACCACCTTCTGCTGATTGCCCCCGCTCAGATTGCCGGCCCTTGTCTCAATCGAGGGAGCCCTGATTGAGAGTCGACTGCACATCGTTGCGGCTGACTGCTCTTCCTTGCTCCTGACTATCAATCCCGCCGACGCATAGGACGATAGAGCAGGTAGCGTAATGTTTTCTCTTATGGACATCTCCAGAATCAGGCCGCTCTTTCGCCGGTCTTCCGGGGCCAGATATATTCCATGAGCCATTGCATCGCGCGGTGAGCGAACGCTTATCGGCTGGCCATTCAGCATTAGATCGCCGTCGACTGCGGCGTCCACTCCAAAGATCGCCTGCGCCAGTTCTGAGCGACCAGCGCCCACCAGTCCGGCCAGTCCCAGGATCTCGCCCTTGCCAACGTCGAAGGATACCGCGTTGTCGGGATATCTCTTCGTTCGCAGATTTCGGACCTCGAAATACCGCGGCTTCGGTTCCGTCTGTGGGTGGGCGTAGAAGTGGCTCAGGTCACGGCCGACCATCAGCCTGACGATCTTGTCATGACTGATCTCTTCGCGCCCGAGAACGCCGGCGTTTCGGCCGTCGCGCAGGACCACAACGCGATCGGCAAGCTGCGCAATTTCGGCGAGGCGATGCGAAATGTAAATGATGCTGACACCCTGCGTTCTCAATTCTTGAGCAACCTTCATCAACGTCGCCGTCTCACTCAGCGTGAGGCTGGAGGTCGGCTCATCCATTATCAGGATGCGAGCGTTAAGAGCGAGAGTCTTTGCGATCTCCACCATCTGGTGCTGGGCGATCGACAGATTGCGAACCGGTGTTCGGCTCGACACATCCAACCCGAGACGCTTGAGGTACACGTCGGTTTCGGAATGTATTCTCTTCCGGTCGACGAGTTTGAGTGGACCTCCCCATGTCGGCTCGCGGCCGAGGAAGACGTTCTCCGCGACGTCCAGATTGTCGAGCACGTACAGTTCCTGGTGAATGAACCCTACTCCTCTGCTGATCGCATCCGCGACCGACCGGATCGAAGTCTGGTGTCCCTCGATCCGGATCTCGCCTCCGTCGGGCTGATAAACTCCGCCCAGTATTTTCATCAAGGTGGACTTGCCCGCACCGTTCTCTCCTGCCAGTCCGACGATCTCGCCCGGGCGGACTTCGAGGTTGACCCCATCAAGCGCAACCACGCCCGGAAACAGCTTGGAGATCGATTTCATTTCAAGGATGGGGTTGTCATTGGTGTTCCTGGATTACTTTGCGTCGCGCCTGGGTACGCCTGCGTACGCCCGGGTACGCGCGCTTCCAGCGTGCTCCGAATTCCGATCCACAAGCTTGACGCTTCCGGCGTGCTCGATCCAGCAAGCCAGCACGCTGGAAGCGTGCGTACCCAGGCCTCAACGGCCGCGAAGCTGATTGAGCTTCGTTCGAAATGCGTCGACATCGCCTTTCT
>DASYSA010000576.1:0-4250 GCA_036003885.1 Blastocatellia bacterium | reverse complement strand
TCATCATCGCCCGCTTCAATGGTGGAGCGCTGACCGAGGGCGCGTCGATCTCCGGAAGCGTAAAGGCCGTTAACGAGGATTTCTTCAGCGAGGAGGCGATGAGCGCAATTGGCCAGATTCCAACGCCATCGCCTTCTGCATCGAGTTCCGAAGACCAGCCGACGGTTTCAATTGGAGCACTCGGATCCGCCGACGCGTCATCTGCTCTTGATTACGCCCCCGAATCGGATGGCTCCTTAGCCGCAGCTGCGGTTGAAACTGAACAGGAGCTGGCCCATCCGAAGGAGATGCGGCGAATGCGTTACGACTTGATTCTGATCCTGGCGTTGATATCATTTCTCCTGCTGGCAGCCGCGACCTACTTCGTTTATGTCTACTACGTGAGGACGCCCGCCGAGCCGACACCGGTTGAGACCACCACTTAGATCTCCACACGCGCGCTACCAGCGCCTGCTTGGAGCCAACTCAAATCGAGCCAGTCAGGACGGCTTGTATTGCAGGAGAGACACCTCACCCCGGGGCGGGTGCAGCTACGTTCGAGTTGTTGCTCGTTCGTGTTTGGACTGACCGAAGGTTATGCTACTGCGGCGACCAATGAACCAACCTGCCGGTCGCGTGCCGAGCGTGCCTTGAAGCACGACTGGCACCAGCCATAGAGCACTCGGTCAACAAGATGGTATGCCACGAGTTCGGTCTGAGTGACCGGTCGGTGACACTCCTTGCATTCCAACATCAGGATTTGGGCATCCTTCACTTCTTTTTTATTCACAGCCATCTGTTTTTCGATTAGCGGCCAATGATTCCACGAACATCGCTACAGGACACGCGTGGATTCACCCTTCATTTCGTAGCCGCCTTCCTTTCGGTCCCATCGTTCACCACAGACTTTAACGCTTGTTGGCAGGCGACGTTCCATATTTCGGCCACGATAGTCGAGAAAAGGAGAGTGTGGGAGTGTGGGAGTGTGGGGGTGTGGGAGTGTGGGAGAGTCGGGGAGCAGGATCTCCCTTTCCCCAGACTCCCACACTCCCACACGCCTATACTCAGTGGATGAGCGTAGGCTTCGGAGTTTGCTCTTTTCTTTCCTCTTCCCCTTCCGGCTCGAGCATCTCCTGCTCTTCGACCGACCATATCTCGAACAGTTCGCAAGGCACTTCTGTTATGAACCTCGAGGGCTTCTGGATCACCGTCTGGCGCGCGTAGTCCGTCACAACCAGCGGATAGGAGACGCACAACTCGTCGCGCGCGCGGGTGACCGCAACATAGAACAACCGCCGCTCCTCCTCTTCGCTGTCAGCATCGCGAAGGCTCCTCGCAGACGGGAACTTGCCATCCGCCGCCCAGATCAGAAAAACCGCGCGCCACTCGAGGCCTTTCGCCTGGTGGATCGTGCTGAGCACCAGCTTCTCATCCTCGTCAGCGCCGGATACCACGTCTTCACCCGTGGTGCCTTGAGGCGCGCTGAAACGCTCGCCGTTAACGAGAGCCAATTCAGACAGGAACTCTTCGGTTGTCTCAAAGCGGGCGGCGTAGTTCGCCAACTGCCGCAGGTCTTCGGATCGCAGATCCGAGTTCTCGTATGCGTGATCCAGGTGATCCCGATATCCGCTCGATAGAATCAGTGCGATCTGGCGCGCAGGCTGGTCCGCGTTTTCAGGCGCAACGAGCCTCTCGATCAGGCGCGCGAAATCCTGCCACCGGTCGCTCGAGCGCGGGGCCGCGTCAAAGTCAGCACGAACGATCACGGCCAGAGGTTCGTCCGTGTATGCGATGCGATCCCAGATGCGGTTTGCAGTCGAATTGCCGACGTTGGGAATCAGCCTCAGAACGCGCTTCCAGGCGAGTTCGTCGCGCGGGTTATCGATCAAGCGGAGGTACGCGATCACGTCTTTTATGTGCGCTTGCTCGAAGAAGCGCGTCCCCGAGCGAATTATGTAAGGGATGTCGCGCCGCACGAGTTCCAGTTGAAGTTCGAGCGCCTGCCAGTGGCTGCGATACAGTACGGCGACTTCGGATAGCGAGACGCCCTCATCGCGAAGTTCGAGTATCCGTCCCGCGACGAAGGCTGCCTGCTGGCTCGCATCGCTCAAAGGGACCAGAGCGGGAGCGAGCCCGGATGATTGTCTCGCTGCCTGAAGCTGCTTTGGAAACTGCCTCTGGTTATTCCGTATCGAGGAGTTCGCAAGCAGGACTATTTCGGGGCGGGAGCGATAGTTGATCTCCAGGCGAAACTCCTGCGCATCAGGGTAACGCTCTTTGAAAGTATAGATGTTGGCGAAGTGGGCGCCGCGCCAGCCGAAGATCGATTGGGCGTCGTCGCCGACCACCATCAAGTTGCGGTGGCGCGCCGCGAGCAAGTCGACTATCTCCGCCTGAATCTTGTTGGTGTCCTGGTACTCATCGACCACGATCTGCTCAAACTGGTCTGCCCAGTAGTCGCCTATCTCAGGCCTTTCGACCAGGAGCCTCTTCCAGTTAATCAATAGATCGTCGTAGTCCATCGCGTTACGATCGCGCTTGCGCACTTTGAACATGAGATCGACTCGCTCGATCTGAGTTGCCAGAGGCTCGAAGTGAGGGTAATTCGCGACGACACAATCGCGGACGGTCATTTCGCGGTTGTTGGCAACGCTGATGATGTCTGCAATGACTTCGGCTTTGGGGAAGCGACGCTGCTTGGGGTCTATCCCGGATTCTCCGATCGAAGACTCGATCAGATCCCTGGCATCTTCGGAGTCGAGTATTGTGAAGTTGGGTTTGTAGTCTATTGACTCGGCGTGGCGTCGAAGGATCCGGTTGGCGATTGAGTGAAAGGTACCGCCCCATATTTTTCGAACGTCGGCCCGGACCAGGTCGTCCAGGCGATGCAGCATCTCCCTGGCGGCCTTGTTGGTGAACGTCACCAGCATTATTCGCGGAGCAGGAACGCCCGATTCGATCAGCCGCGCCACGCGATAGGTGACCGTTCGAGTCTTGCCCGAACCCGCTCCGGCGATGACCAGGATCGGGCCGCTTCCGGCTGTGACTACTGCCAACTGCTCGGGGTTGAGGCTCTGTTTGTAGTTGACCAGATAGCGCCGCGGTGCGTCCCGGTTTATTACGTAGTGCTTCGTCATAGTCGGCTCACTTTGAGATTATAGGCCATACTGTGCGCCAGGTCCTCTCAAGTTTAGCGACTCGGAGGACAGCAGCGATCCGCCCTCGATTTTGCAAAAACACGTCCGTGAGATCCCGCACTTTATCTTCCGAATCGTCTTCGCAGCTGCTAGAATTCAACTGTTACCAGAAAGCGAGTATCGATTCTATTATGTCTACTTCTACGATCACTACTGAAACTGAAGCCCCATCCGCAAGCCTGAAGATCGACAAGAAACTAGGAATCAAAACGGTCCCGTTCATCTTGATGCACGTGGTATGTCTGGCTGTCATCTTCACTGGAATAAGTCTTCCCGCGGTGTTGCTCTGCATTGGGCTCTACCTCGTCCGCATGTGGGGTCTGACCGCCGGCTACCATCGTTACTTCTCTCATCGCTCTTATAAGACCAGCCGCGTCTTCCAGTTCTTACTTGCGTTGCTCGGCACGACAGCGGCGCAGAAGGGACCGCTGTGGTGGGCGGCACATCATCGTCGGCACCACAAATACACCGACCAGGACGGCGACGTCCACTCGCCAAGGCAGAATGGTTTCTGGTGGTCCCATGTAGGGTGGGTGGTGAGCGATATGTATGACGCCACCGATTGGGACGCGATCAAAGATTTCTCGCGTTACCCTGAGCTGCGCTGGCTCAACAGGTGGCACCTGATACCGCCTGTCGTACTCGGCGTTCTCTGTTTCCTCGCGCTCGGGTGGCAGGGGCTGGTTATCGGTTTCTTCACCAGCACGGTCATCTTGTACCACGGGACCTTCTCGATCAACTCGCTGGCTCACATGTGGGGAAGCCGCCGTTACAAGACGGGAGACGACAGCCGCAACAATCTGTGGTTGGCGCTTCTGACAGGCGGCGAGGGATGGCACAACAATCACCATCACTACATGGCCTCGGCGAAGCAGGGTTTCTACTGGTGGGAGATCGACTACAGCTATTACGTATTGCGGGTCCTGTCCTGGCTCCGAGTCGTATGGGATTTGCGCCGACCGCCCGCTCACCTGTTCGCCGCGACTGAAGTTGACTGAGCGGATTTGCGACCGCGAATCCTTCGCCTCGCGAACCTTAGTTCAATAACAACCTCTCGCGACAGCGGCGCCCATT
>DASYSA010000575.1:0-2127 GCA_036003885.1 Blastocatellia bacterium | reverse complement strand
GAAATTCGCAATTCGAAATTCCCTTCAGGCGACTTTGGCTCGTTCTTCCACTACTCTTCCATCGAACAGATGAACCTGTCTGTCAGCCGCGCGTGCATAGCGAGGATCGTGAGTCACCATGCAAATGGTCGCTCCGGCTCGATGTAGTTCTCTCAGCAAACCCATGACAGCCTCGCCGTGTATCGAATCGAGGTTACCCGTCGGCTCGTCGGCAAGCAGTATCAATGGCTCGCCCGCAACTGCGCGCGCCACCGCTACCCGCTGTTGCTGTCCCCCCGAGAGCTGACTTGGAAGATGCTTCTGCCTATGAGCCATACCCACTCGCTCGAGCGCATCCTTTACACGCGCTGTTCTCTCCGACGACCGCATGCCTCGATATACCAGCGGCAGCTCCACGTTCTCGAAGACCGTCAAGTCGCCGATCAGGTTGAAGCTTTGAAAGATAAACCCGACCGTGCGATTGCGAATGCGCGCCCGTTCCGGGACGGGCAACTCGGCTACAGGCTGGCCATCGAGCCAGTAGCCGCCCTCGGTTGGAGAGTCCAGAAGGCCAAGGATCGAGAGTAAAGTCGATTTGCCGCAGCCGGAGGGGCCGGCAATCGAAAGATACTCGCCCTTCTTGATCTCCAGGTAGACCCCCGAAAGTGCGTGAGTCTCTACCTCTTCTGTGTCGAAGACCTTGGTGACTCCCTCGAAGCGAATAATCGGCTGATCGGATAGACTCATCCCTTACTCCTCCCGAATCAGATTTGGGCCCCTGCTTCGTTCCTTGAAATCAAATACTATTCAGAACCTAGTTACGTTCCATGCCTCCATCAGGGGTGCATGAGTGGAACCAATCCTTGATTAGCTTTGACCTTAGAACGCTAGTGAGTGACCCTTCAGCAAAAAAGGTTGCAACGATTGAAGGCCCAGGCAGGCTGTGCGGCCATAATCGCCCAGGAAACACAGGCCGCGCCGTTGGCGTATGCTAATTGCGCACTTGCAGAGAGGTATCTTTAAGACGGGTGGTATGCTGAATACGCCTCGCCCCCACTAAGACTCGAGGGGTACTGAGCCGTACGAAGTCCGTGAACACAAGGCTTTAGCTGCTTTGTGCTTCCTTCTACCCGGCCTTAGCCGGCAGGACGTGCCTTTTGACGCACTGCCGGAGCCGGCGACGAACGTGCAACCTTTTCGCCGCGTCCGTCACTTACTGCCGAACTGAGGATGAAACGGCAAATGAGTGAGGCGTTAAGCCTGTTGGGTCAGCCGAGCGGACGCGCCGGAGCTTTGATGAACAGTTCCGAAGAACTAATAGCGCGCGCCCGGCGCGGCGACCATGAAGCGTTTCGACTCATCTTCGACCGATACGCGCGTCCGATCATCAGCTTCGTGTATGATATGGTCGGCCGGCGGGAGCTGGCCGAAGAATTGACTCAGGAGACATTCGTGCGTGCCTACAGGAACATCAAAGGGCTGCGGGACGAAACGAAGCTCTCGACCTGGTTGTTCGGGATAGCCAAGAATGTCGCTCGCGAGTCGCTCCGTTCGCGAATCAAGGACGATCGCAAGGTCGGAATCGACGACGATCGGATCATGGAGTTGGCTGATGGAGGTGTCACGCCGGATGATCAACTTCTAAACAAGGAGCTGAACGGCGTCATCCGTGAAGCGCTGGGTGCCCTCGACGAAGACAAGAGGCTGGTCTTCACGCTTAAGATTTTTCAGCAGAGGAGCTACGAAGAGATCTCCGAGATCACCGGCTCTTCGATACCGAAACTCAAGACAGACCTGCATCGCGCGAGGGCCGAGATGCGCCGCCGCATCCGCCCGTACCTGGGAGTGGGCTATGAAGTGTGAACGATGCCAACCGCTCATCGAAGATTACTTTGACGGCGAGTTGGAACAACGAATTGCCTCACAAGTTTCCGCGCACTTGGCAAGCTGTAGCGCGTGCGCGAAGCTTGGGGCTGAAATCAAACTCGAGCGGGAGATATACAACCAGTATCATCGCGAGGTCGACGTGACCGCGGCGCTATGGGCCAATGTGCATTCCCGCATTCAAGAAGAGAAGCAGAATGAACCGGCCCTGTTAAGCCGGGTGCGTGAGTGGTTGGCTCGAGGCTTCTCCGGTCCTCGCCTCAG
>DASYSA010000574.1:0-4373 GCA_036003885.1 Blastocatellia bacterium | reverse complement strand
TTGATGATGAGAGACAGGGGATCGAGTTCCCGCGCTCGTTTCAACTCGCGTATTGCTTCATCCATCCGACCCCTGCGATCCAGGTACTCACCATACCATTGATGTGCGGTGGCGTAGTTCGAGTTCATCTTTATCGCTTGTTTGAACTGGTTCTCAGCTTCCGTCCAGTTCCAATCAAAATCAGAGCTAATGCCGGCCAGCGTGGTGTGCGCTTCCGGGAGCTGATTGTCGATGCTGAGGGCAGTTTGCGCTGCCTCCCTCGCTTTCGGCAGCATCTCTTTCGGTTGAGCCACGCTGAAGTTTGGTAAGACCAGAAAGGCATCAGCCAAGCCGACATACGAGAGTGCATAACGCGGATCTCGCTGTATTGCTTCATTAAAGTAATCGATGCTCTTGTTTACGGCTTCCGCGGTTCTCTTATTCCAAAAGTATCGGCCCTTCAAATACAGACTGTATGCCTCAGCATCTTCGGTGAAGTGTTTCGTAAGCAGTTGTGTTTCACCGCCGGTTAACTTTACTGCAAGAGCAGAAGCAACCTGTCCCGAGATCGAGTCCTCCATCGCAAGTATGTCTGTGAAGTTTTCATCGAACAGGGCCGTCCAAAGCTGACGCCCATCTGCAACTCTTACCAGCCTGACTGTCACCCTTACTCGGTCGCCTGCGCGCTGGATGCTTCCGTCGACTACGGTAGCCGTTTGTTGTTCTCGACCCGCTTTGATCGGGTCTTGTTCCGGATCTGAATACTTACGGACGGCACTCAGCGGCCGGACATTCAATTCACTTACTCCGCTCAACCTGGTTATCAGGCTGTCGGCGATGCCCATCTCAAGGGGTTCGTCTCTGGACGCGATAGCCAGCGGTTTGAACGGAAGCACTGCGATTGAATCCTCTCCGACGTTCAGGGCCTGTTCGGTTCGCTTGCTTTGTGCGAGCAGCAGGTACAACGCAGCGGTGAGGGCCAGTAGCGCCAGCGGTATCAGTAACCGCGGCCAGAGTTGTTTGGGATTGTGGCGGACGGCGGCCGCGGTTACTACCGCGCCTGAATCGCTGTCACGCTTCAGATTCTTCAGATCGATGAGCAGCTCTCTTGCGCTCTGGTATCGCCGGTCGCGCTCTTTCTCCAGGCACTTCTTTACTATTCGCTCGAGTTCGAGCGGCACGTCGTAATTGAATCGAGCTATCGCTTCCGGCTGCGCGTGCATGATTCGCTCGATTGTCTCCGTTGCCGACTCACCGCAAAACGGCAGGCGTCCGGTTGTCATCTCGTATAGGACAACCCCTAGCGAAAAGATATCCGTGCGGTGATCCAGATCTCTACCTAACGCCTGTTCGGGGCTCATGTATTTAATGGTGCCCATCACGATTCCCGTCGCGGTCGACTCTATTGCTGATGCTTCGTCCGACGACAGTTCAGATTCGGTCCTGATTTTCGCCAACCCAAAATCGAGCACCTTTACGTGACCGCGCTCGCTCACCATGATGTTTTGAGACTTGATATCGCGGTGAGTGATTCCTTTGGCGTGCGCTGCATCGAGAGCATCCGCGATCTGAGCGGCTATTTCTATGCTTTGTGTCGACTCAAGCGGCCGTCCTGCGATCTCGTCCGCGAGCGTGCGGCCTTCAACGTACTCCATTGCAATATAGATGCTCCGTTGAGCGTCGCCGATTTCATAGATCGTCGCTACATTCGGATGATTCAGGGCGGAAGCTGCGCGGGCTTCTCGTTTGAATCTCTCGATTCGCTTTTTATCGTCAGCCAAGAATGGGGGCAGCAGCTTCAGACCAACGTTGCGACCCAACCGAGTATCTCTTGCAAGATAGACCTCCCCCATTCCGCCAGCGCCAAGCAGCGAGATGATTTCATAAGGGCCTATGAGACGGCCCGGCGTCGTTTCAGCTTTGTTATCGATAAGCATCGGGGCCGCATCTTCGAGCGCGGGAGTTTTCAAAAAGTCGTGCGCATTGTCACCGGAAGCCAGCAGCGACTCTACCTCTTTTCTCAAGGTATCATCGCCGCTGCAAGCCTCACTCAAGAAAGAGGCTCGTTCCGCGGGAGCACGCTCGAGCGCGGATTGAAGCAATCGATCGACTTGTTGCCAGCGTTCAGGCGTCATAACACGTGCAATTCCAGTTTACAGCAGACTGAACACTATCTATTGATCTCTCTGTGGAGCCAGAGCCTCGCGGAGTTCCATTCCCGCTTTACGGTAGCCGGAGATATGCCGATCACCTGCGCCGTCTCTTCGATCTCAAGCCCGCCAAAATACCTGAGTTCTACGATCCGGCTCTTGCGAGGATCAAGTTCGGCCAGACTCGTCAGCGCTTCGTCGAGCGCAATCATTTCAGCGGCCCGCTCGTCGGCGAGCGTTGCCGCTTCGTCTAGAGACACCTTACGCGCTCCTGCGCCCCGCTTCAGGGACTGCCGGTTCCTCGCATAGTCTATCAGTATTCGTCGCATGACCTGCGCGGCGACGGCCAGGAAGTGCGAACGGTCTTTCCATTGCACCCTCTTGTAGTCAATGAGCTGGATATACGCCTCGTTGACCAGGGCCGAGGTTTGAAGCGTGTGACCCGCGCGCTCCCGGCGCATGTAGTGGCGGGCCAGTCGCTTCAGCTCTTGATGGACGAGGGGGATCAACCGGTTGAGCGCCTCCTGGTCGCCTTCCCTCCAATCAAGCAGCAACTGGGTGACTTGCCTTTGTGAAAGAGTAGCCATATCTACCCGCGGCTGGTTCAGGTCGTTGCGGAACGCCCAATTATAGCATCATCTCGAAACGCTCCCACCCCTCACAAACAGCCGCTGACAAATAATTCTCGACCACGTGAGCCGTTTGAAGTTCACCTTCCGCCTATTTAGATGGGCAGCGATCAGGCTGCCGCAAGCCATAGATGATCAGAAAGGAGAAAATGATTATGAAGAGACCGAATTTGAAATTGAGGCTGATCGCGCTGGTTACGGTGGCGGCAACCGCCGCCGTGTGCACGATGATTCGCGTGCGGGCGCAGGACGAGACCCATTTCCTTCCTGTCGCGCAGTTCGGCATAATCGGCATCACGCGCGGCCAAAGCGCGCGCATCAACGTCGCCAATGTGTCGTCCCCGGACAATCCCTTGCTTCCGCCTGACCCCTGCCGCGTGACGCTGTCGTTTGTTGACGCCGATGGTGCCGTGCTCCTCAACAATGCCGGCCAGCCCGTGCGCCGCGAAGTCACACTGCAAGCGGGCCATTCGACATTCCTGCAAATCAACGGCGATAACTTGGTCCCGCGCGATCAGGTACGGCTCACCGTCCGCCCGCTGCTGACGGTGATGGTGAGCGACTCGACTATTCCCCCCGACCCGTGCATGCCTACGCTTGAGGTGATCAACAACACGACGGGCCACACCTCGCTGCTGTCGAACGGCGCACAGCTTACTCCCACTCAGACCAGCCCGACCGGCCAATAACCAGCCGGAACGGCGAGTGAGGCCACAAGTGTGGCCTCACCATCGGCAACCGCCGGTGCACGGTGCTTGTTTTACTTATCTAACAACACGAGGAAAGGATATCCTTTTATGAGAGTCACAAAGATCACATCGACTATGACCGCTCTACTTATTACGGCCTTGTTGATCCTCGCCGACTCTGTTTGATTCTGCACGCCTCGGCGGAAACGCTTGAGCGAAGGTTAGAGGAACTTAGGATCCAAGATCACTCTCCACGAAGCGATCGCTGCACACCGCTCTGTTCCGCTGAGCCGGTCGCTGCGTACTTGCCGCCAACGAAAATATTTGTCGGGACGTCGATGTAAGGATTAAGCGCTTTGCGCTGATTGCAATTTTTCCTTGCTGAGCGACCGGGGCAGAACTGGGGCAGAAAACTAACCGCGAACCACCCACCTACGCCCAGCTATATCCATCAAAACAGAGAACGGACCATCTAAACGTTCTACTCATAACCCAAAGGTCGCGGGTTCAAATCCCGCCCCCGCAACCAGTTATTAAGAATGGGGCGGCTTTTCACAATGTGAAATCCCGCCCCCTCACTCATTGCACGCCATCTATTTCCTCCACCTTGAAATATACACGCCATCGCATCCACCGCTTCTACGGCCACGGCATCGCTTGGGTGAAGTGGATATCACTGGTTGTTCCAATACGAGAATGACGCAGGAAGCGCTTGACTTGACCAACTCGAGATCTCGGGTCATCTCATAGAGGATCGTAGTCTCTGCGCTAGGCGATAGAATCAGTATCCGCCCTCCAGATACCTCTTGATGGTCGCGATCGCCTCGTCGGCGCCATATTTGACAACTGCCAGGTATCCCTGGGCTGCCAACTCGCGAATCCACCAACCCTGTTTCAGGCTCACTCTTCCATCGGTGGCCTTAGAT
>DASYSA010000573.1:0-7439 GCA_036003885.1 Blastocatellia bacterium | reverse complement strand
TCCGCGGCTTCCGGTTCAGTCAAAAATTCTTTGCCGGCGAACTCCGCCGGGCGCTCCACCGGTGTGAGAGTAGCGGTCGCCCAGACTCCCTGGAGGTCCGGTTGGCCGTCGGGGGTGCGCGGTGGAGTCCAGAGTTTCTTTTTCGCCGGTGAAGACGGTGCCTGACCTGTCAGGAGCGGCGGCGCTAAACACGCGAGCCATATGAAGGCGGCCATGGCGCGCATAAGAAATCGACATCTCATTTCAGTTTCCTCCGCGAGGGAATACGGCAGATCGACAATAGTCTACCCGAAAGGAAGCAGCGCGGAGCGGTTTCAGTCTTGCAGATCCGCCACGTCAACTGACCGTCGGACTGACGCGATTACTAAACGCTGGGCGACAAGGGTGGAGTAATCCGGTTCCTCTCCTTGCCTCTGTGTCTTTGTAATGCAGCGAAGCCCCCAAGCCTTCGCCCCACAACGGACGAAAGTCGGCAAAGACGAAACAAACGCGACCAAGTGGCGAAATCTCACTGACACACGCCAAACGTTCGCACATGCCGATCCGGTCGGACAATGTACGGTCTTTAATATCAAGGGAAACGACTTAGCCTGATAACGAGAATCGACTATGGCTTACAAACCGTCACGCTCAAACACTTCCTCAGCCACGCGGAATACGACCGCGGCTCATGGAAGAATGACTGCTAGCAGCGCTCGCCTGAATCACCGGAAATACGCCGAATTACTCGCGGGCGCGCTTCCTCAGATTATCGAAGATGATGCAGAACTTGAACGTGTAGCGCAGCGTCTTGAGCCTCTGCTCGATAAGGGTGAGCGCCGGACACGGGAGGAGGAAGCGCTTTGCCGTTTGCTCCTCAGGTTAATCGAAGACTATCAGCAGGCACATCGAGCGGTTGCAAAACTCACCCCGAGCGATGCGCTGGCAGCCCTACTGGAATCGCGCAATCTTCGCCAAGTGGATCTCCTGCCGATCTTCGGCTCCCGTAGCAGGATCTCCGACGCCGTCAATGGCAAACGGGAAATCAGCAAGGCTCATGCCCGAAAGCTGGCGGAATTCTTCAGTGTGTCGCCGGAGTTGTTTATTTAGGCATCCGGCGTGTTGAGCGTTCAGGCCAACCGATGAACAACGGCAAGCTGTGCGGCAACACGATTCGCACGCAATTCCGTTCGCTTCTGTTGCCTTCATCAAGAAAATGGAGTCACCTTGTGTTTTTTCTTTTCGAGGCGCTGTTCGTCTCGGACACATGGCTTAGGTTTTGCTGCCGTTGCTCTTCTTCTCGCACCGACTTTGTCTTGGGAGTGGCAGACATACTCTTCTTGACGCGATCAAGTGTGTGTTGCCAAGTTCGTGGGTCCAGTAAGATCGCCCTGATGCGCTCGATATGAATTTGGGTTTCTTTTGCGCGTTCCACGGCGAAAGCGTTGTGCGTGCTATTTAAGAGATTCTTCCGTTCCTCAAACATTCTCAGGGAAAGCCAAAGCGTTTCTTCGATTTTTTCAGACTGGCTTTCAAGGAGCGCGGGAAGAGTAAATGAATGTCCTGTGTGGCACCGATATCTAGAGATCGATCCGGAAAGCCCATTTTTCGAAAATTCGTCAACGGAAACAAAGGTCTTGCCGGTACGAAAGTCGCGCAAAACCGGGTTTCCGGATCGATCTCTAGGTACAAGGGGGCTGTCCATTTCCCAAAGAACCCCCCCACAGTTGGGGCAGTTATACGGCACCTGCCTTCCCAGGCTATTAACTTCCGCCACATCGCTCAACACTCTTTCCGCGATCTCCGCCTCAATCCTGATGTCTTTTGGGATCCGTTTGCTTTTGCCTGCACGTTCTTTGGTAAGTGTTTCGAGGAGACTCCCCATTTCACTGATCGGTACACAGTGGTCCACCCTGAGATTATTGAGCGCGCTCTGCGGCATACCGGGATATGCGGCGTCCTTCGGGTCCTGGACAACCGTGATGCCTCCGCACTTCTTGATGGCACAAGGCCCGCCGTACCGTCGTCAAGCATTCCTGTCAGGACTATTCCGATGACGCGCGAGGTATGGGCAACGGCAGCGGATCGAAACAAAGGATCTATGCCTGGCCTGTTGCGGTTTTCACGCGCTCCCTTTGTAACCAGAACTCTATTCTTCTTGACCAATAGGTGATTGTCAGGTCGAGCGATATAGATTCGCCCTGGCTTAAAGCCTCGCCATCTTTTGCGAGCTTACAGCCGAAAGTTCTGTGGCGGCTCAATCGGTGCAGCAGGGCTCCTCCAGTGTTTTCAGACGCCATATGCTGGACGATAAAAATGGACGCAGCAAGATCGCTGGGCAATTGACCGATAAGAGCATCGAGAGCTTCCAAACCTCCGGCAGACGTACCGATAACGATGATGTCATGTCCTTTACTTGCCATAAGAGCTGTACGCCTCCTCTACGGATCGGTAATAACGGCTGAAGATCCAGTCTACATATTTGATTCGTTCAAGAGAACAAAGGACGCCAGACAAAGGGCCAAATCGGTTGGGGCCTCGGTCTCACTCTAGTGCGTGGGTCTTCGGAAGCGCATGGCGGAAAGATTACTGTCGAGAGCAGCGCTGCTCTTGGAACGACTTTCACAATTCACCTTCCGCGGACCCCCGTCCTTATCAAGCCGCGTTCAAGCCAGCCGCCTGACTTACAGAGAGAGCAGATATTCGGCGAGATCTGTTTTTTCGCTTCACTCAACGAGAGTCGCGAAGCCAAGGGGGGTCTTTACCATACGCCACTGCCAGTTGTGGTCATCTATTAGAACTCGTTTATCAGAATCTCGCTAGCCCGCCGGCAGAGTTCTCGCGCATAGCTGGTCCAAAGGCCCGTACCCCAGTAACGATAGCAACTCGTTTCGGTGATGAGCAGGTGAAACAGCGCGTTACGGTACCTGTGGTCGGAGGTCGAGACGCCCTTTGTCTTCTCTGCGAACAAAGCGCTCACCTGCTCCATCGGCTCCAACACGTGCTCATAGCCGCGCACCCAGGAGAGGCTATTGGTCCAGCTTCCACCTTCCATGTGAAAGCGTCCGTCTTCCTTTTTCAGATCATCAATCACTTTTCCCAAAGCATTCGGTCCGGCGCCTTCGGAAAACCGGGCCCAAACGCGCTTCTGCATGACAGGCTGGATGGCAGGAAAGTCCTTCTCTTTCAGGCCCAGGGCGTCGAGATACTCCAGGAATTCTGTCACATTCATGGGCGGCACATCCGATGCGCAAGAGTCGCGCATGACCTCGAAGTACTTGGGCGGGAATTCGTTCATCATCACACCGCCATTTTCGCCATCTGCAATCTGCGTTACAAGCTGGGGCACAGACTTGCCCGCGAGATCGATGCGAGAGAGGCCCCGGGCCTCGTAGTATGGCTGCATCTGGCCGATCAGCTTCGTATCGCTGCCCTGGGTCTTGATGATGGCGATGATGCTGGCGGTCTCGCCACGAGAATTGCGGGCGGCGAGCCGGTGAGGAATGTGGGGTTGGGCGATCCCGGAGCCATCCGCTGTGCGCTCGACCGAATGCTCCTGCACCAACACCCATCGATACCCGCAATCCTTCAGTGTCCGCACAAACTCGTAGCTGACGTCAGGATTGTTGGGCAAGGCCATCTCAGGAGGAGAGAAGCCCCTGACGCGGCTCAATGCCTCCAGCCCGAAGATGGCCGCAAAGTGGTGCTGCCATGCCCGCACATGAAGCCGGAAGTCCTGCGCAGGAGTGGATGGCGCGACCGCGTGCCCCCAAGCTGTGCCTAACCACTCGACCGAACGCCGATAGGCCCCATCGAGTGTGAGCCGCTTCAACTGCTCAAGGACGTCGTCGAGGCCCATGCCTCTTAAGCCGTGCAGCAGGCACCCTGAATAATCGAGCATGACGCGTGGCTGTTTACGCTCCTCGAGGAGCTGAGGAATGAAATCGCCCATGCGTTTATAACACCAGTGAAAGACCGGCGCATTGTGATTGTCGCCGACGCGCTGGTTGTCCATCATGTACTTCAGATTGCTGATCAACGCTGCCGTTCGAAGATCATCACCGCCGGCCGGAATTATTGGTTGGTGCATGTGAAGCGCGATACTGAAAGCGCTTCGGAGGCGCTCAAAGTCGATGTCCGATTCGGGCAAGTAAAACGGACCCCGCTCCGCGATCGCTTCGGCAACTAACTCTTCCGAACCGCAGATATTGGGTAGACTCTCGATATATTCAGGCAGCGTTCCGAAGCTCATGATTTTTTCAATCTTGTTCTCTCGCCGGGGATAAGGCTACTACACCGTATAGGCTGTTCAAAAACACCTGGGCTGTCTCCGGGTTCAGCGTGCCGAAGCCCTCATCAAGGAAGAGGGATTCCAATGTCAATTGTTTATGGCCGGAAGTCAGGCCCGATAGGCCTTCGGCGAGAGCAAGAGCCAGTGCAAGCGAGCCAAAAAGAAATGGTGTGAGCGTTCTTGCACAGACTGCCGAATGACGGCTTGGTAACCTGATGCGATGATCTCCTGGGATGAAGCGGCAACGACGAAAACTAGAGGCCGCCGAACTCGGCCGGACAGACTGGTGTGCTTATGAAAAGGAAAATTTTGGCGTTAATTGATTGGAGCCGCGGCGTGTGGGTCGTGCAGTATCGTGACAGAGTCGGTGAGATGATCGTTGAGCTAACGGAATTTCCGGCAAACACGCCTTCGATCATAGTCTCTGATGAGTTGCAAAAAGAAAGACCTGGGTTCGCCGTGTTTGCGAAAATCAATTGATCCTAGACCTCAAAATCAGCTGGCGCTCAAGCTGTCTCCTGGCCAAATCCTCAAAGGTCATAGCCATGTGTTACCTTGGGTCCAGCACATCCGAACAGGAAGAAACGATGCAAGACTGGCAGGAAAGAATGGCGGTTAATTCCGACCTCTGTCAGGGGAAGGCGTGTATTCGCGGAGCGCGAATCATGGTCTCTGTCGTTCTCGACAATCTTGCTGACGGTCTCTCCCCTGAAGAGATCGTAGAGAAATATCCACCCTTAACTCTGGATGATATCCGAGCCGCAATTTCCAACGCGGCAACCTTCGCGAAGAAGAAATTCTCCCATTCGGCTGAGCGCCGTATGCTGCTGAAGCTTGACGAGTATCCTGGGCGAACTCGCATCGAGTTACTGGGGGCGCAGCCTGATCACTGACGAAATTTCATCAATCGAATCCGCTTTAAGGTTTTCTGCAGATCACGATGAATGCAGTGCGATGGCACTGCAATGAGCGTCCAAAACGAGCCTGAAACATCTCCGCAGCGGCTGCCCGAAAGCGGACCCAGCCCATCGGCCCAAGGATCTGACGCCCCAGGCGACCTGTGGAGCTGATCTCTCGATCATCGAGGAACTCATCCACTGTCAAAGTGAACTCAAGCTCAAGCGAATGGGAGCTTACGTTTGAGAAACCAGCCTCGGTGAGGGCGGCTGCCAGATTGCCCCGCACTGAAAAGTGTTCTTCCAAAGGCGCCACTTGGGCCAATGCGCGATCGGCCTCTGCCGTCGAGATAGCCTTAGCAATATGATCCTTCCAGGCTGCCGCCCAGGGATCTGTGAGTGGCGCCCAAGCTGACACTGCGAGCGTGCCCGATGACTTGAGGACCCGGAATACCTCTGCGAGCGCGCATGGATACTCACGGACATGGGAGATCACAAAACTGGCGGTTGCGAGATCAAAGCTTTCATCCACGAATGGCAAAGCAGTTATCTCGGCAACCAGCACATGCAGCCATGGCAATTTTGTCTTCGCGCGGTCGAGCATCCCACGGGACTTGTCACAGCCAACCATGAGTCCAGATCTATGAAGGTCTTCGGAAAGGAGGCTGGGCACAATACCCGTGCCAGTACCAAGATCCAGGATGTTCTGGCCGGGGCTCGAAGGCATAAGCGCCCACATCTCTTTTGCAACCGCAGCAAAACGCGAGGCCCAGACCCGGTCATAGTGGTTAGCGATCGGATCGTAGGAATGCCAGTCTGTCACGGTCCTCCAATCGATCGCTTCGTCTCGCGCATTCGCAGTGCAACGACAAGACCCGACGCGAACGTCAAAGCTGCGATCAACTCAATTGCCGGTTGCTCCGATTGCGTAGCCGAGATCTCGCCAGAGACGATGCTTTCGAGCGTATCAAGCAGCGAGTAGAACCTTTTCAAATGCCCGCGCCTCGCATCGATTTCTGAAGGCATCTTTCACGACATTTTGCACCATTGATCACCGACCGGGGAAGCATGCGGAATCGGTAAAGCGGGATGACTTGGTCCGTATCCCACATGAATGTTAGCGCCAACTAGTCGTAGAGCCGGCTGCCGGAAACGCGAGCCATTTGAAGTTTATGTCTTTTTCAGGGTTCTAAGACCGGCATGTTCGATGGACCCATCATAATTGTGCGCTCGGGTCGGCATGGGTAGTTAATGGAGAGCCCTCAAAGGGGTAAAGGTGGGGGTATCGGGTGTGTGTTGTAGGTAAAGAAATCCATACGCCAGTTCGCGAGCGAGAATCGCAACCGATCTAGCG
The DNA here is from genome assembly GCA_036003885.1 of Blastocatellia bacterium. Lineage (GTDB taxonomy): Bacteria > Acidobacteriota > Blastocatellia > UBA7656 > UBA7656 > DASYSA01. The sequence continues at coordinate 919 of DASYSA010000573.1, read as the reverse complement.
CCACTAAACGCGGACCTTCTTCATCACCGGCTTGCCGTGTTCAAACGTCGGCGCATCGATTCCCCAACTCCAGTACCGCTCCGGCGTGACCTCGATGTATTCCGCGGCGCCAAGATGACCGTGACGCTCGACGATGCGGGCCTTGCCGTGAATCTTGATTCCACGGGGTGTCCACGGATCGACGCTTTGAAGGTCGTCAATGACGAGAGCGACCCGAGGATTGGATTTGACGTTCTTGTACTTCAACGTGAGCTTGATATCGAGCCCGCCGACAAAGAACCGCTCGCCGTCAAACGAGAAGCCCACCGGCGCAACATCCGGCTGTCCATCGATCGAGACGGTGGCAATACGCGCGAGCCGCTGCGACTTCAAATAGGTAATTTCTTTCTCTGAAAACATATCCAGAATTATGGCTGATTGCGGCACAGCGATTCAAACGTGCGTCACAGTACCTCGGCGGAACAGAGCTTCCTTCGGGCGACGGAGTGGGCAACCTTGCGCGATACCATCTTTTTCCCAACGGCGGAGTAATCTTTCTGGAACGGCAAGTGCTACAGGTTAAGTACAAGTGTTCGAGACATCAGTTGCATTCGAATTGGGCGGCAACGCCAATCCATGAAAGGATGGTATGAGAGATGAAAAAACGCATCATTGTTCCGACAACTGAAGTCAGAATGGATCACTGGCTTGACCTCATAGCACTAGCGGACATCGAGGTTACATCCGAGGCGGCGTCGCATCCAGGCTCTTGTTCAAGGAACCGCAACGCCTCACGCGGATTAAGCGGTGACCTGTGCGCTTCGGCAAAACCGTAGCGGTTGACAACTGTGATTCTCAAGGTATGGTTAAAAGAGCGATACTCAACTCGCTAAAATTCAAAACATTCGGAAGCTCCTGTCCTGACCGGTCGTCGATTGAT
>DASYSA010000572.1:0-6940 GCA_036003885.1 Blastocatellia bacterium | reverse complement strand
AGAGCGAAACTGCTGAATTCTATACCATCATGCTAAAGCGAGAAGTAGGGTATGACCCTCGTGGTGGGGACTGGCAGTATCTGATCATGGATTCCGCTAAGGCCAGGATTGAGAGACCTGCAAACCTCGAAAGCTGTCAATCCTGTCATGCTTCCTGGGCAGCGAAATCAGATTTTATTTCGAGGGCCTACTTGTCACTTGAACAAAATCAGAAGCTGAGATGAGGACATCACAGAGGGATGGCTGGAGCTACTCCCCAGATTCGTGATAACCGGCGCGTGACAATGGCAGCACTTCTGATGGCGCTGTCAAAGGGCGGAACGGCCAGACTTGTCCGCAAGCCAACGCCGTACCTCGACAGCGCGACTGAACTGCGATGCATCCGGAATAACGACCTGTATATCTGAGCCTGAGATCAGAACTGGGAGGTACAAGACGTGAAGATCAAACGCCCCAAGTCAAGGCTCCAAAAGAAGGCGGACCGCGGCTTCAAAGGTTATCCGGTTGCGACCGTGGCTTTTTACGGTCCGGACGATAAGCACGCGACGAAGGTTGCCGTTGGCATTGTAGTCGATGAATCTGATGAGCCCAAGAACATGCAGCGCTGGTTCGCCGAAGATGACCTGCGCAATGACCCGACAATCCGAGACGAGATTCTCGAGTTCATAAAATCACACGCCGTTCGCACGGTGGTCATGACGGATCGCATTATCGGGTGCCCTCATGAAGAAGCCATCGACTATCCTGAAGGGCAGAAGTGTCCGCAGTGTCCTTATTGGGCGATTCGGGACCGTTGGTCGGGAGATGTGCTTCATTGAGCGATGAGGGTAAATGGAATCTTGCTTTAGGCCACAACCGAGAGGCGGCATCGAATGGCTTCATCCTCTTTCCAGCCGCGGCTCGACCCAGCGACTGATCAACCAAAACGACCCTGACACCAGCACCACGAACCCAAACATCAGCGCGCCGCTTTCGAAGCTCGCGGCTACCGATCCCGTCAACGCGTACAACAACGCCGGGGGAAACGAGCCGGCAATCGAAGCGAGGATCGCGCGCCTCCATGACATTGGAGATGCTCCTGACATGATCGCGACTGTTTCAGCCAACAGCGGCACAGGCCGGCTGACCACTATCGCCAGCGCGCCCCACCTGATGAGCAATCGATCGACTCTTGCGCGTTCCTCGGCAGGCACCAACCTCTCCAGAAGAGAACCTCCCCGCCGGCCAATTGCAAAGCCTGCAATCGCAGCTCCAACGCTTCCAATCAGCGATAACAGAGTGCCAATCATCGCTCCGAAGATCGCGCCGTGAGCTATCATCACCAGGCTCGAAGGAACCGGCAGCACGATGTCCGCAATCAACAACGCCACCCCGAGCAGGGCCGCCCACAAGCCCCCTCGCTCCAGCCATCGAGAGGGGTCGCTCAGAATCGGAATGTGGAGGGCCTCGACCAACAGGAAGAGCATCAGGAACAGCGCAAACATCGCGCCGACGATGAACCAGTATCGCTTCACGATCTCATCGCCTCACCAGGTTGAAGAAGTCCGTCGTCATCCCGACGACAAACGTCCGCCCAATTGCGGGCGCCGTCTGAAAAGGCTCGAAGTACAATCGGTTTGTGAGATTCTCCACGCCGAACGTGAATGACATTCGATAACGCTCGCGGCGATAGTTGTATCCTGCGCGAATTGAGTGCCGGGCAAATGAGTTCAGGCTTGCGAGAGTGCCGTACTGAGTCACGATCGTGGAAGACAAATCAATAGGATCTACTCGTTTGATGCGCGATTGATATCGAACCTGATATTCGCCTATCCACGCGTCGTGCTTGCTGTTGTAACGCGCCCCGAATATGCCGCGGAACGGCGTGATCCCGGCCAATGGAGCATCGCTCGCCGATCCCCGCAGTGGAATGGGCGTGTCGGACCTGTTGTAGAACTGCTCTATCAACGCGAGAGCGTTGTCGTCCGGCGTCAGGTCCGAACCCTTCAGCCAGCCCATCGAGCCGAACGGAGTGATCGATCCGGCCCAGGCGAGCGGAAGGCTCGCTTCGTATGCACCTTCCACTCCCTGAATCCGCGCGCGCGCAGTATTAGTCCGCTGCACGTACAGCACGCCGTGGAAGGGAAAGAACGGCGAGATAGGTTCAAGGCCGTGAGCCGGGTCGGGGGGCACGAAGAACACGTCAGAGAAGACTGGTTTGAGAAAGTCCTCCAGGTTGTTTCTGAAGTACGCGATCGAAGCGTTCCATCGATCCCGCTGGACCTTAATGCCTCCTTCGTAGTTCTTGCCCCGCTCGGGCTTCAAGGCTGTGTTCGAGATCAACAGAACACTGAAGGTCGGATCTCCGAAGTCACGAAGCGCGTATCGTTCAGTTATGCCAGGCTCCCGATAGCTGGTCGCCCAGCGAAAGTAAGGGTTGAATCTCCCCGGCAGCCGAAGCACTGCGCCCAGGTTTCCGGTTGCGGTGGTTCGACTGGTACTGATTCCACTCGCGCCGCTTACGAGGTCTGAAATTCCTCTCAACCCTCCAACATTGATGCCGCCGGAATTGCCGAGCAGTTCGCTGAAGGAGGCATCAAGAATTGCGGACTCAGAGCCGAGAGGAAAGCCGGGTGTGACTCTCGCTTCGGTCTTCCAGTTATCTACTCGCAAGCCGCCTGCGAGGCGGAGGAACCGAGAGGGTTCCCACTCGACCAGAGTAAACCAGCCGAGATTTCTATATGTGGAGTCAGGGCTGCTGGCGCGGCCGGAGACGGCGCGGCCGGGCGCGCCTTGAATGAACTCGAGGCGAGAAAACGCGTCCTTCGAGTCATCGCGCAGATAGTTCGCGCCCGTCGTGATCACCGCTCCGCGGAACGGAACCAACGCCGCCTGAAGGTCGGCGCCGTATGACGTGACCGAGTTCTTACCATCCGTGAAGTTCCCCAGAGTGAAGCTCGATCGATTGCCGGTCAGCACAGAGATACTACCGTCGGGCGAGGCCGGGTCGATCTCCCAACTGCTGCCGGGAGTGATTGCGGACACAAAGTTGTCATCCGCGAAGGAATACTTCTGCCGATAGAAGCCCCCGAACACGCGTGGCAGCCAGCCTGCCAACTCCCGGCCTTCGTATCTCGCGCCGTACTTGTCGAGCCGTCGAAAACCGTTGAACTGCTCTCTTGTGTCAAATGGAGGTGTGATAAACGGAAAGCCGATGTCCGAATGCTGGCTGCTCAACTGACGCAGCCGAAGACTGTGATTGGCTGCGAGCGAAAACCAGAGGTCGAGCTGGTCGTTGAAGCCATGCCCATGACCGTTGGGGACACTCGCGCCTGAAGGCAGATCCCATACCGTGTAGGTGCGCGCGACGTTGTTCCCAACGGCGTTGCCCATCTCGACGGCGAAGCGACCCAATCGCGTGACCTCTTCCAGCGGAATTGCATTGTTTCCCGCTTCGTAGTCGCCCGATCGGAACCTGGAGCCGCTTAGCCGAGCCGCTATTCGAGCACCGCTCCAGCTCAGGGCCGCCGCGCCGCGTCCAAACAATCCGTTGCTGTGGAGGTCGCCATCGAATCGGACACCGAGATGCCGGTGAGCCGGATCAAGCGAAGGAGTGCGAGTGACGAGATTGATGGTGCCCGCCATCGCATCTGAACCATACAGGCTCGATCCCGCCCCGCTGACAACTTCGGCCGATTGCAATTGGGTTACATCGACTATGCTCGGCGAGACGCCCGAGAGCGGATCGCTGCGCATGTTATTCAACCGTTCGCCGTCGACGATGACGAGTACTCGATTCGAGGTCAGGCCTCGTAGTCGAGGCCGCTCGGCTGCGGGATTCGAAGCGACCGGTGTAAGGTTAGGTGTCGTCTCAACGGCTCCCAGGGTTGATGAAGGTCGACGAGCTTCAATGTCGTTGGCGTCGGCGACTGTGATGGTCTGCGGAGTCTCAGCTGCGACGCGAGCGCTTCCCCTTCCTGCCGTGACAGTTATCGAGTCTTCAAGGGCGCCTGGCGCGAGCGAGAAGTCCTGTCTGACTGCGTCGTGGTTTCGCAGAGTCACGGTCCTGGCCGCCGTTGCAAAGCCGGAGCTCGCAACCGAGACGCGATATGACCCCGCGGGCAGTCCTGAGACCTGATATTTACCGGAAGAGTCGGTCTTGACCGACGACTCGCGGCCGCTGGCTACGTTCAGCGCCTTTACCAGCGCGTCGGCTACTACCGCGCCGTTTTGATCGACGATGCTGCCGCCGATCGAAGCGCTCGATTGCGCGGAAGCGCTCGCCGCGCCGGTTGCCAACGCAACGATCAGACAGTTGAACCAACGAAACATCTTCCCCATCGCTTTCTCCGCGGGACTTCGACACCAGCAGATTGCGGAAAGCTGCCTTCCTGGACACAAAGGGCACGAAGACTATGACGTGAGGAACTATGGCAGCGGAGCGGCTTTGTTTTCGAGTGGCGTAGACCGGTCTTTCAACATCCTGCTCGACAAATGCCGGCGTCACGGCTTCAGGGGGAGATGAAGAGCGCCGCGCATATAGCCGATCATCAGATCGCCATCGAATCCGCCGAACCAGAAGTTTACGGGCCAGGGCGCGCTTATGTCGACCTCTGGAAGACCATCCGCAATACCTGTGCTGCCGCTGATCTGGAAGTTCCAAATCCGCTGCATGCCGAGCCTGCTGCGAATCCGATCGCCGAAGAACTCGATCACATACAAGCGGGTCTTGTACATCTGGATCTGGTCCGGGTCAGTCGTCTGTTCCATCAGGTGATTGATCCACTTCGCGCGGTTGCGGAAGAATTCGTAGAAGTCATAGACACCGATCGCTTCCATCACCTCGAGGATGGGTTCGGGCAGAGCGTTTGGGATGCCAACGCGATCCTGATAGGCGCTCGCCGGAAGCTTCCAGATCGGCAGGTTGTTAGGGAGCACGTCTTGCCGGTTGATGTGAATCGCGCCGTTCTTGTTCTTGATGTCGATGATGAATGGGTCGATGGGAAACTCGACGTTATCGTCTGAACCTACGATGTCATTGCGGCCTTCGAATGCGGGAACCCGTCCTCCCGCGCCGAGTAGATTGACGGCGGCCCCCACAATATCGGGCGCTCGTTTATGGTCCTGACCATTGACTTGAACGCCGGTGACTTTTACCCCGAGGTCGAGTTCGCCTCTGGCAATTAACGTCTTGCCCGGCTCGCGAAGGTTTCGGTCGATATAGGAGGGGCTGGGATTAAGCTGGATCCAGTTATCGAGGTCATCTTCGCTTGCCAGCGCCAGGGTATAGCCGCTCACGCCGCGCTTCTCATCGGTCGGGTCGGGATCCGTCGTGAGTCTGCACATGAAATATCCCTCGAAGCCGAGGTCGATTGTTTCCCACATAATCGCTCCTTGGTTGTTTATCAGCAGCGCGAGGCGGCACAGTAATGTTTCTTAAAGGCAACTTCGCGCCGGCCTCCTTCTGTGCGTTCCTCCGCGTTCCCGCGCCTCTGCCATGAATCCTTCAGGGCCCTCCTGCCTAGATCCTAAATCCTAAATCCTAACTATTGGTCATCTGTTTGAAGTTCAACTCCACTCGCGTAAGATTCTCCCACATGTAGGTCAATCGTGCCGCGACCTCTTTTGACGGCGCCGAATCCTTGAGCTCCAGGGCTAACGTCACCATTTTATTGAGCCTCTCAATGAAGAAGGCGGGCTCCGAATGAGGTGTCAATGCGTAGTCCTCTTCGCTGATATCCCAGTTGGGTCCGGCGTATAAGCCTTCCGGACCGGCCGGTAAACGCGTGAGGATCTCGCCCAGCGGCCGTACAACCATGGTCATCATCGGCGCGAACGCCGTGTTCTGAAGCGCGGTGCTGATCATTCGATTGGACGAGTCGCACGATGCAGGCGAAAAGAATTTGTAGAAGCTTACGAGCATAAACATCATCGTCGTGTAGGAGTAGTTGAAGAAGTCCATTGCCGCTCGAGCGAACTGATCTGTGACGTTCTGATGCGATGGATTTGAGATCACGTTCCATGCGGGATCAAATCTCGCCCCGATAAACTCCTTATAGATTTCGCAATAGATGTTGAAGTGGCTCGAGAATCCCGGCTGCGCGTCTATGCCTTCTCCCTGTTTCAGGATCAAATCGAGAGCGGCATTCGCGGTGCCGCGGTCAGTGACCTGAAAAGTGAAGATGTTGAATTCAAAGTTAAATTGGAAGTCCTGATAGGGTTCCTGGTTTGGATTGCCGATGAAAAGGTTCTCGAGGGCAGGGAACTTGTGGACATTGTTGACCGCGGCTGCGATCTCATCATAAAGCTCCTGCACGGAATCGAATTCCAGATTGTATGGCAGGCAAGCGGGCTGACGTAGCTTAATCCCTTCGACGCCTGCAAGCAGATTCCGCTGTGCGACCAGTGACCATGCATCGAAGCCGAGATCTCCCTGTGTCCAATTCCGAGGCGCCTCGAAGGCGATGAACCGCAACAGCGAGGCGTCGTCGAATCGTTCGAGAGTGAAGGGCAACTGGATCGGATAGTAGCCGTACTTCACGGGAAAGTTCGGCCGTGAGAAGTATGGTTCGGCGCCTATCGCAATTAAGAGATTGTTCACCAACGCAAGGTGTTCCATCTCCTGCCGGGCAATCATGAGGATATTAGCTTCCCAGCGGCGAATCTGCTCTGCCTCGGCCGGCGTGATCCCAGGTTCGTTCGCCTTCTTCATCGAGAGCGCCGCGAAGAGGTACATGCACATAAGGCCCTGCTCGAGCTCCGAGGCCTCATGCAGAGCGCAGGTAAGCTGGTCGCGATTCTTGATTATTGTGTCACCCATTACGCCTCCTTACACCTGGTCATTTCTGCGCCGAGTAGCCTCGCGTGGGTCAGGAACACAGTCTGGAGGTGGGTCGGGAAACTTCGGGCCCGACGAAGAACTCGTCCTCGCTGTTGCCGACCCGAGCGATGCCGATGCCGG
>DASYSA010000571.1:0-10693 GCA_036003885.1 Blastocatellia bacterium | reverse complement strand
GGAGGGCTCGGCGGGGGTCAGGCGTGCAAATTGCAATTTATACCTGCCGCTGATAAGATGCCGCCGCGATACGTACCCATGCTCGAGATCGAAGGCGCTCTCGACCACCGCACCCGGGGTAACAATCGTCAACTCATCTTTGGCTCTCATGACGACTATCTCAAGATGCTCGTCCTGCTCGGAGAGCGGAAAGCCAAGCTCCCGTTGTTTTCTTTACGCCTATTGCTTGATGCCCAATCACACTCATCTGCTGATCGAACGACGCGATGACTCCACCAGCCGAGTGATGCAGGGCCTGCTTACCGCTTACAGCCAGTACCATAACCGCAAACACAGAAAGAGCGCTCACCTGTTCCAGGGCCGCTACAAGTCGATTCTCTGTCAAACGGATCAGTACCTGGCAGAGCTTGTGCGCTACATTCACTTGAACCCCGTGCGCTCGAGAATCGTGCGAAAGGCCGAGGAGTTCCAGTACAGCAGTCACCGGGTTTACCTCGGACTGGAGGACGAAGGGTTGGATCGGCCTCGCGGACTCGGCTTGGGATCAGGCCCTCGATTCCTCGATTCTCATTCTTCTGCTTACACTCAATTCGATTTTTATCTGGGCCGGCTGGTTGATGCGGAAGACGCGAACGGGGTCGTGTCCAGCGCTTATAGCGAATACGATCCTCTGGACCGGCCAACGAAGGTGATTCGCGCCGCCAATCAGAGCACCTCCATCATGAGCCAGACGATTTTCGTCTATGACGACACTAATCACGTGATCACAACCACCAGCGATCAGGTGAGCTTCAACGATCCAAATCCGCTCAAGAGCGAGACTGTCTATGATGGCCTGGGCCGCACGATTGAATCTCGCAGTTACGAGAGTAGCACTCAATACATCGCCGTACAGCAGGTTCCATTCGTCTTGCAACCGGATCCGGACACCGGCGCGTTGGTAGCAGCCGCGCAATCATCGAATCCGTTCCGTCCGTACCTGGGTGAGCAACCGATCTGGACGACCACATTCTCGGATGCTCTTGGCCGCGTTACCAAGATAAGAACCCCGGACAATGCCATTGTCAGAACTTCGTATAGTGGCAATACCGTGACGGTGACGGACCAGGCAAGCAAGTCACGCAAGAGCGTGACGGACGGCCTCGGTAGACTTATTCAGGTTTATGAAGCGCCAAATGATTCGAACTATAACTATCTGACCAGCTATGTCTACGATGCCCTTGGCGATCTCACACACTGAGGGAGCACGATGGAAGCGTGCGTACCCATGGTGCCCAGCCTTATCCGGCGGAATCTAGGGGCGCGCTTCAAACACCAGATTGAATGGCGTCTCCGTCGCGCGGCGAAAACGAGTGAGCCCTCCCCGGGTAACCACCTCCCGAATCTTCGCCTCGCCCGCTTGCGCTCCGAGACCCAATCCCACTTCCTGCGACAGGGAAGCCGGTGTGCAGATCAAAGTCGACGCTCCATAAAACGCCCGGCCCCGAGGGTTCAGATTCCCCTCCAACGTGTCCTCTGCGAACGGCTCGACTATCATCCACGTCCCGTCCGGTTTGAGCGACTGGAGCACATGGGTCGACGCGCCAACCGGATCTCCCATGTCATGCAGGCAATCAAAGAACGTCACCAAATCGTAGTTGCTGCCGGAATACTCCTTGGCCTTTGCGACCTCGAAACTCACCCTGTCTTCGACACCGGCATCCTTTGCCGCATTCTGCGCATGCTCGATCGAGGCTCCGTGATAGTCGAACCCTTTGAACGTAGATTTCGGGAAGGCCCTGGCCATCAGCAATGTCGAGGCTCCATGGCCGCAGCCGACATCTGCGACCTTTGCACCAGCCTGCAGCTTCTCTCGTACCCCTTCGAGCGAAGGGATCCACGAGTCGATGAGGTTAGCCGCATAACCAGGTCTGAAGAATCGCTCCGTGCCGCAAAACAGGCCCGGGTCGTGCTCGTGCCAGCCCACTCCTTCGCCGGTTCGAAACGCCTCCGTGATTCGTGCTTCGGCCTTGACCGCAGCCGCCGCCAGCTGGAAGGCTCCGGGCAGAAACACCGGCCCGTTCTCGTCGGCGAGCGCGAAAGCCTGTTCTTCGCTGAGGTAATACTTGCCGCCCGTCTTGTCGTAGTTCACGTAGCCGCCCGCCACCTGGGACGCCAGCCACTCTCGCACATAACGCTCAGTTGTATTTGTCCTGGCCGCAAGCTCGGCCGAGGTTGCAGCGCCCCATTCCGCAAGCCCCTTATATAGCCCAAGCTTGTCGCCTATGACCGCCATCGCCGAGTGAAATGTCCCTCCGAAATCATCAAGGAATCTTCCAAGAAGCTGGTTCAACTTATCCTGATCAATCGCCATTTTGAGTACCTCCAATAGAATTCATCTCTCTTGACATTGATATCCTGTCGGGCGAGTTCAATGCCTCCGCTTCTTAGCAGGTGCAGGCGCTCTAACCTGCATCGTGCCCCGAATCGACTGCGCCATCTAGGCCGGAGTGTTGATCGCCCTTCATTCACTAAGGCGTGAACGAGGTGCCAAAAGGGTAATCGATTTGTTACAATCCGCGGCGGCAGCCACACAGCCCTGGCCCAAGGCGCCCGAATGAGTACACCATCAAATCAGGATGTGACCCAGTTGCTTCTGGCATGGCGAAGCGGCGATGAGGCTGCGCTTGATAAGCTGGTGCCGCTCGTATACGAGGAACTTCGCCGCCTGGCCCGACTCTACATGCGCCGTGAGCGAGCGGGTCACACGTTGCAAACCACCGCGCTGGTTAACGAAGCCTATCTTCGGCTGGTGGACTCCAGTAGAGTGCAGTGGCAAAACCGAGCGCATTTCTTTGCGGTATCCGCGCAGTTGATGCGACGGATACTGGTGGACTTCGCCCGCTCACGGAACTACCAGAAGCGCGGCGGTGACATGCGTCAGGCGTCGTTCGCCGAAGCTCTGGCTCTTTCCTTCGAAGAGGATCCGGACATCGTGGCGCTCGACGAGGCCCTGAAGTCGCTGGCAGACCTCGACCATCGAAAGAGTCAGGTTGTAGAACTACGGTATTTCGGCGGCCTCAGCGTCGAGGAGACCGCGGAGGCGCTGAACGTATCGCCCGAAACGGTCAAACGCGACTGGCGCATGGCAAAGGCATGGCTGCTTAGACAATTTGAACCCGAGGGATAGCTGATGACGCGTGATCTCTGGCAAAGAATCGAAGAGCTCTATCAGGCTGCGGTCGACCGTGAGCCTGCGGAACGAGAGGTGTTTCTGAAAACCGCATGCGCCGGCGACGAAGAACTGCAGCGCGAAGTCACGCTCCTGCTGGAATCCGACAACCGCGCTGAGATCTTCCTGAAGAAACCCATTCTCGAAGTTGCGGCACGCCAGTTGGCCAACGAAACACAGCCGGCCTTTTCCCTCGAAAACAGGGACAGCGAGGCGCCCGTCGAGCCTCCTCAGCCCGGGAGACTGTTGCGCCACTTTCGAATCGTTCGCAAAATCGGGCAGGGAGGGATGGGCGAGGTCTTCCTTGCCGAAGACACCAGACTTGGCCGAAGCGTCGCAGTGAAGTTTCTGCCTGCTGAAACGCTTCGAGACGAAGGTGCCCGCCTCCGCTTCCTGCGAGAAGCACGCGCGGCCTCGTCCTTGAACCACCCGAACATCGTCACCATCCACGCGATCGAAGAGGCGGACGGTGTTGACTTCATTGTGATGGAGCACGTCGAGGGCGAGACCCTCAGCAGCCTGATCGCCCGCGGACCGATCGAGCCGGCGCGCGTGCTCGACCTGGGCTGGCAGGTGGCGGACGCCCTGCGAACAGCACACGAAATCGGGATCATTCACCGCGACATCAAGCCGTCGAACATTCTGATCACCCCTCAGGGGGCTGCAAAGGTGCTCGACTTCGGGCTCGCAAAAAGAGTGCAGCCGGTCTCCGGCGGAAGCGGAGCACCCGACCTCAGTGGCGATCTCACCAGAACCGGATTGATCATTGGAACTGTCGCTTATATGTCTCCCGAGCAGACGCGAGGCGAGCAGCTCGATGGCAGATCCGACATCTTCTCGCTGGGTGTCCTGCTCTATGAAGCTGCAACTGGCCAAGCCCCTTTCAGCGGACCGAGCATACTGTCGATCATGCATGAGATAGCTACTACGCAGCCCAGAGTTCCAAGCACGCTGGTCACGGACCTCCCACGAGAGTTTGACGTCATCATTGAGTCTGCCCTCGCGAAAGACCGGAATCTGCGCTACTCAACGGCAGCTGAGATGGCCGATGCACTGAACCGGTTACGCCAGACGTCCTCCGGGGTCCAAGGTGTTATTGCTCCGGCTATTACGACCGAATCGTCGTCAGGCAAGCTGGTAGGTCGAGAACCGGAACTTCTCCGGCTCAACGGACTTCTGCAGCAGGCGGTCGCGGGGTCGGGGCGGATGGTGTTCATAACGGGTGAGCCCGGCATAGGAAAGACTTCGTTGGCCGATGAGTTTTTGAGAGGCGCTCGGGGCGGGCAGCCCTCCCTGATTGTGGGCCGAGGTCGTTGCGTCGAGCAATACGGCACGGGCGAAGCTTATCTGCCTTTTCTCGATGCCCTGGGCGCACTGTTGATGGGGTCAGGCCGGGAACGTATCATCCCGGTGTTGCGAGCCTACGCACCGACGTGGTGTCTGCAATTCCCCGGCTCGTTTCCCTCTGACGCAACCATCGAGCAATTGCAGCGAGAGACAATTGGCGCGACAAAGGACCGAATGCTGCGCGAGTTGACGGACGCGCTCGGAGCGCTGGCGGCGACTTGCCCGGTACTTCTCCTGCTCGAAGACCTGCACTGGGCCGATCCATCCAGTGTCGATCTTCTGCGATACATCTGCCAACGCATAGGCGGGCAGCGCCTGCTCGTGGTCGGTACGTTCAGGCCCGAAGACATTGAAGTGGCCAATCATCCGCTCAAGAACTACAAAGTCGAGATGAAAGCTCATAAGCTGTGCGACGAGATAGAGCTCCACCCGTTGAGCGAAAGAAATCTCGCTGATTATCTGGATGCTCGATTCTCTCCTAACGACTTTTCGTCTGAACTCGCGGCGCTTCTCGAGCACAAGACCGAAGGCCTTCCGCTTTTCGCGACGAGCCTGGTCGAGTTTGTTGCGGAGCGAGGCGAGATTGCTCGCAACGACACGGGATGGAGACTGACGATCCCACTTGCGGAGCTGGACCTGGAAGCACCCGAGAGTCTTCGCGGCATGATCAGGCAGAAGATCGAGGCGCTCGACGAGGATGACCGCCACGCGCTTCAATACGCCAGCATAGAAGGAGAAGAGTTCCTGTCAATCGTGGTGGCGCACCTGCTCGGCGTTGACGATCTGACCCTCGAGGAGCGGTTCCATCGGCTGGCGATCCTTCACCGCCTGATTGAGCCGCTCGGCGAGGAAGAACTGCCGAACGGCTCCGTCGCGACACGCTATCGCTTTTCGCACGCTCTCTATCAGAACGTCCTTTACGACCAGATGATCAGCAAGCGGCGAATGCTCCTGCACCGGCAGGCCGGAGAGTTGTTGAAGGAGTATTATTCTGAGCACTCGTCTCGAATCGCCACACAACTCGCGATGCACTTCGAACGTGGCCGCGATTACTCGCAGGCGGTTGAGTGCCTGCTCCAGGCCGGGAACAACGCCATCAAGCTGTTTGCCAGTGAGGAAGCCGAGAGACATTACAGTCGGGCGTTGGAACTCGTCGAAAAGCTCCCCCCAGAAGCACAGCCCGGCGCTTCCGTGCGCATCTACGAACAGCGCGGGGCAGTCAGTATGTACATCAGTCACTTTCCCCAGGCTGTCGACGATTACACCCGAATGCTGGATTGGGCCCGGCAGATGCGCGACGTAGAGCAGGAATCCATCGCTCTGATAGGGCTGACTCATGCCTTATACTGGTCTCACCGGCTCGACGAGATGACGGTGCGGGTTGATGAGACGATTCGCGCAGTCGAGCAGTCGGGAAGTGAACCTCTCCGCCTCGAAGTGCTGGGCATGATCGGGGCTAAGCACAACTGTTATGGCGACCTGGCCGAAGCAAAACCGCTGCTTGACGAGATCATTACAGCGGCCAGGGCCATCGGCCATAGACCGGCCCTGCTTAACGGGCTGGTATGGCGGGGCCAACTACGGTTTTTCCAGAGCGAATATGAACAGGCCGAGGAGTTGCTGACCGAAAGTCGAGAGGTGTCGGAGGAGCTTCGCAACGGTTTTCACCTCCTTCACAGCCTCTTCTTCCTGGGGTTGCTGCGGGCGAATATGGGCCGTATGTCGGAAGCGCTCAAGACGCTCAACGAGGCAACCGAGATGGCCGCGCGCAACGGGGATCGGTTCTGGGTCTCACGCCTCCCGAACTGCATTGGATTCATTCATCAGGAGTTGCAGGACTTCAATGGCGCGCTCGAGCACAACCGGAAGGGGGTCGCAGTCGCCCGCCGGGATCGCGTGCTCGAAGCTGAGTCAAACTCGCTTATCAACCTCGGCTCAGTCTGTCTGAGCACGGGACGCAGCGGTGAGACTCTTCCGGCGTTCCGCAGCGTGGAGGAAATCTTTGGGCGAGACGCGTGGTTCCGGTGGCGGTACAACATCAGGCTCCAGGCGGGAAAAGCTCAGTACTGGCTCGCGCAGGGCGACCTCAATCAGGCTCGGTCTTGCACGCTCACGCTTCTGGAGACCGCCAGCCGGTACGATGCGGGCAAGTACATTGCATCCGGCCACAGACTTCTGGCCGATATCGCCCTCGCGGGCGGCGACATGATTACGGCTGAAGCAGAAATCAAGCGAGCTCTGGATCTACTGCAGGAAAGGCCTGTTCCGGTGCTGGCGTGGAAGGTGTATGCCGCTCTCGGGCGATTGAAGCTTCGAATGAACGAAGGAGCAGCGGCCCGCGACGCCTTCGCTCGAGCCAGCCGGCTCATCGATATGATCGCCTCCAACGTGGATGACGATAGCCTGAGAACGATATTCCTGACCTCCGCCGCGGTCCAGGAGGTCAAGACGGCATTGACCTGAGCCTGCTGGGAACTGAGGATCCTAGTCTCCGCAGAGTACTTTACGACCAAAGGCTTGAGCCTGCTACTGAGGAAGAGAAGTTGCAATGAATTTGGAGCAAATAGCAACACAACTAGACGTGCTGGAAGTACGCTATCAAGATTGGCGAAAACCCATCAACGATGTCATTGAGAAGTCCATGCAAAGGGTCAATCGTGATGGCTACACACTCGCCGATTCCCAACGTGAAATCAAGGAGATATTCAACACGCAACACGCAATCTACGATCCCGTTCGTGAAGAGTCCGCATTTTATGAGGAGGTTTGCCTTGTCCTTCTAAACGGAACCGCGAAGGAGCGCGACCAGTTGAGAGCTTTGGTCAGCAGCAAACCAGGTGTGCAGGCTTGTTTGCGGAGCTATGCTTCCGATTCAGTCCGTCGGTTGCAGCTCTCTAACAATATTCAGTTGCTTCGCATCGCGCTTGCTGCGCTTTCCATAGACAACTGTTCCAGTGACTATCGCGACGTACTCACAGCATTGGCCGAGATATACGTGGCTGCTGAGAAGGTAGGAATAGACCCGGAGCCGCACTTCAAATATGTCGCGAGCCTTTCAAGCAATCAACGACCACGTGGGGGTCAAACATCCGTCGCTGAAATCCTCGACCACTTTGCCGAGTATGCCATTCTGAAGGAGCGAAGAGCACGACCAGAATAAACCGTTGACTCGCGAACTCGGCTGGGCTCAGCCTGACCTCGAGGACTCGGCCTGGGGTCAGGCCCTCGATTCTGCGATTCTCGCAACAACAACACACCCGCACGACCGCCCTGGAATGGTAAACTCCGACAGGGTCGCCTCAACAGCGAAACAAATTCGCGAGATCACGAAAGGCATAAAGATCAAAGTCATGAATCAACTGGCTCCACTCGGGCGCCTCTTCTTCGCCGTCAGCATGGTTGCTTTCGGGGTTCAACAATTCATCTATGGTGATTTCGTGCCGGGCCGTGCGCCTGCGTGGCCCAATTCGATTCCAGGCCGACTTGTCTGGGCGTACGTTTCAGGCGCTATCCTGATCATTGCGGGGACAGCCATCATCTTCAGAAAGAACGTTCGATGGGCGGGGCTTCTCGTGGGCGCGATGATCTTCCTTTGGGCGCTTCTTCGGCACATACCAGAGGTCGCCGCCGATCCCTCCAGTGGAGCCGTGTTGACGAAAGCAGGCAAGGCGTTGGCGCTGTGGGGCGGCGCTTTCGCTGTCGCCGGATCTGTGCCGGCAACTCAACGCGGTCGCTCCGACGCGGGTTCCGGAAAAGTCGATGCTAATCAGAAACTGATCTTCATCGGCCGATTCTGTCTCGGCGCCTTCATGATTCTTGCCGGCATCGAACATTTCATCTTTGCGGAGTTTGTAGCGCCGTTGGTGCCGGCGTGGATACCGGGATCAATGTTCTGGACCTACTTTTCCGGCGTGGCCCTGATCGCCGGTGGGGCAGGCCTCATCCTCACGATGACCGCACGAATGGCAGCGGCATTAACGGGAGTCATGATCTTTCTTTGGTTCGTGCTCCTGCACGTGCCCCGAGCGGTTTCTGCCGGGCACGATCGAAACGAGTGGATAGCCGTGTTCGAGGCGTTGGCCATCTCCGGCATCGCATTCGTCATCGCCGGCTCCGTGCGCAAACGGGAAAGCCAGGTTCCGGTCTCCAGAGATCTATCGCCCATTGAATCTCCGTGATCTTCCTGTTTTCATCTTTCAGCTTCCCCGCATAGCCTGATGAGGCCGCGCCATTACCCCTCACCTGGGAACTCCTCTGGAGTTCATGCAACCACGGAGTTGTTGATTCAACCACGGAGTTGTTGATTCAACCACGGAGTGGTTGACTGGAGTTTGAACATTCTGGCCGCGGCCCAGCCACGTCATACACAAGAGGGGCGGTGTCTAACCCCAACGGGGTTGTGCCTCATAGCCCAGGGTTGCTGTACTCAGCTACCCTGGGGCCACCGCAAACATCTGCCCCAACCCCAACGGGGTTGCGGCCGAAGCCTCCGGATCGCAGCCAACAGCGGCGCCAGACGGTTTCGAAGGCGCGGAATTTCGATCTTTGGTGAGTTCATCGCATCACACACTTGAAGCGCGCCGCAACCCCGTTGGGGTTGTGGGGATCAACGACGCAGTTCCCAAGGTAGCTGAGTACAGCAACCTTGGGCTTGGGCCACAACCCCGTTGGGGTTGTGAGGATCAACGACGCAGTTCCCAAGGTAGCTGAGTACAGCAACCTTGGGCTTTGGGCCGCAACCCCTTTGGGGTTGCATTCCACCACGGAGTGGTTGAATGTTTGTAGTACTCGGCGACAAGCGACTCTTACCCCAGAGGGGTGAAATGTGGTGGTGCGGCGTTGCGGAGTTGTTCGGTTACACATACGACCCCTCTGGGGTCGGTGCGGTCGTCGGTCAGCTCCTACAGACATTGAACCCCTCCGGGGTTCGGAACCATTGAATGAAGGCGCCAGTGTTGTGCCCAGCTATGTCCAAACCATAGGGAAACTCCTCTGGAGCTCCCTCCCCGACAGAACTTTCACCTGACCCCGGTGGCTGTCGCGGGCGAATCAGCCACCTTGCTCTCTATCCGGTTCCAATCCGGCGGCTCAACACCAAGCAAATGATGAACGAAAAAGTCATTCCTGAGTCTCTCTCCATAAGCTCCGCCCGGGCCGTGTCCGGCTCCCGGAATGACGAGCAGATCGAACTTCTTGTTGGCCTTGATGAGCGCGTTCACCACCTGCATCGTTGAAGCAGGGTCGACATTCGCGTCCATCTCTCCGACTATGAGCAGCAACTTGCCCTGGAGTTTGCCTGCGTTATCCGCGTTGGACGCCGCGGCGTATTCCTGTCCAAGCGGCCAGCCCATCCACTGCTCGTTCCACCAGATCTTGTCCATACGGTTGTCATGGCAGCCGCACGCTGAGACACAGACTTTGTAGAACTCCGGATGAAAGAGCAGCCCGCCCAGCGAATTCTGTCCTCCCGCAGACGTCCCGTAGATCCCGACGCGGTTGACATCGTAATAGCCGTACTTCGCCGCCACCGCCTTGTGCCAGATGATGCGATCGGGGAATCCGGCATCGCCGAGATTCTTCCACGCGACATCGTGAAATGCCTTGGAGCGGTTTGAAGTGCCCATGCCGTCGATCTGCACGACGATGAAGCCCAGCTCAGCAAGCGACTGCATTCCGGCTTGCGTGCTGAAGGTCTTCGGCACGAATGATCCCTGTGGACCGGCGTAGATGTTTTCGATGACCGGGTACTTCTTCGCCGAATCGAAGTTCGTCGGCCTGATGATGACTCCCCAAATCTCGGTCTTGCCGTCCCTGGCCATCGACGTAAACACCTCAGGCGTACGCCAGCCGGTCTTGAGCAGCTCCTGGATATCGCCGCGTTCGAGTTCCATCAGCACTTTCTGGTCCGAGGTCCGGCGCAGTTCGCTGACCGTGGGAAGGTCCACGCGCGACCACGTGTCGACGTAGTATTTTCTGTCCGACGAAGCGACGACAGTATGATTCGCGTCGGCTTCGGTCAACGTCGTCAGCCCGCTGCCGTCGAAATTGATCCGGTAGTAATGGATGAAGTAGGGGTCCTTCCCAGGGTACATGCCGCTGGCCTGAAACCAGATCTGGCGCTTTTCTTCGTCAACC
>DASYSA010000570.1:0-6483 GCA_036003885.1 Blastocatellia bacterium | reverse complement strand
GCGGGAATTCTCGGCAACGAATCGCAACCTTGCCCCCGCACTCGAGCGCGTGGTCTGGCATTGCCTTGAGAAGAGTCCCGAACGGCGGTTTCAATCGGCAAACGACGTTGCCTTTGCTCTGGAAAATCTCTCCGGCATTTCAAGCCTTGGCTCAACCGCCACCGGTGTTATCGCCGCTCGGCAACCTTCGAAGAATCGAGAGCGCTTAATTTGGATTGGTGTTACTGCCCTTCTTTCCCTGGCGCCGTTGAGTCTGGCGATGCTCTATCTTCGCGCTGGCGCGACAGACCTGCGCGTGCACAGACTCTCAATCCTGCCGCCGGAGACGACATTCCTGATGGCCGGACAAGCGCCGCTCATCTCCTCCGACGGCAAGGTTCTGGCCTTCGTGGCCATGGATGCTTCGGGAAAGAGTCTGCTGTATGTGCGCCCGCTTGATTCGCTCGTTCCTCAGCCGCTTGCCGGAACTGACGGAGCCATTTTGCCCTTCTGGTCGCCTGACAGCCGCTCTCTCGGATTCTTCGCTGGGGGCAAGCTCAAGACGATCGGAATTTCCGGCGGTCGGCCGACCACGCTTGCTAACGCGCCCAACGGTCGAGGCGGCGCTTGGAACCGGGAAGGCGTAATCATCTTTTGTCCAACTCCTCCCGCTCCGCTTTATCGGATACCAGCATCGGGGGGCGAGGCCACACCGATAAACACGGTCGACCTGGCACAGGGATCTTTCGGTCCTCGCTGGCTTCCTACCTTCCTACCCGACGGTCGCCACTACTTGTATCTCGCCGCTATCCGGAATCTGAATGTGCAGCGTGAGCTTCGCGTCGGCTCGCTTGACTCCGATGATTCAAAGCTTCTGCTTTCCGTTTACTCGAATGCTGTGTATGCGCCTCCGGGTTATCTGATCTTCCGGCGAGAAGCGACACTCATGGCCCAGCGCTTCGACGCTGATAAGCTCGCAGTGGCAGGGGATCCGTTTCCGATTGCCGAAGACGTGGGATTTGACGCCACCTCTTTCCAGGGATTCTTCTCTGTCTCCGATAATGGCGTGCTTGTTTACCACAGCGGCGCCGCTGGGAAGACCCAATTCACCTGGGTTGATCGCACCGGCAAAGAGCTAGGCATAGTCGGCGAGGCCGCTGATCAAGGGGACCTTCAACTCTCGCCTGAAAGCGCCCGGCTCGCTTTCCGCCGGGTTGAATCTCGGACAGGAGCGATCAACATCTGGCTCATGGATCTCGCGCGCGGCACGGCCTCACCATTCACCTTCGAGCAAACGATTGACTTCGCTCCTATCTGGTCGCCGGACGGGAATCGGATCGTCTTTGCTTCACTACGCGATGGACCGCCAAATCTTCTTCAGAAAGTATCGAACAGCGCGGGCAACGAGGAGCCGCTGCTCAAGAATTTCATTCCCAAGATCCCTTTCGACTGGTCCCGTGATGGGCGCTTCATAATTTATGGAGTGATTGACCCAAAGACCAGTTGGGACCTGTGGGTATTGCCGCTGGACGGTGATCGAACTCCTATCCCCTTTCTTCAAACAGATGCGGATGAGCGTCAGGCGCAGTTTTCCCCAAACGGGAAATGGGTCGCCTATGCGTCGATTGAATCGGGAAGAACTGAAGTGTACGTTCGGCCATTTCCTGCAGCGGCGGGCAAATGGCAGGTCTCGACCGGCGGTGGCGAACAACCGCGCTGGCGACGCGACGGTAGAGAATTGTTCTATTTGTCCGCCGATCACAAGCTCATCGCTGTGGAGGTTAATACCGAAGGCCCTACTTTCGAGCACCACACTCCCAACGCGCTATTCGTAACGCGGGTAGGTGGGATAGACACCCCGGGAGACTATTACGCCGTGACTGCTGACGGTCAGCGTTTTCTCCTGAACAACCTGGTTGAGGAGGCGGGTCACACCCCTATCACCGTCGTCGTCAATTGGACAGCGGACTTGAAGCGCTGATCATGACACTCGCACCCGGCACACGTCTCGGCCGCTACGAAATCCGCTCAAAGCTTGGCGAAGGCGGCATGGGTGAGGTGTATCTGGCGCAGGACACGAAGCTTGATCGGAAAGTTGCGCTGAAGATTCTGCCGACAGATGTTGCCTCACACCGTGACAGAATGAGTCGCTTCGTGCAGGAAGCCAAGGCTGCTTCCGCGTTGAATCATCCGAACATCATCACGATTCACGAGATCGAGCAGATCGACTCGGTGAATTTCATTGCCACTGAGTTCATCGATGGCGAGACGCTGCGCGAACGCATGCGAAGCGCGCCAATGAGTATCGCGGAAGTGCTCGATGTGGCGATTCAAACCGCGAGCGCCCTCTCGGCTGCTCACGCTGCGAACATCGTGCATCGAGACATCAAGCCCGAAAACATCATGCTCCGGGGCGATGGCATCGTGAAGGTGCTGGACTTCGGTTTAGCGAAACTCACCGCTGAATCAGCAACTGTCGACACTCAAGTGCCGACGAGATTCAAGACAGACCCGGGCACAGTGGTTGGGACAGCTATCTACATGTCACCGGAGCAGGCGCGCGGGATGCCAGTCGACGCGCGGACAGACATTTTCAGTCTCGGCGTCGTGCTGTATGAGGTGGTGGCCGGACGCTTACCATTTGAGGGCTCGACATCGGGCGAAGTGCTGGCTGCGATCCTCAGCGAGAAAAAGCCTCAGCCACTGGCGCGTTATTCAAGAGAAGTGCCGGCCGACCTTGAGCGGATTGTCTCGAAAACGCTGCGCAAGAATAGAGACGAGCGTTATCAGAGCATCAAGGACCTACTGATTGATCTCAAAGACTGCGAACGTGAGCTTGAGCAAGCGCAACTGGAACGGAGAGCCCCGGCGGAGTTACCTGCACGCGCGACGACTGAGGCCAGCGAGCCGGCGATGGCCGACACGGCGCCAACTCAAGCAGCGCGGATGGGCGCAGACTCGACAGCGCCCACGACCTCAAGCGCGGAGTACATCGTCAGTCAAATCAAAAGCCACAAGCGCGGCATTGCTATTGCCTTGGCGGCTTTGATCGTGATCGCTGGCGGCCTGGGCTTCTGGCTTTACAGACTGATCGGCCAGAACAAGGCGCCATCGTCTAGCCAGGCAATGAAGATCACTCGGCTGACCTCGACGGGCAAGTCGCGCCTGGCGGTGATTTCGGCGGACGGCAAGTACGTGGTGCACGTGATCGAAGACGCCGGCAAGCAGAGCCTGTGGATGCGGCAAACGGCCATCGAGAGCAACGTGCAGATCCTGGCGCCGGCGGACGGCTCCTTTGGCGGCCTTACGTTTTCGCGCGACGGAAACTACATTTATTACATCTGGGGACAAAGAGGACCCGTCGTACAGACGCTCTACCAGTTGCCGGTATTGGGGGGAGAGCCGCGCAAGCTGATCACGGACATCGCCAGCGCGGTCACCTTCTCCCCGGACGGCAAGCAGGTCAGTTTCGTCCGCAACCCACCGGGTGCCGCTCAATCCGCTTTGATGTCGGCGAACGCGGATGGCAGCGGCGAAAAAACGTTGGCCACGCGCAAGCAGCCGGACGAATATGTCGGCACACCCGCGTGGTCGCCGGACGGAAAGACCATCGCCGTGCCCGTGCATGGATGGAGCGGGGGTGAACATGTCGATGTTGTAGTTGTTCCGGCCGCTGGAGGGCAGGAGAAACCGGTCGTCGGAACGCAGAGATGGATTAGGGTCGGACAATTGGCCTGGCTGGCCGATGGAAGCGCCCTGCTGATGGATGCCGCCGAGCAGAATTCGTACTTCGGCTCGCAACTCTATGAGGTGTCCTATCCGGGTGGGCAGATGCGGCGGGTCACCAACGACCTGAACAACTACGGCGGGGTGAGCCTGACGGAAGATTCGAGCGCGCTGGTGACGGTGCAGGGCGACACGCCGACGAGCCTCTGGGTGGCCCCGGAAGGTAAGGCGGAGCGCGCCCGGCAACTCTCCCCGGGCACCGGAAACTACGAGGGCATCGTCGGGGTGGATTGGACGCCAGATGGCAAAGTGATCTTCACCTCCTACGCGGGCGGTAGAGCCCAATTGTGGACCATAGGGGCGGACGCGAGCGGAAGGAAACAACTGACTGTGGACGGACAATTCAACTTGTGGCCGGCGGTCTCGCCTGACGGAAAGTACATCGTGTTCAGTTCCAATCGTTCGGGAGGCTACAGTATCTGGCGGATGGATGCCGACGGCGGCAACGAGCGGCAGCTCACGCACGGAGATAGCGATATTCAACCAAAAATCTCACCGGACGGGAAGTGGGTGGTGTACACGGGCACGCGAGAAGGCAAGAATGTGATCCTTAAAGTCTCCATCGAAGGCGGCGAGCCGGTGCAGGTGACCCCGCATCCGGGACACGCGCCGGTGATTTCCCCGGACGGGAAATGGATTGTCTTCCACATGTGGGACGAAGGCGCAAAGAAATTCCGTCAGGCGGTGATGCCGTTCGAGGGCGGAGAGCCGGTGAAAATCTTCGACCACCCGTGGGACCCCACTTGGTCGCGCGACAGCAGGGGACTGATTTATAAAGAGGCGCAAGGCGGCGTGGACAATCTGTGGTTGCAGCCGCTCGACGGCGGTAAGCCAAAACAGCTAACCAACTTTACCTCCGACCAGATTTGGTGGTGGGCGTGGTCCCGAGACGGCAAACAACTGGCCCTGTCCCGCTACTCCACCACCAGCGACGTGGTGCTGATCAGTGACTTCAGATAATCGAATGACTCTTGTCCACCGGCACAAAACTTGGCCGTTACAAAATCCGCTCAAAGCTGGGCGAAGGCGGAATGGGTGAGGTGTACCTTGCGCTGGACACAGAACTCAATCGGACGATCGCACTCAAGGTACTACCTTCCGAGATTGCTTCTGACACAAAGCGCATGCAGCGTGGTTTTGTTATCGCCCAACCGGTGCTAATTTGATCCGAACCTTTGACGATATTCGGCGGAAGTAATGAATGCCTTGACCATCTCGGCGTTGACGAAGTTACCGTTGAATTGATTCAACTTGGTCAACCAGAAATCAAAACCGGTGTAGTCTAAGTCGGGAGCATCGTTCGGATTCCGGCGCAGGTAACCGAAGAACTGCATCAACACAAAAGCCCGGTTGAATTCATTCGTCACCAAGCTTTGGTTCTCTGCCGCGCGGCGCAACGCTCGCCCCCGCGCCGCCACATCGCTAGTGTTCGTCGCTGAGCCGAACTCAGCAATGGTTGCATTGCGATCTGTTGACGTAGGTGTAACTCCAGCATTCGCGAATAACTGATCCACGAACTGCGCCGGAGTTAGCGTCGTCGCATAGGCTGAACTGAAACGCGAGCGTTGCACGAACTCTGACGCGAAGGCCTGTTTGTTGTTCTCCAAAACCGTCTCCCAAACAGGCGCTCCGACCACGACGCCCTGTCCAATCTGCTGCGTGTCCGCCAGAAACTCGTCGAAGCGCACGATGGGCACCGAAAGCTGATGCGCGCCGCCGAAAGTTGACATGCCGTTTGCGCTTCCATAAGCCGTCTTGTACATCCGCTCAACCAGGTAGCCGGTCTGCTGGAATTCAATTGACAGAAAATAGGCCGCCGAAACGTTGATGCGTTTAGATTCAATGCAGGATTGGTTAGCTCCGCAGGACGTAATCTCGTTGGTCCAAAAGGCCAAACCACTCGCGTCCGCCTGCCGATTGAGAAAGTCGTGATAATGCTGGCAGACGAGGTTTTGCGGATCGTCGATCACATTCGCTGGGGGTTCGGTGGGGTCGTCAGTGATTGTGACAGTCGCGATCGATGGGCCACCCAAACTGACGCCTGACGGATTGCTCAAGTTGACATTAAAGGTCTCCGTTCCCTCGACGAAAGAATCTTCATTGATGAGTACCACGAACGTCTTCGAAGTCTCGCCGGGAGCAAAGCGCAGTTTGCCGAGCGCCGTGATGTAATCGCGGCGTTCACTCGCCGTCACATCGGACGTGTTGTAATCAATGCTGGCCGCGCCGGAAGTATCGCCGACTCGGTTCACGGTGATGGTGACTGTCGTGCAGTCTTCTTGAACATTGTAATTCGACGCGCTGAACTGAACCACACCTGAACCTGGAGAAGGTGTAGGGGTTGGCGTTGGCGTTGGCGTTGGAGTTGGTATCGGAGTCGGCGTGGGCGTTGGTGTTGGCGTCGGTGTTCCGATCGGGGTCGGACTCGGCGATGGCGTTGGCGTTGCCGTCGGAGTCGGCGTTGGTGAAGGTGTGGGCGACGCTTCTGATTGCGGCTGCCAGAAGCCGCCTGTTTGCGAGAACTGTCCGTTGCTCATCGGGGTCCCCACCGCCGGCTGTCCAATGGTACCGTCAACCTTGAGACTGCCGCCAGAACTCGTGCCACCGCCGCCGGCGATCACGTTGCGCGAGAGATCAAACTGCGCGCCGCTTTGGGGCTCTGCCGGGAGCACGAAGGTCTCGTCCTTAGAGCGTGCCCCAGCACGCGGCGGTTCTCGC
>DASYSA010000569.1:0-7791 GCA_036003885.1 Blastocatellia bacterium | reverse complement strand
GTCTTCTTCAAATAGGCCGTTCCTTCGCTTCCTCCGGTACCCGTTTTGCTGCCAATCATTCGCTCGACCATCTTGATATGATGCAGCCGCCAGAGTGCAAACGTCTCATCGTATTCGATCAAACTCTCGGCCAGCAGGAACAGATCGTAGTGCCTCTCGGCCTCTTCATAGATTCGCATCAGCTCGCGGATGCGCGCCGGTGGTTCGTCGCCCTGACTCGGCTCCCCGGCGCCGGCCTCAGGCAACACTTTGAAGCCGCGCCTGGCGAGCATGCCGTAGAACGCCTCTCCTACCGTGGGGCGATGGAGTCGCCGTTCAAGCCGGACATATTCACTCGTACCGGGATCATAGTTGGCCATGTGGCGGGGATCCTTCAACCCGCTGACGAACTCCAACTCGCGAAATTGAGCCGACTGGAATCCGCTGGCCGGCATCAGGTGATCCCTGAAAGTCAGGAAGTCCATCGGAGTCATAGTCTCGAGCACCGAGACCTGGTTGACAAGGACGCGCTGAATCTCGATGCAGCGCCGCAGGAGACGGTGGGAGGAGAGGGACTCATCGCGATCGAGGCGCTCCACGACACCATCGATCTCGTGAAGCAGCTCCTTGAACCACAGCTCGTACACCTGGTGAATGATTATGAAGAGGGTCTCGTCATGCTGCGGCGGATTGGAGTGCAACTGCTGGAGATCGATGAGTTCACTGATCTTGAGATAGCCGCCATAGGTCAGACTTCTCTTGCCTTTGTTGTAGGGCAACCCAAATGACATATGAACTCCGGGCGATGAGTGATGAACGACGGATCGCCCTTCACCCACCGGCCTATTGATTAAAAACGGGCGGGCGCTTTTCGACGAATGCCCGATATGCCTCGCGAAAGTCGGGGTTGAGCATGCAGATCGCCTGCGTCTCAGCCTCGGCTTCCAGAGCCATTTCCAGCCCCATGTTCAGTTCTCGATTCAGCGCCGCCTTCGTTGCTCCGAGCGCAAAGCCTGGGCCCGCCGCCAGGCTCTCCGCCCACCTCATCGTTTCAGACCCAAGCTCTTCGCCCGGAACCACGCGATTGTATAATCCGATCTGAAGCGCCTCGGCCGCGCTGACGAATTCCCCCGTGTACAGCATTTCAGTCGCTTTACCCAATCCGACGACCTTCGGCAGCAGGAACGCCGCGCCCATATCGGCGCCCGCAAGTCCTACTTTCACGAACAGGAAAGCGATCTTCGCGTGCTCAGCCGCGATTCTGAGATCACTTGCGAGCGCCAGCACGGCCCCGGCTCCGGCCACGGTGCCATTGAGCGAGGCAATTACAGGCTTCAACAGCCCGCGAATGTTCCGTATCAACTCGCAAGTCATTCGTGTGAATTCGAGCAGCCCGCTGATGTCCCGGCTGAATAGCTCGCCTATTATGTCGTTTACGTCGCCGCCCGAGCAGAACCCTCGTCCGGTGCCGGTCACGACGACAACCCGAACCTCGTTGCGACCCCTGAGCCACGCAAATGTCTCGATGAGTTCCCGATAGACTTCGAAGGTCAGCGAGTTCAAGCGGTCCGGCCGATTGAGGGTTATGACCGCAATTGGCCCGCGCTCTTCATACAGGAAGCTTTTTGGGTCGATCTCGGCTGATGTTTTTACTGGCATTCGGTCCTGAATGAGCTATTAGTTTTTATGTGTTTTGATCTTCTGTATCGACTGCCGGACTCGCATCTGAAACCATTCTCGACCTTCATACTGAGATAGGTCCTGTGTCAGGAGGGATTCCAGGACAGGCAACGCACTGACATCTCCTATTTCCCCCAAAACAGTCGCTGCTCTCAGTTTGATCAATTGAGCATCTCTTTGAATCATCGACCGTTTCACATCTTCGGTATTCAGAGCCTCGCCCAGCTCGGTTTGTTGTAAAGATGCCGCGGCTGACTTTTCGGCTGTTTGGATAGCTTCCATAAGCGGCGCAACTGCCTGCCTCCCTATTTGAGCCAGGACGACCATCTCGGAATTCAAGAACTCATCGCCACTATTTCCTAACTTCCGTAGCACCATAATTTCAATTAACGTCGGAATAGACTCCGTCGCTTTGAGCCTGCCAAGTATTTCGCAGATGTCATTTTCCAGTCTCGAGCTGATTTCCAAAGAGAAAAACTCTCGTGGATTCGCCCTAAGTCTTTCAGTTTGAGAAAGCGTTTGGTACCGCTCAATAGCTTCGGCGCCTTCTCGCTCTTTCCCGGTGGGGAATCTTGGACCAGGGTTGGCAACCAACTCGTGAAGGAGACTTAAGAGAGGCTTGACCGAAAGCGATCCAATATCAGTTAGCTGTTCTTTTGCCACCTGTCTCTCAGTCTCGCCGGTAGAGTATAGCTTCTTTATCAACGACTCTGTCGTCCTGTCTGCGTCCTTGTCTTGTGTCTCAGAAGCGGGTACGAAGGAGACCAACAGCAATGCGAGGAAGAGAGAAGTATATCGTGGTTGTGATCTCATCTCTTCCTCAACTCCCCTCTGCCTCGATGGCAAAAGCCCGTGACATTCCAGAAAAGTTAAACGCGCTCGCGCGAAGCTGCGTTAGTTATCGACTGTTTGACACAGAACTCTAGATCACCGCTATCGCTTCGATCTCGACTTTCGCGGAATCTTCCAGCAGCGCGCTGACTTCGACCAGCGTCATTGCCGGATAGTGCTTGCCCATGAGCAGTCTGTAAGCCGCGCCGATGTTCTTGAGGGCAGCCGAGTACTCCTTCTTGTCGGTCACAAAGATTAAGAGCCGGGTGATGCTGGTCGGTTCTCCTCCTG
Source organism: Blastocatellia bacterium (assembly GCA_036003885.1). Taxonomy (GTDB): domain Bacteria; phylum Acidobacteriota; class Blastocatellia; order UBA7656; family UBA7656; genus DASYSA01. The sequence goes on along the minus strand of DASYSA010000569.1, from coordinate 5,010 downwards.
CCTCGCGAACGACCGTCAGCACATTCGCGAGCGCCTGCGAAAATTGCCCGGCTAAGTCGTCGCTCACAATCCGCCGTTCAAGATCCCAACCGATCTGTCCGGCGACAAAGAGCAATGATCCGCCTTCGACCAGAATGCCGTTGTTGTAGCCCAGCGGCTCAGCCAGAGTGCCGGGATTCAATACCGTCATCTTCATCGCTCACCTCGGTCGAAGGTCTACTCGAGCGGCTTTACGCCGCCGTATTCCCTGAGCTCCCAGCTCGTGCCATCCCAGCCGACGCGCTTCACCAACCCCATGCCCTTTGCAAAGTAATCGACCCCTTGCTTGTCTTTGACTCGTCGAGCGATCTTTACGGTCTTGAACTTCCCTGCCGGAGTGCTCACCTCCTCTTCACCAAGCACCTCGAATGTCACGGTCACCGATTCTTCCGGAGCAATTGGCGCCTCTCCTGGAACCTGGAAGATCTGATTGAATGTGTATGACCACGATGTCCCGATTCTCTTGAGGCTGGCGGGATCGATCATCATTATTGGCACGCCCTTGAACTTAAGCTCCAGATCGTTTGCCCGCTCACCTGCTCGATTGTTGCCCTTTTCATAGATGGCCTGAATCCTTTCACCGTCGCAGACATACTTCCTGACAGTCTTCTCGAGTTTCTCAAGACCCCCGCTCTTATCTACGATCTGAGTCGTCTCGATGAAGGTCTGATGACCGGACTCAACCGCCGAATCGACGACAACGTTGACGTCGGCGAGCAGGCTGCTTGAAAACCTGATGAGGTACTTTATCTGTGATCCCGGGACCAGCGGAAAGTAGGGATTGCAGGACTTGTAACTCGGATCGACGACAGATTCGGGTTTGATTGGCACGACAGTGGGCAGCGCGGGCGCTTTGTTAGCGCTTGCCGTCGAGTTGTCGTTTGGATTGGTGTTCGTATTGGTGTTGGTGCTATTGCAGCGGCTGAACAGTGCAGTAGCCAGGAGAGTAATTGCAAGAACGAAGCGCATCAAAAACAGGTTCCTTTCAAATTCATGAGTTGTATCTGGCTGCCGAGCTAATAAATCTTATTAACATCTGGCGGTTGTCTAGGCAAGGAATGATGGGATCAGGAGTCGTTCAGGTATCATTAGGACTGTGATCTAAATACCACCTGACGGCCGTGGCTGTATGACTGGACACACGCTCGGAATCCGCCAGATTCAACTCAAAACTGCGCCGGCACTCCCTCACCTCTCGTCGGTGGGCGAGCCTGACTGAGACTAGATGACCCCTCACTGAGACTAGATGCCCTCACAACCCCGACGGGGTTGTGACCAAAGCCCAAGGTTGCTGTACTCAGCTACCTTGGGGTACGGCCGACGTGACGCGCGCAACCCCAACGGGGTTGCGGCACCGCAACAGGTGTAAGATTCAATGAACTCACTAAAAGATCGCAATTCCGGATCTTCGGAACCATGCTGAGACTAGATGCCCTCACAACCCCAACGGGTTGTGACCAAAGCCCAAGGTTGCTGTACTCAGCTACCTTGGGGTACGGCCAACGTGACGCGCGCAACCCCAACGGGGTCGGCACCGCAACAGGTGTAAGATTCAATGAACTCACTAAAAGATCGCAATTCCGGATCTTCGAAACCATGCTGCCTCGCGGTTACGCGCAAACCGAGGCTTTGGCCACAACCCCGTTGGGGTTGGGATCCCCTTGTTACTGGCTTCCCAGGGTAGCCGAGTACAGCAACCCTGGACTTCGAGGCGCAACCCCGTTGGGGTTGGACATTCCGCGGCACGCTGAGTGTTCCGCCGGCATCGTTATGTCACCGAGCGACGGAATCAATCGGCTCGATCGCTTTGTCAGGCCCCGACCTCGTGCTATTCTCGTGAGCCTGTTCTCAACCATTTCAGATGACCGCAGGTGAAACAGGCGAACCCACGACAGATCCAGGCGCTCCTCGCGTGATGGCGGCCATGGGATTTGCCATCCTGGCCCTCGCCTTCGCTTCGATTTTCATTACCAGGCTCGAACGCGCCGGCGTCCCGCCGATCAGCATCGCTTTCTACAGGATGGCGCTGGCAACGTGCCTGCTGGCCCCGGCTGCCCTGGCCTTCAAGTGGCGCGAGATTCGCTCGCTCTCAGGAAGAGACCTGCGACTGCTCGCGATGGGCGGACTCTTCCTCGCGCTTCATTTCGGCGCCTGGATCACGTCGTTCAAGTACATTCCAATAGCGACGTCGGTAGTCCTGGTCAACAGCCACCCTCTCTTCGTGGTGATCGCTTCGTACTTTTTCCTCGGGGATCGGCCCACTCGACGCCACCTGGCGGGGACCGCGATCGGACTGGCAGGGATGGCCATCATCAGCCACGACGGATTCAAGGGAGCCGAGTTCGCGCTCTGGGGCGACTCTCTTGCTATCGCCGGAGCGCTGGCCATTGTCGGGTATTTCATCGTAGGCCGCAAAGCTCGCGCCCGAGTGAGTCTCCTCGCCTATGTGACGCCGCTCTATGCATTCTGCTCGGTGCTTCTCCTGGTGTGGGCGCTTGGAAGTGGCAGCCGCCTTTATCCATATGACTCGACAGTCTGGTTCTACTTCCTGGCGCTTGCGATCGTACCGACGATTCTGGGGCACACGGTGTTCAATTGGGCGATCAAGCACGTGCGGCCTTCAGCGATATCGGTAGCCTTCCTGGGAGAACCGGTGGTGGCCAGTCTGCTGGCGCTGGTTCTCTTTGGGCAGCAGCTTTCGGTGAGCACCCTTATTGGCGGCGCCCTCGTGCTCGGAGGAGTCTGCCTGACAACTTCGACGGGCGGACGACCGAGAGTCTCACAGACCCCCGGGCGAGAGACTGAACAGTGCGAAGACAGGCCTCTCGACTCGGCAACCTGACGTTCGGCATGGTTCAATTTCGGTTGTAGGCGGACAACCAGTACGCGATCTATCATTGCTGCGGTTTAGGAGGTCGAGATGGCGGCAGAGAAGTCTGATCTAAGAAGGCTGAGGGAGCTTCTTCACGCGACGCTGGTTGAAGTCGAGATGGCGATTGACTCAGACACCTATCCAGACTGGACCGAGACGAAGGAAACCCTCCTCAGAGCGCTCGATGTAGTGCGCAGGCTTGAGCGTGATCAAACCTGGTCCAAACTCTCGAAGAAGAAGTGAACGCAAAACGTAAAACGCAAAACGTAAAACGTTAATCACGTATCCTACAACTCGATCTGTTGAACCGAGATGACTCCCTCCAGCGACTCCAGCCCACGCAGTCCTTCATCGGTCATCGGCTCGTCGATCTGTATCAACGCCAGCGCGTTTTCGCCGACCTTTTTGCGGCCCAGGTACAACCGTCCGATGTTGACTCCCTTGTCGCCGATGTAGGTCGCAAAGCGTCCCAGGACGCCCGGGATGTCGCGGTTGAACAGATAGATCATGTGCCCTCGGGGTATCGCTTCGAGATTGAACCCATTTATTCGAACGATGCGCGGGAAGCGGCGGCCGAACAACGTGCCGGCCAATTCGCTTTCGCCGCGGGCCGTGACAGCGCGAACGCGGATGAGGCTTGCGAAGTCGTGCACTCGTCTAAGCAGCGACTCGACCACCTTGATGCCGCGCTCTTCGGCAACCATCGAGGCGTTGACAATGTTGATTCGTTCGATGACCGGGCTCAACAGACCCGCGAGGATGGCTTGAGAGATCGGTTTTATGTCGTGTTCGGTCACCTCGCCGGAATACTCGATGTGCACTTCTCTGAGGTCGTGGCCGAAGACCAGTCCCTGAAACAACCCGAGCTTCTCGCCCAGAGTGATGTAAGGCCCGATGGCCGCGAGCAACTCAGCGCTGACGGAGGGCACATTCACCGCCCCCTTCACCGTGCCATTCTTCAAGTAATCGAGGACCTCTTCGGCGATCATTGTCGCCACTCCAAGTTGTGCCTCCTGAGTTGAAGCGCCAAGGTGCGGAGTAGTGATGACCTCCTCGAGCGCCAGGAGCGGATTATCGGGAGGCGTGGGCTCTTGTTCGAATACGTCGAGCGCGGCTCCGGCTACCTGGCCGGAGCGAATCCCCTCACCCAGCGCGGCCTCGTCGATCAGTCCCCCGCGCGCACAGTTTATGATCCGCACACCCCGCTTCATTTTCGCAATGGAAGCTTCGCCAACTATTCCGCGAGTGTCATCGGTGAGCGGCGTGTGCAAAGTAATAAAGTCGGATCTTGCGAAGAGATCATCCAGCGAAGACATCTCGATGCCGAGTTCGCGAGCCAGTTCCGGATTGAAATAGGGATCGTATGCCACGGCGTTCATTCCGAAGGCCCGCGCACGTTCGGCCACGGTTGAACCGATGCGGCCGAGGCCGATGACGCCGAGGGTCTTACCTCTCAGCTCGACTCCGAGGAAACGATTCTTCTCCCACTTGCCGCTTCTGGTTGAGACAACCGCCTGCGGGATCTGCCGGGCCAGCGACATCATCATCGCCATCGTATGCTCGGCCGTAGTCACTGTGTTGCCGGCGGCCGCATTCATCACCACGATTCCGCGGCGAGTGGCGGCCGCGACGTCGATGTTGTCGACGCCGGTGCCTGCCCGGCCTATGACTCTGAGTTTCGGCGCCCGCTCGATGATCTCCGCGGTGACCCTCGTCTTACTGCGGACGATCAAGCCATCGTAGTCGCCGATGATCTGACCAAGCTCGTCCTGACTGATTGCCGGGCGCTCGTCGACCGCTACACCCGGAGTCGCAAGTAAGAGATCGATGCCTGTCTTCTCTAATCCGTCACAAACAAGAATTCGCATAGTCGGTTCTCGGATTTGGATCTTTGAGAGATCCACAGCTTGAATCCGGCAAAACGTGATTCTACCCGGCTTCGATAGAGAATTGCGAATTGCGAAGCGCGAATTTCGAAATTCGAAGTTCGAAATTCGCAATTCCCCCTCGGGCTTGTACAAGAATCTCAGAACTAATATGGTAGGTCTGCGTAATAGAGATCAAACCGACTCAGGAGGGCGGCCTTATGTTTTGCCCGG
>DASYSA010000568.1:0-4422 GCA_036003885.1 Blastocatellia bacterium | reverse complement strand
CATGCGTGTTTTCACTCTGAGCGGGACTCCCTGACTCTGCTTCTCAACCGCGAAGAGGCCTACAGCGGCGTATTAACGAACGCGGTCCTGACCATAGCGCTGCTGTTCTCCATATAGGTAGGTGTGCGCGAGATTCAACAGATGCTTTCCGGCCTGTAGGGCCATTGGTCGAGACGGTTGCAAAACTGACCCCAAGCCGGAGAGATATTGCTCGACCCCGCGTGTGGCACTGGCGGATTTCTCACTTGCGCTCTTCGATGATCAGCGGGACACGTTCAAGAGGCGTTCGAGGTGCTGCGGAGTTATTTTTGGTTCGTTGGTTTACAGACACTTCGGTTGCCAAACCCTGTGCCATACTGCAGATCTCAAAGGCGCATACGTGATTCCCGCCTGCGGCGAGGCGCACAACCACAATCCTACCGGCGACAACGACCGAGCTTTGGAAGGCAATAACTGCGTCATTGCCGTCTCTGCCCAGCGCGAGCATCAATTTGGAAACTGCCAATTGCCGCGGTGTAATTTGGACTCCACCTCGTCCGATACGTTCGTACAACGTATAGTCATCATCGTCATCAACCGCCTCCCACTCAATCAACTGAAAGGCGAGCCTATATTCACGCAGGTGCGAGAGAGCCTCGGCAAGCCTATCCACCATTTTGTTTTCAGCCTCTACCCTTACTTCTCCGAACAGGTCTGTCTCCTTGCATTTCTTTACCAGTTCAAGGATTCCAATGGTCTCGGAATGAGTGTGAAGTGGGCTTCGGCGCAGCTAGTCAGGATGAAGCGATTTCTTTACTCTCGCTACGGATAAAGCCGAAGCTTTCGTACAATGGGAACGTCTTGTCATACAACACGAGGTTTCGGGGAAGAAGACACATGATGCGCGACTAGTAGCCGCGATGATTAGTCACGGCCTTACACACATTCTCACCTTCAGCGGGCATTCTTTGTTCTATGGGCCCGGCATGATATTCCGAGTAAATTATAGCGGCTAAAATTACAGTCGCAGCGTTGGTCATCGCTGCGAACCGCGAAGGCTTCTGGAGAACCGTTCCGCCCGATGCCACTGGCTTCATGTCGACCACTGGTCTTCGCCAAACGTTGCGTCGTTTCTGAAACCGGTAGACAATCACGTTGCGTGGCGACATCCTGGGCCGGCCCAACACGTTGTGCCCGGTGAGCCGCGCCAGCTCGTTTCTCAACTTGAACTGTGGCATCGACGCTTGGACAACGCGCGGCCACTTAAACTCGGACGTTGGACAGCGACGGTCACAATCGCAACTAATGACAGGAGGACAGCCCAGATGATGGCCAAGGGCGCGAGCGCGGATGGGCAAAGCTCCGCACTGATGACGCTGCTTCGGGCGATTGCTTCACGCGACCAGCAGAAGGTTGCTCGTCTCCTCGATGCATCTCCCGGTCTCGCCCAGCAGATTGCCGAGGTCGGCGCGACCCGCCAAGTCTCGACGGCTTACTATTTCGACGAAATTGCACACTATGTGTACGCTCCATCATCAATGCGGGATGGCGAGGGATTTCGAGGGAGAATTCAACCGGTAACCATCGGAATGCAAGAATGCGAGGGTCCCTGAGGGTGGTTGCTGCATACCGAGCAGGAAAGAGCTCGAGAGAGCGGGTCGAGCATCCATTGATCGGGCGAGAAAAGGCAAGCTCCAGCCGCGCTGCTTGACTCCCATCTTTAACTGCACCCCCGGGCGGCAGTTCAATGTCTGCCCACCGAATTGAGTGAAAGAGCTGTCCCGCATTCACCGCCAAGGCGCCAAGGACGCCAAGAACTAAGGGTTTACTCGATCGCTATCGGGCGCAGCGCAGTCCCGGCCACCGCGCCTTTCAGGCGATTCGTCGCAACAACATAGGTGAAGCGGTAGACCTTGTCCCGCGACAGATCCTCCAGATAATGAAACTCGCCAATGTGGACTCCCTGTTCGATCAGAAGGTATTCATGCACCGGAATCGTGGCGCCTGGCAGCGCCGGGTCTTGACCCACCTCGAGCCCGCTCGTATCGGCGCCGACCATGACAGCCCCCTTCTCCTCTACGAGCCATTTTGCACCTTCCAGAGTGATGCCGGCTGAATCATGCTGCGCGATTTTAGGGTGATCCGCGCCGGTCTCGCCCCAATATCGCAAGGCACCTGTGCGGACCAGCACGACGTCGCCAGGTTCTAAATCGACCTTCTCGGCGGAAAGCGCTTCCTGGAGTTCCTTCCGTCCGATGGCGAAGTTGGACGGGAGCGCCTCGACTCCCTTCAAGGCGGCCACATCGATCAGCACGGCGCGTGCTATGAGCGGTGGTATCGTGTCCGCGTCAGTTTTGCGAATGCCGAAATCGCCGCCGTGGTCTTGCTCGCGAAAGCCGTTGTACCAGTGATTATCGGCCCCCGTGGTAATGTGCCCCAGGCCGTCAATTTGGGTGCCAACATTGTCGGAAATGAATAAGGCGCAACTGTGAAAAGCTAGTTGCTTTTTGCTTTCGGTGAAGGACTGAATATCCTTTCCGCGCTTTACGCCCTCAGGGCTGCGATATGTCACGATTTGAGTCGGGGAGTGCCCGGGCCACTTGTAAGAAGTCTGATCGACACGAACCCCAAGGTCATAAACCTTCCCGGTTTTCACCTCGCGCAGCGCGCGAAGTACGGCGGCTGGACTGTTCACAGCGTTGAGCGCGCCGACTTCGTCCTCCTTACCCCACGTCCATCCCCAGCCCTTTCCCTTAACCCAGCCCCGAAGGGTCTGCGCATCGATGAAGCCCACTGCCAGAACTGAAACTAGCACAGCTACCATTGCATGTCTCACATAACCTCCTAAATGCTAAATCTGTGGCCTTAAATACGGTAACCATTTGGCTGAAGTACATCCTTTAGGGGACACGGAATGACACGGAAATCACGGATATTCACGGACCACCCGACCCGCGACCAAATTCGAGAGTTGTCGATTCGCGCGAATTCGTAGAGACGGCCCGGCGGGCCGTCTCTACGATGGACCGCCTTGTTTGAGAATTCATGGCAGGAAGGCAAAATTTGTCGGCCAGTAGTACGGATCGATCCGTGTTGTTCTGTGATTTCCGTGTCATCCGTGTCCCATACTGGATTGCACGTCAATCAATTCGTTACCGTATTTATGAACCAGAGTACTAAGCTTTGCGAATCCGTTTGCCTTTTCGAGTCGGGTCTCTTGGCAACTCTAGCCCAGATTCCTATGATCGTGTGTGATTACCTTTGCCGAAGGACGACTCCAACTCATGCGGCTAATGTTCACCGCACCACTGAATGCACAAACAGAGCCTTTATCTGCGTAGTGAATCTGGTTATGGAGCCTTGAAATCGCATGCGTGTAAACGGGAAAGTCGCAGTTGTGACGGGCGCGGGCTCCGGAATCGGGCGGGCATCGGCCCGCGCGCTCTCCCGCGAGGGCGCTCGCGTCGTCGTGGTCGATCTGAATGGAGATGCGGCGCGGGAGACTTGCGAGCTGATTCAATCATCGGGCGGAACGGCCGTCTCATGCCACGCGGACATCTCAACCGCAGAGGGCGCGGACGAGATGATCTCGCGGGCTGTGCTTGAGTTTGGCTCGCTGGATATTCTGCACAACAACGCCGGTATCGCCGTGCGTCAGCCTCACGCGCAGTATGGCGCTCGACTATGCACGCTCCGGCATCCGGGTCAATTGTATTGGCCCGGGGTTCGTGCGGACGCCACTGATTGAGCAGTTGCTACAGAACCCCGAGAAGGCAAAGCAACTCACGGCCATTCATCCGCTCGGGCGGCTCGGAACGCCTGAAGACATTGCGCACGCGGTCGTATTTCTCGCTTCCGACGAATCGGCCTGGATGACGGGCCAGGCCCTGGTTGTCGATGGGGGCCTGGCCGCCGGATGCGCGGAAGACATCTAGCAATATGCTTTGTCCCCATGGCTCAGTGCTTGCCGAACAAACAGTGAACCACCACCCTGCACTGTAGCGCTCCGGCCCAAACCGTGGAGAGTCCCGAAACCCGCACCCTAAGATTTTGGTGGCAGGCAGCATTGTAATCCGACGAAGCGTCCCCTCATGGCGCGAGTCGTACATGAGCGCGGCGGTTTTTCGCCCAGGCAGCCTCACCTTGTCCTTGCTCGAAGGGTCGTTCCTCTCCGTAACTGACCGTCGAGACGCGATCGGGCGCGACACCCCTCACGACCAGGTAGTGCCGTGCCGCGTTGGCGCGGCGATCGCCGAGCGCGAGGTTGTACTTCTCCGAGCCGCGCTCGTCGCAGTGCCCCTCGATGAGGACTTGCGAGTCCCCATGAACGCCCAGAATTCGCGCGTCGAGGTCCAGGCTCGTGCGGGCAGACTCCTCGAGGTCGTAACGGTCATAGTCGAAGAAGGCATCCTCGAGCGCCGCGAGTGGCGGTCCAGACAAACG
>DASYSA010000567.1:0-14227 GCA_036003885.1 Blastocatellia bacterium | reverse complement strand
GGACCAGGGGGCGCAGTTGGTCGTGGTGCAGGGGATACACGACAAGGGCGAGGGCGCGGCGGTAATGGACCGTCTGCGCCGCGCCGCTTCCGAGATTATCAGGAACTCAGAGTAAGCTATCACACCATGGCGGCCGGTCTGCTTCGAGCGGCGAAGTGATCAGGAGAAGGAATGCAGGCACTCAAAAAGCTCAGTCTCACCGAGGACGGTCTGCAGTTCGTGGAGAACGAACCAGAACCTCGGGTGGGACACTCCGACGTAAAGATCCGCGTTGAGGTCGCGTCTATCTGCGGGACCGATCAAAGCATCTACCAGATCACATCTCGTCCCGGGATGCGGGACGAAATGCTCGCCTATAACGGCGGCGATGTTACGAGGTATCGGCCCATCGTAGTCGGGCACGAATTCTGCGGAGAGGTAGCCGAGGTCGGCGAAGACGTCGATCCGGGGCTGGCTCGCGTTGGGGATTACGCGACGGGCGAGATGCATATCAGTTGTGGTTATTGCCAGCAATGTCAGACGGGTCAGCGCCACATCTGTAAGAACATCCGAGTCAAGGGTGTTCACCTCGACGGGGCGTTTGCCGAGTACGTGGTCGTGCCTTCGGGCAACCTCATCAATCTCGAGCGCTTCGGCGGCCGCACGATCATCCCGCCGCGCTTCGGCGCCTTCCTGGATGCGCTCGGGAACGCGGTGCACACGGTGATGGAGGGCGACGTAGCCGGCAAGACTGTCGGGGTTCTCGGCTGCGGCGCACAGGGACTGATGGCTACCGCGGTGGCGCGGACGCTTGGAGCAACCCGAATCTACGTAACCGACTTTTCGAGTCCCACGGGCGGCTTTGACGCAGCCCGCCTTGCGAGCCGATTTGCTACAGCGCGCGAGATGGGAGCCGACTTCTGTTTCGACACTAACGAAGAGGCTGCGCCTGGCCAGAAGGCAGAGCTGTTCGAGCGGGTGCGAGACGAGCACGGCGGAGGAATCGACGTCGTACTGGAGATGAGCGGCGCAGAAGCTGCGTACAACGATGCGGGAGCGATGGTGAAGAACGGCGGGCAGATCCTCCTGCTTGGAATACCGGCACGTCCACTGCGCTCTTTTGATTTCGGCAAGTACGCTGTTTGGAAGGGCGTCACGATACGCGGCATCTTCGGGAGGCGCATGTTCGACACATGGTTTGCGATGCTCGATCTGTTGGCATCGGAGAAAGCGGGATTGAAGGCAAAGCTCGAGAGGTTGATATCGAGCGACATTGTTCCGCTCTCAGATTTCGAGCGCGGTTTCGACCTTGTCCGAATGCATGAAGCTGTCAAACTGTTGCTCGCGCCCTGAGACCGCCCGGGTACGCGCGCTTCCAGCGTGCCGTCTTTAAGGACAGAGAGTTATTGTTAGCTGAGTGACTCAAAGAAACAGCCACATCCGGCAAATGGAGGATGAATGAATCCGGGAGAACTTTACGCGACGCTCGACGCCGAGCTGACAAAGCTCAAGGAAGCGAAGACCTTCAAGTACGAAGTTCCGCTGGAGAGCGAGCAGGCAGGCTGCGTAAAGGTCGAAGGCCGGGACGTCGTAATGCTTGCGTCCAACAACTACCTCGGGCTGTCCAACCACCCCGGCATCAAAGAGGCCGCACACAAAGCGCTGGATCGATGGGGCTACGGCCTGGCATCAGTCCGCTTTCTTTGTGGGACCGAGCCGATTCACTTCGATCTCGAACGGCGCATCGCGAGCTTCCTCGGCTGCGAGGCCGCGATACTCCATTCGTCGTGCTTCGCCGCCAATGAAGCGTTCTTTTCCGCTCTGGTCGCAAATGACTTCGGGCAGCAGAACTATCAGGACGTCATCTACAGCGATCAGCTCAATCACGCCAGCATCATCGACGGCGTCCGATTGTGCCGCGCCATCGCCAAGCAGACTGTCTCACGATTGTATCGCAACGGTGATGTCAAACAGCTCGCCGAGATGCTCGAAGAAGATCGTGACAAAAACTATAGGATCAAGATTATCGGGAGTGACGGAGTCTTTTCTATGGAGGGATTGCTCGCGCCGCTCCCGGAGCTTGTGAAGCTTGCACGCGAGCACGGCGCGTTGCTGTTGGTCGACGAGTCACATGCCACCGGCGCCTTGGGCAAGACGGGCCGAGGCACGCCCGAGGAACTGGGCGTCCACGGGCAGATAGATGTGATCACCGGAACGTTCGGCAAAGCGCTTGGAGGGGCGTCCGGCGGATTCATCGCCGGGCGAAAACCGCTGATTGAATTCCTGCGCCAGAAGTCGCGGCCCTACACGTTTTCAAACACGGTGCCGCCCTCGGTGGTGATGGGCTCAATCGAAGCGATCAACCTGATTGAGAACGACCCATCCATAGTGGCCCGGCTGCACGAAAACACCGAATACTTCCGAAGCGAGATCGTGCGGCTGGGGTTCAAGATCATCGAAGGCCGCCACGCGATTGTGCCGGTCATGCTTGGCGAAGCCGCTCTCGCGCAAGACATGAGCCGCGAGCTTCTCAGCGAAGGCGTGTATATCAAGGGGCTCTGGTATCCGGTTGTGCCGAAGGGCGAAGCGAGACTGCGAGCGCAGATTTCGGCTGCGCATACTCGCGAGGACCTGGACCGAGCTCTCGAGGCTTTTGCGTCGGTCGGCAAGCGACTCCGCGTGATCTGAGCGAAAGCCCGGGTTGACCAAATGTCGCGCTCTGCAACAGAGTCTCTTGAAAGCAAGAAGTAGAGAAACTATCCGATGATGAAACCACTGCACTCTTTACGCACCAAAGCGAGTCCATTCCGCTACGCCGGGCTGATCTGTCTATTGCTCGTGTTTACGGCACGCTCGTCAACGCAGTCTTTCAAAGTTCCCTTCACGCAGTTCAAGCTCGACAACGGATTGCGGGTCGTCCTCTCCGAAGACCACTCGGCTCCGGTTGTCGCAGTTGCCGTCTACTACGACGTCGGCTCGCGTAATGAGGTGAAGGGGCGTTCCGGGTTCGCCCACCTGTTCGAGCACATGATGTTTCAGGGCTCCGAGAACGTAGGCAAAGCCCAGCACTTTCAGTACGTGGAAAACAATGGCGGAGTGCTCAACGGCTCGACGCACGTCGATTTCACGAACTACTATCAGTTTCTTCCGTCGAATCAGCTCGCGCTCGCCCTGTGGCTGGAGTCCGACCGAATGCGCTCGCTGCGAATCACACCCGCCAACCTCAAGAACCAGAAGGATGCGGTCAAAGAAGAGAAGCGCCTGAGCGTCGACAATCAGGCGTACTGGCCTGCACTGACCAGGATGGACGAAATGGTCTTCAGCAATTGGTCGAACGCTCACCCAACGATAGGCTCGATGGAAGACCTGGATGCCGCGACGCTCGCCGATGTCCGCCAGTTCTTCAAGACCTTCTACGCTCCTAACAATGCCGTGCTCTCTATCGCCGGCGACCTGGAGCCGGCAAAGGCCGAGAGCCTGGTTCGCAGGTATTTCGGAACAATACCGTCGCAGCCTCCTCCTCCGAAGGCTGACGTTACAGAACCTCCTGAGGTCGCCAGGGGCAAGGCCGATGTGGAAGACCAGCACGCTCAGATGCCTGCTCTCGCAATGGCCTGGAAAATTCCCGCGCGCCGATCGCCCGACTTCTACGCCATCGCCTTGCTGAATTCGATCCTATGCGGCGGCGAGAGTTCGCGTCTCTATCAAAAGCTGGTGAAGGAGAAGGCAGTCGCGCTGGAAGTGCAGGGGACTCTGGAGGAGAGGCGGGGTCCCGGTCAGATCGCGATCTTCTCAATTCACAAACCCGATGTGACATCGGATGCCCTGCAGGCCATCATCGAATCCGAGCTTGACCGCGTGAAATCCGACGGCATTGGTGTTGAAGAACTGGCCAAGGTCAAGAACCAGTTTCGGCTCGGACGCTTCATGGGCGGGGGCGCGGAAGGCGAATACTCCAGCCTCCAAACCGCGCTTGGTCGCGCGCTTGCGCTAGGCGAATTCGCCCTGTTTGATGGCGATCCCTCTCTGGTTAACACGGAGATTGATAGATACCTTGCAGTCACCCCGCAGCAAGTGCGAGATGTGGCCCTTCGATACCTTGGCACCGCGAATCGTTCTGTGCTGTACATACGCCCGGCCGCCAAACCCGACGGCGGGGCGTCTCCGGACAAACAACCAGAGCCACGCAAGCAGGGGAAGTGACCACATGAAGAGGATACTCGCGGTTGTAATCAGCATTGTTCTGGCTTCCTGGTTTGCCCCGCACTACAGCGCATCGGCTCAAAAGGAAGGCCCGGTTGTCCGCGTTCATTCATTGCACAGGTCTCCGCCACCGGCTGGTCCTGCCCGGCCGTTCGCCCTTCCCGCGCCCCGTGAAGTAAGACTCGCAAATGGCCTTGCTGTTCTCATGATCGAAGACCATCGAACACCGATGGTCACGATTGTCGCGGGAATTCGTGTCGGCAGCGCAGACGATCCCTCGGGAAGGCCAGGGCTGGCCGAGGCCACCGCTGACCTGCTCACCGAAGGCGCGGGCACGCGCAGCGCTCAGGAGCTGGCTCGAGAAATAGAGACGATGGGAGGTAGCATCGACGGGTCCGCCAGTGATGACTTCACCGAGTTGGAGGCGACAGTCGTATCGGAGAACGCGGAGCGAATGCTGGAGATCGCGTCTGACGTCCTGCTGCGTCCGAGCTTTCCCGAGAGCGAGGTCGCCCTTTACAAGAGCAATCGCATTCAGAAACTCACCGTTCAGCGCCAGGAACCGGCCTTTCTGGTGAGCGAGCACTTCAACCGAATAGTGTTCGGCCCTCACCCGTACGCGGTCTCGTCTCCCACACCTGAATCTGTTGCGGCTCTGGATCGAAGGGAAGTCGCAGGCTTCTATAGCTCCAATTTCACGCCGGCCCGCGCAGTGCTTGTTATCGTGGGCGATTTCACCAGCGCCACAATGGAAGCCCGAACGAAGAGCCTCTTCTCCGCGTGGCGGGCGGATGCTGCCTCGAGCATTAAGTTCCCGGAGATGCCTGAGCGGACCGGCAAGCGCATCTACCTTATGGACAGGCCGGGCTCCGAACAAGCTGACTTTCGGATCGGGAATCTGGCGGTTGCACGCTCGGATCCCGACTATTATCCCTTGCTGGTCGCCAGCACGATTCTTGGCGGAGGCACAAGCTCGCGGCTCTTCCTGAGCATTCGTGAGCGTAAGGGCTACGCGTACGACGTTTCCAGCTCGGTCAGCGCGCCCCGCCAGCGGGGCACTTTCTTCGGAGCCTCGGAGACTCGCACCGAGGTCACGTTGCCGGCAATTCGAGAAATGCTCGCCGAGTTCGAACGGATGAGGGATCTAAAGGTCACTGCCAGGGATCTCAGAAACGCCAAGAACTATTTGAATGGTGTCTTCTCGCTTACGCTTTCAACTCAGGGGGGAATTGCCGGCCGAATTCTTCAGTCTCGCCTTCTGGATTTGCCTGACGACTACCTCCAGAGTTACCGGGCAAGGATTGATCAAGTAACCGCGGATCAAGTGCAGCAGGCGGCGCGAAAGTACATTCTGACGGACCGGCCCGCAATAGTTGTGGTCGGCGACGCCGCCAAACTCAAGAGCCAACTGGAGACGTTGGGACCGGTGGACGTTGTGGACATCGAAGGCAAGCCCCCGAAGCCTCCAGCTAAGAACTAGCGCGTTCCCTCTGCCAGGCGACTGCACGGTTCGATCGCCAATGTGATCGGGATTTGCGAAAGACTACGACTGCCGAAGGACCCTGCGGATTCGGGATGGCGGAGGGGACAGGACTCGAACCTGCAAGGGCTTTCGCCCGGCGGTTTTCAAGACCGCTTCCTTACCATTAGGATACCCCTCCGCCCTAAGAGCCTGAAGAGTATAGGTTATGTGGAGAGGTCAATCAAGACGGCCACCCGGCGGGTGCAGCACACTTTGACGCGGCCGAAAGTGCCGGAGGCGGGTGGGTGGAGCGCATTTGCCATTCGCGGGATCCAGTCTCGCTACGATGCGTAGAGGACAGCAGGCATCGCCAAAGGCCCGCTGCCCACGGGAACAAGAGTACCCATGAGCCCCGACACGCAGTCTCTGATCTGACGCAAGGAGAGAGGATGTGACAGGAAAGCGTCTGCTCCAGCAGCTGCCGCAATATTTTCCATTCCCGGGGCGCCGCTTACCACCAGCAGGCGTGTCCTGGAATTCTGCGAGGTAGTCCTAACCGACCGACAGAGATCCAGCCCGTCTTCGACATCCTCGGCAACATCGACTACGACGACATCAAACCGCGCCAGATCCAGCCAAACTCTGGACTCGAGCAGGTTGCTCGCAATAGTCACTGAATGCCCCAAGGACCTAAGGTAATGTCCGAGCAATATTGATAACGCCGAATCACCTTCCAACATCAGCACCTGTGCCATTAACCCCTCCCTGGCAAGAACCCCCATTTTTCGGTTGCCGCTTCGCTGAATGTACTAGCAACCCAGCTGCCAGAGGCCGCCAGGCGAAGCAGGAGTGCGGATCGAAGGAGAAGCGGGGGAACCGCGAATCATCTGTGGAGCAATGGCGCAGTCGTTTTGGACAACAGGTAGGGAGGATGGGTCACGTAACGATGAAAGGTGAGCGTAGAAAAAAATAACGGAAGGGTTCCTCTGGCGAGTGCCCCCTTCCGTTTTCTGCGTCCCTTCAATGGTTGTGTCCCTCAACCAGAGAAGAAGAGGAGGTTATTTGACAGCCACAATCCAAATTCCCTCATGGTTGCCGAGTTGAAGGCACGATACCATAGCTCCTATCCGCTTGGAATTAGGAAGGCCTGAGAAAGCAAAGAACAGTATCCACTCCGATGGGGCTAAACTTCGGTTTCATTTCGGCTAAACATTGACAACGCGCACGTTAGCTGGTCTTCACAACCCAAACCGCCGTTTACCGAGCGCAAAACTCTTTACCGAACGGCCGGTAATGCTGAAGCCTTTCCCCGTCCGAACCGGCGTAGGGCATCCGATTCCGGCCGAACGCGGACATTCTTTGGCCCCCGGCGATGCCAAAGAGTGGCAGGTGTCAACGAGCGTTGAGCGACCTCTCCGCAGCCATTTCGCGAGCTACCTCAAGGCAGGCGCAGAAGACTTCAACCGCGTCATCAATTTGCTCAGGTGTATGAGTTGCCATCACCTGAAAGCGGAAGCGAGACTTTCCTCTGGGAACGCCAGGAAACTCCACGAGATTGGTCAACAATCCGATTTTCTCGAGTAGTCCGCTCATAATCTTCGCCACGGTCTCGTCTCCAACGCTCACAGGGACTACGTTCGACGGCTCGCCGAGACACTTCACGCCTCTCTTTGCAAAGGCGGCTCGCAGGCGCTTGATATTAAAGTGAGCCTGTCTTCGGAGCAGGTCTCCCTCTCTGGTGCGCACGATTTCCAACGCCGCGTTGACACGACCGACTTGAAGCGGTGAAAGTGCGTTGGAAAATATGTGCGGCCCGCCAAACCAGCTGAGGAATTGCTTGACCGACCGTCGGTGACTGGCCAGAAAGCCGCCGTTGCTTGCCAGTGATTTCGAGAAACTACCCATCACAAGGTCAACCTGCCCTAACATCTTCTGAATGCCTATCTGACCGGTTCCGGACGGGCCGCTTGCTGCAAGATCGTGTGCGACGTCGACCAGAAGAACAGCATCGAACTCACGACAGATGCCTTGAAGTGTGAAGATATCGGGGCTGTCCGAGTCCATTGAGAAAATACCTTCTGTGACAACCAGGACGGAGTTCCCTGTGTCCTTCGACCTTATGGTCTGAAGTCGTCGCTTGAAGCTCGCAAGATCGTTATGCCTTACGGCGGAGAGTTTGCGGGTAGCTGCCATCGCACCTTGCCGGAGACAGGCATGTGCGAGGTGGTCCATGACAATGTGGTCTTCTGGTCTGACCAACCCGGCAATCGTCCCAAAGCCGGCGGACCAGCCGGTGGGGAATAGCAATACGTGCTCCGTTTCGAGGAGATCCGCCAGAGATTGCTCCAGCCTTCGAGACGCCACAGTATTGCCTATCAGCGTGGGCGAAGAGGCCGTATGTGGACCATACTCTCGCAAGGCTTCCAACACTGCCAGATGAATGGCAGGATGCGACGACAGCCCAAGATAGTCCTGAGAGGCGAAGTTGATTGATTCGACTGCCGTATTGTCTCGGCTTGCTAGTTTGGCCATTGTAGATGGTGCCGTCTCGAGAACGCGACTGTAAGGCCAGGTGTTGAGAGCCGTGCGCCCGTCTACCCATTCTCCGAGTGGCCCAGTGCGGTCAACTAAATGCGAGCCTCTCGGATGTATGAAACTACTCAAGGTCTTTTGGAAAACGTCATCCTTGTCGAGCCTGTCAACTGAAATCTCTTTGGCTGGTGCTGGTCGAGACATGTTGTACTCCTTCTCTTGCCCATCGGCGGTCTTTTTCCCGCGATGAACGGAATTCCGCGCAAGTGGCTAGCGATGAAGGTTGTGAACCCACCTCGTTTGCCAACGCGATAACAATGTTGGGGTAGAGTTACCGTACGGTACGAAGGAGCGCCCTGCGACGGGCGACAGCGGGGTGAGGTGGAAGCATGACTCCGCTCACCTGGCACATCTTTCGGAAAACCTGGGATATCCTCCGAGATTAACCCTTCACCCTTTGATCGAACCATGTCACGTCGCAACGGGGATCCGCCACGGCCGATTTGATATAAGCCTTACATTAGAGTTTGTAACATGTCGCACGGCCAAAGTAAAGAAAAATCTTGTTTTACCGGCCGGAACGGGTAACAATTCGATCGAAAACGCCGATTTATTGAACGACCATCGGTTCAACTGCGCGCCATTAGCCCGCGTTTCAGAGCCGAATCGAGCAATTTACTCGCGCGCCGAGTCGTTAACACGTAAGCCCTTCTCAACCAGGTGGCTAAATCGTCCCAAAGTTGACTTAGTGCAAGACCGCAGGCTAAATTGCTCGGCTGTGCCAAACAGCCTCGAGGAAGGTTTGGAGGATGGATGTCGATAAAGTCTGACATTTGGATCAAGCGCATGTGTCAAGAGCAACAGCTGATCGAACCCTTTGAGGACCGGCTGCTGCGGCGGGTGGATGATCGCAAGATAATCAGCTGTGGAGTTTCAAGCTACGGTTACGATTGCCGCCTCGCTCGAGACGAGTTCAAGGTCTTCTCCCCGGTGACCGGGACCGAGATTGACCCGAAGAACTTCGACGCGAACAGCCTCCTCGACGTCCCTCTTCGCCGAGCGGAAGACGGCTCGGACTACTGGCTGCTTCCCCCACATTCCTACGCTCTTGGTGTCACCATTGAGCGATTCATCATCCCGCGCAACGTCACTTGCATCGCCCTTGGTAAGAGTACCTATGCCCGCTGTGGATTGATGGCCAACACCACGCCTCTCGAAGCCAACTGGCGCGGACGTCTCGTGGTCGAGTTGTACAATGCGGCTAATCTGCCTGTGAGGCTCTACGCCGAAGAGGGCTTTATTCAGATACTATTCTTTGAGTCCGACGAGGAGTGCGAAACGAGCTACAGCGATCGCGGTGGCAAGTACCAGGATCAAAGCGGCCTCACCCTGGCAAAGCTCTAGAGAGGAAGTATCCAGGATCTGAAATTCTAGCCACGAAGACTCGAAGGCACAAACCCGCGTTAAGTAAATGGCCCACACACCTCTCCAGGGCGAGAGAGAGTGCGGCTTTCGCTGTCCTGGAAAGTCGAGATCTATACCTTCAACGACCACGGCTTGCGATAAGGTTTGGCCAGGAGTCTGCCGGCCTCCCGATCGCCTATGATCTCCTCGCTCTTCCCGTCCCACACGATACGGCGGCGTGACCTGTATGCGATATTGGCAAGCAGCGCCGCGCTTGTCGTGCGATGACCGATCTCAATGTCGCAGATCGGTTTCTTGCGGGACTTAACCGAATCGAGGAAGTTACGGACGTGAGTCTCGTGCTGGTCATTCGAATTCTCGACCGTAATCGGCACCGCGCGATCGACCATCTTGTTCTGGGCGTCTCTGCGCTTCTCCGGAATCAACTCGAGTCCCCCGCGATCCAGGAAAAGCGTGCCGTCGGTGCCGTGGAACATTATCCCGTACCCCTTGCCGTTTATGCTGTTCCCATTGCACTCGCGATTCTCATAGGTGCAGACAAATCCGGGATACTCGTAGGTGACCATAATCGTATCGGGCGTGTCGCGATTGTCTTCAAGGTAGAACTTCCCGCCGGTCGCCGATATAGTTTGCGGATAGTCGACCCCCATAGCCCACTGAACTATGTCGATCAAGTGCACGCTCCAGTCGGTGACCATGCCGCCGGCGTAGTCCCAGAACCAGCGGAAGCTCGACCATCGATCAGGAAATACGCCGAAACGGTTTGCGTTAAACGGGACTTTCGGCGCGGGTCCGAGCCACAGATCCCAATCCAGGTCCTTTGGCGGATCGCTGTCTGGCGGATTGCCGATACCATTCGGATGTTGATTGCCGAAATTCCAGGTTCGCACAAAGCTGACCTTGCCGATCTTTCCGCTCCGGATCATGTCAACTGCTTTCTGAAAGTGGATGCCCGAGCGCTGCTGTGTTCCGACCTGCACCACTCGATTGTACTTGCGCGCCGCCTCCACCATCCTGCGGCCCTCATCGATCGTCAATGATATAGGTTTCTCAACATAGACATCCTTGCCCGCCTGGCAGGCCATCACCATCGGAAGGGCATGCCAGTGATCGGGAGTTGCGACGACCACTACGTCAATCTCTTTGCGGTCCAGGAGCCGGCGGAAGTCGGTCATCTTTGCCGCTCTGGGCACGAGCGCTCCGGCCTTTTCGAGATTCGGTGCGTAGACGTCGCAAACGGCGGCCGCGTCAACGTTGCTCTGTTTGATGAAGTCCCTCAGATTCGATTCGCCCATTCGGCCGGTGCCTATGAACCCCGCAACTATGCGGTCGTTCGCTCCGAGAATGCGCGTCGAGGCCGAAGCGCCTCGCAAGGTGAGCCCCGCGGCAACTGCGCCCGCAGTGGCCGACTTGATAAAGTTTCTGCGATCACTCTTCTCGTTCATGGGATCTCCTTGAGAATGAAGAATCGTTGCGGGCTATCCTATCAGACCCGGCGCGCTCGACAAACATTGGCCGGCCTCGATGCTGTGCAATCGGAGTAGTCGGCCGGAAAGATCAGAGTGATTTGCCGGTACTCCCGAATCCGCCTGCGCCGCGCGAGGTCTCGTCGAGATCATCAACCTGGAGAATGGTGGCTTCTTCGACTCGTTGAATGACGAGCTGAGCAATGCGGTCGCCGCGCCTGATCTGAAACCCTTCCTGTCTGTCGGTATTGATGACTACCACCGCGACCTCGCCGCGATATCCCGCGTCAATCAGGCCAGGCGAGTTGACCAGAGCGATGCCGTGGCGCGAGGCCAAGCCGCTCCTCGGGAGCACAAATCCCGCGAACCCTGATGGTATCGCCAGAGCAATTCCAGTCGGTATGGTTGCACGTTCGCCTGGCCCTAGCGTGAGATCCACTCGGCTGGGCAGATCGAAGCCCGCGTCGTTTTCGTGCTGATATCGCGGGACGGGTAACCCGTCGTCAAGTAGTTTCAGAAGAATTCGTATCATTGGTCAGGCCTTCGCGAAAACGTGCTTTCAGTCGGGTAAGAGTACCGCAATGCTCAAGCTTGTGCCATACGGAGAAAAGTAGAAGACAGGTGTTGCTCCAGGTCGCAGGAACAAACCCATCTAAGGGGGTGTCTAAGTCACTGGAGTCAATAAACAGACACCTCACTTGTCGCTTACCTACGTTTCAGTTGAATGCCGGGCCAGCCGGCTACCGAATTCGCTTGTAGCAGAGCAACAGTCCGCCTGAAGAGAACGCGCATGATGCGCGAGGGCCGTAGTGTGTCGAAACAGAATCGGGAGGTCGAAGAAATGTTTGACCAATTGATCGAATCCTCTTCAAGGAAGAGACAGAACAAACGCCGGTGGTTGTGCTTCGGGGCGACCGCCGCAGTGTGGGTGCCGGGAATGATGGCAGCCGTCCTGGCAGGGGTGCTTGCTTACGATGGCCGCCTGAGCGACCACTACGCACAACCCGAGAAACTGGTAATGCTCTTGCCGGCAACCCCACATGATGCGCCGGCCCAGCCGACTCCCCCGGACAAGAGATCAGACCCGCAGCCCGCAGCGCTTAACGCTCCGAAGGAGACGCCCAGGGAGATCCCACAGCCATCGAATCAGGCGCCAGTCGATGTAGCTGTCAGCGGCGACAACGGGCGTGGAAACGGGCCCACAGTGCCAGGAGGCGATCCTAACGGCGATCCAAACGGGTCACCGAACGGGGTGCCCGGAGCGCCACCTGGCGGCACAGCGCCCTCTCCTGATCCCACGCCGCAGCTCCCGCCAAGGAAAGAAGAGCCGCCACCTACGCCAACCGCGAAGCCCCGTGCCTCTATCATGCTTCAGGGTATGGCAGTGAGGAGGGTCGAGCCGGCATATCCAAAGCTTGCCCTGGAGACTCGCACAGGAGGTCCGGTGGTGGTCGAAGTCGTGGTCGACGAATCAGGTAGAGTTGTCTCGGCTCGTGCGCTCTCCGGGCATGCACTGTTGAGAAAGGCGGCAGAAGATGCTGCTCGCGGCTGGAGGTGGAATCCAACCAGACTCAACGGCGGGGCCGTACAGGTGGTTGGTACGATCACGTTCAATTTCGTCCTGTAAGTGTGTCGGTGACGCCGACGCGAGAAGTAAACCAAAGAGCGCAATTGGAGGCATCGATGTTTGATCAATTAATAGAGTCGTCACAGGGTAGGAGAAGGAAGACAAGATGGAGGTACTTCAGCGTGACTGCGACAGTGTGGATTGCAGTCCTCGCTCTCGTGGTAGTGGGAGGCGTGTGGTCCTATGATGCCCATCTCAGTGACACGGCAAGAGTCCTAAGCGGCATCACCCTGTCGCCGCAACCGCCGCCGTTGCGGGGAACTCCGCCTCGCCGGGAGCAAAGGCGGGAGTCGAATGAGCAGGCCTCGCGGCAGCAGAACGAGATGATCGCCCAGGTGAGGTCACCTGACAGAGTGAGCAACACCTCTCGAGCCGCCCTGCCGCCGAGTTTCGATTCCGTGATCGATCCTGGGGCGAATGGACCGCATGGCTCGGGCGGCGGAAGCGATCACGGAGTAATCGGTGGCCTTGGTGACGTCACCGAGCGAAGCAGACCTGAACCGCCGCAGCCGGAAAGGAAGGAGCCGCCGCCGCAGCCTCAACCACAACCTCGCATCCAGATTGTGCGCTCAGGAGGTGTGATTCAGGGCACAGCCATTAGAAGAGTCAATCCAGTCTATCCACCCCTGGCAAGGGCTGCGCGGGTGAGTGGTGTGGTAGTGGTTGAGGTTGTAGTTGATCAAGCGGGCAATGTGGCCTCAGCGCGAGCACTATCAGGACACGCCCTGCTTAGAGAAGCGGCCGTGGCTGCGGCCACCCAGTGGAAATGGAACCCAACACTGCTTACTGGAGTGCCTGTCCAGGTAGTCGGCACCATAACATTCAACTTTACGCTTTGAAGAGAGCGACCCCGCCCGACGAATAAGAACTGTTTCCGATGGCTCTGCGGGTGACTTCCGCTCGCGTCACCCGCAGAACCGCTCTGCGGGTAAAGATTAGAATCGCACCTTGACTCCTAACTGGGCCTGGCGCGGATCACCGAATCCGGCCTTCACGGTGCCGTCGAAGTTGAACAACAAAGGCCGCGGCACCGAAACCAGATTTGTGTTGTTGAACACGTTGAACACTTCGATGATTGGCTCAATCTGAGCGTCCTCACCAATCTTGAAGATCCTGGTTATTCTGAAATCAAATGTGTAGAACTGATTCCTCTTCCGGACAGTGTTCCGCCCGATGTCGCGGCCGCCTACAAACGGCCGGTCGTTGAACACTCCATCCAGGTTCGCATCGTTTGGTAGAAGCACCTGGTCCGGCTGGGCCGACCTTGCCTGGAAGATCGTCGTCAACCCGAGGTCGTATGGAAGCTGGAATACGCCGAAAGCGTTGAAACGATGGCGCTGGTCGCGATCCGAGAAACCGTACTCTGGATGAAGATCCAGGACGTCGGCGTATCTGAACGTGAACGGATCGCGTTCGTTGTCGTCATCCGAGTAGTCCCAGCTTAACGTGTAATTAGCCTGGGCCTGGAAACGGGAGCTGAAGCGCTTGTTCGCCGAGAATACGAAGCCCCGATACAGCGAACGGGCGGACGAC
>DASYSA010000566.1:0-5234 GCA_036003885.1 Blastocatellia bacterium | reverse complement strand
ATCGATGCTGGGGGCGCTGGGGATGCTGCCCGGGCACGGCGTGGACCGCGAAACTATGCGGCGCACGCTCGGCAGGGTGATGAAGCAGTGGCAGTGGGACAAGACCTGGGGTTGGGATTTTCCGCTAACTGCAATGACGGCGGCGCGTCTCGGCGAACCGAGGATCGCTGTCGATGCGCTGATGATGGCGGCGGAGAAGAACCGCTATTTGCCGAACGGACACAACTGGCAGCGCCCCAACTTGCCTTGCTATCTACCCGGCAACGGCGGCTTACTATACGCTGTTGCGATGATGGCGGCGGGGTGGAAGGGTGCACCTCATTCGCGTGCACCCGGGTTTCCGTCCGATGGTTCCTGGACCGTGCGATGGGACAGACTCGACGACTCGTTACTCAAAGAGATCTGAGACAGGCGCGCCGCGAAGAAGAGACAAAAAACGGTGAGGACTATGAAAAGACGGAAATTTTTGGGCGGGGCGCTCAGTGGCAGCGCCGCACTTATAGTAGCAACTAGATCACAAGCGCTCAGCCTCAAGCCGTTTTCTTCAAGGCGAAGCAGTCTCGCGGTTGACTCCAGAATCGAAGTTCTCCTGAACGAGCCGATAGGCAAGATCGCTCCTGAAATCTACGGCCATTTTGCTGAGCATCTCGGAGGCGTGATTTACGATGGGATCTGGGTCGGTGAGGACTCAAAGATCCCCAACATCGGCGGCATTCGCAAATCATTGGTCGAGGCCCTGCGTAGAATCAAGCCTTCGGTCGTGCGCTGGCCGGGCGGCTGTTTTGCGGACAGCTACAACTGGCGTGACGGCGTGGGACCGAGGAGCCAGCGACCCCGACACACGAGCTTCTGGCAGGGTGCTGGCGAATGGGCCAAGGATGCACCCGATGGTCCGTGGAAGTATGAAACCAACCAATTCGGAACCAATGAGTTTAATCGATTCTGCCGCCTCATCGGCGCGCAACCCTACCTGGCGGCCAATCTGCGCAGTGGGACCGCGAGGGATTTTTATGAATGGGTCGAGTACTGCAACTCGCCGGCCGGAAGCACGACGCCGGCAGAACTGCGGGCCGCGGGAGGAGACCGCGAACCATTCAAGGTGAAGTACTGGGGAGTGGGTAATGAGTCCTGGGGTTGTGGCGGCAATTTCACTCCTGAGGAATACGCCGCAGAATATCGCCGCTTCGCAGAATGGGCGCCAGGGTTCGGGATTGGATTGTCCTTCATCGGCTCGGGGCCGAACGGAGGGGACCTGGACTGGACGCGCAGGTTCTTCACAAAGCTGGCGGAGCGCCGCGCCATCGGCCGGATGTGGGGCTGGGCCCTGCATAACTATTCATGGAATGTCAGCGGAGGAAAGACTACTGACTGGGTTCAGGGCAAGGGCGACGCGCTGAAGTACGCAAACGAAGAGTGGTATGAGCTCATGCGGGAAGGCGATCGCATGGAGCCATTGATCACCGATCACTGGTCAGTGATGGGAGAAATCGACCGCCAGCACCGCGTCAAGCTGGTGGTCGATGAATGGGGCGCCTGGTACAAGCCCGGGACCGAGGCGCACAACACGCACCTGCTGGGTCAACAATCTACAATCCGCGATGCGGTTCTGGCGGGCCTGCACCTGGATACCTTTCATCGGCACGCCGATAAGGTAGCGATGGCGAATGTCGCACAGCTCATCAACTGCCTTCAGGCGCTGTTCATCGCCCACGAAGACAAGTTCGTGCTCACTCCAACATTTCATGTCTTCGAAATGTATGCGGCGCACCAGGGAGCAGATTCGATTCGATCTCTGTTTTCGTCTCCCCGCCCGTCTTACGTCAGGAATGGACAACCGGCTACGATCCGGGGCCTGTCGGGATCGGCCTCCTTGCTCGACAAACAATTGATAGTGACGGTGACCAATCCCGAACTGGCTCAAACAAGAGAGACGGAGATCGCCGTGCGCGGGGCAGCCATCAAGTCGGTCGAAACTACTACATTGACGGCAGCCGATATTCATGCGCATAACAGTTTTGAAAACCCGCGCCAGATCGAGCCGGCAAACGGGCAGGTCACACCAAAGAGCGGCGGCCCGTTCGTCCACAATTTCGCGCCGGCTTCGGTAACGCGACTTCGAATCACGCTCGCTTAGCGCGGCAGTGGATCGCAGGTTTGCCTTTGTTGTTTTCTGAGGGAGCGCGCTCAAAATGCTCAGAGTCCCTTACCAGGAGCTCTTCGATGCTCTGTTCCGTGTGTTGTTGAAGACAGGCTTTGAGCCGGAGCGAGCCCGCCTGTCCGCAAGGCTTTTCGCCGACGCGACCTGCGATGGCGTCTATTCACATGGCCTTAACCGATTTCCACAGTACGTGAGCATGATTCATAACGGTTGCATCGATCCTCGCGCACATTCTGAACTGGTCGCCAGTTGCGGATCGTTGGAACGGTGGGATGGAAGGTTCGGTCCCGGAAATTTGAATGCTTATCAGTGCATGGAGAGGGCCATCGCGATTGCCCGCGATAGCGGCATAGGCTGCGTCGCGTTGGCGAACACGAATCACTGGATGCGAGGCGGCAGCTACGGCTGGCAGGCTGCGGAGGCAGGTGTGATTGGCATCTGTTGGACGAATACGTTGCCGAACCTTCCGCCGTGGGGCGCCGGCAGTCCGCGCCTGGGCAACAACCCGCTGGTGATCGCCGTTCCGCGCTCGGGCGGGCACGTGGTCCTCGATATGGCGATGTCACAGTTTTCGTATGGGACTCTGGCCTCCTATCGAAGGAGTGGCCAGCCGCTGCCGGTCGAGGGTGGCTTCGATGCAGAGGGGCGGCTGACACGCGATGCCGCGGCGATCGAAGCGTCACAGAGACCTTTGCCCATTGGTTACTGGAAGGGATCAGGACTGGCATTGGCGCTCGACATGATGGCCGCGATGTTGTCGGGTGGACTGGCGACTCATCAAATACCTCCTGACACATTCAGGGAGACCGGGGTCTCGCAGGTTTTTGTAGCGATCGACCTGTCTTCCCTCGATCGAGACGGCCTTGCCGCACGCCTCGCAGATGAGATAGTAGAGTATCTCCAGTCGGGGCCTGATGCGGCACAGGCACGCGTTCGATATCCAGGCGAGAAGACACTCAGAACCAGAAAAGAGAACCTGGAGAAGGGCATCCCCGTCGAGCCGGACATCTGGCGCGAAGTGCAGGCAATGTAAGAGCGTGCGGGCTCAAGACCAGAGATTAGCGAAGCGTCTAACTGAGTGATTGGGATCGGATCCAATCATTGGAGGTACGAAGATTATGTGGTACCGAATATTGTTTCTAGGCGCCGTATTGATGATGCAGTCCTCCTGGCTCTCTGCTCAGGAGCAGACGCCCGGACAACGGCCTACTGGGCGCGGGCTTCCTAAGAGCGATCCGGTGTCCAGTGAAATCCAGAGTCGATGGCGACCTTTTGTTGACCGGCTGATTGAGGAAGCCTCGTCTTTACCTGGGGACGCGGACCGTATCTATGGGCTAGCGGAGCTTGCAGACGTGTATTGGTTAATCGACAAGGATAGGTCAAGGGAACTGTTTGAAGGAGCCCTGCAGATCGCGCTGCATCCGAAGGCTGAGAGCAAAGAAACATCTACGAAAGCTGGAGCCACGGACAAGCCAGCGAAGGGCGGAGGAACAGCAGACATTCAGCGGGCTACCAGTTATCTAATCTCGCTGGCTGCCCGGCGGGATGGCTCTCTCGCTAAGCGACTGGCGCAGCGATTGACCGAGGAGCGGGTCAAGTCGGGTGATGTCTGGAGCAAAGAATCGCTAAGCGCCGCACTGGAGTTGCTCAAGACCGGATTCGATCCAAGGCAGGTAGCGGTCATAGCCGAGGCGGGGGCTCCTGCTCGGATATCCGGCGATGCGTTCGCCTGGCTAGTCATGCAACTCGCTCAGCGCGACACAATTGCCGCTGACGGACTTTACGAGGGTTATCTCCGCAGATTGGCAACAAACCCGAACGTACGGGTAGGAGAGATGCTCTGGATGGGAGGCTATCCGTTTGGGTACGGTGAGGGTTATGGGTTCTCCTCGAACGACCCAAAGAAGATGAATGGGTTTGGCGGCCAGCGCATTCCTGCTCTTACGCCCAAACCTGAGCTGGCGAGTGCCTTTCTTGATGCTATGTTTAACACAATGCAACGGAACATCGCGGAGGCACAGACCGCTTCGGCCGCAGAGCGGGAGAACTTGAACGCTGTAGCACTATTTGCGACATACTACCTCCTGCCTGAAGTAGCGCATTACAGGCCGGAAGCTCTGACGGCTTGGCAGATTCTGCAGCGGGAGGCGATTGCTGGAACTCCGCCCGTGGTGCAAGATCAGATTCGAAAGTGGATTGAGGGGGTGAATGGCAATCGATCAGCGGCGGAGCGTCGAGAGCAATCCCCTGACTCTCACGCGCGAACTACCGCAGAAGGTGCGCTGGACCGTGCGGAAAAACTGCCCGATGGGTGTACGCGCGACCGCGCTTATGCTGAAGCAGCGATGAACATCGTGGGCACAGGAGAATTCGCCCGCGCGCTCGATATCGGTGACAAGATAAAAGACCTGTCTGTCCGAGGAAGTGTTCGCGGCTACATCTACTACGACATGGCCTCGGCTGCGCTGGGCAAAGGTGAACTCTATGATTCGCAGCAACACGCCGAGCACGTAGATGTGCGCGAGCAGCGAGCTTTGCTGTATGTCAAGATAGCGGCAGCGGCTTTAGAGAAGGGGAAAAAAGGCCTCGCTCTTGAATCGCTGGTGGAGGCCGCTCGCCTTGCGAAAAACATTTCCGACGCGCGCAGCCAGGCAAGCGTGTTTTTCGCTGCTGCCGGCGTGTTGGCAAAGGACGAGCCTTTTCAGTCTCAGGACCTCTTGAAGGATGGAATAAAAGCGGCGAACCGATCGGAAGCACATAACGCTGAAGTCTTCTCTGTTCTGCGTAAAGTGATCGTGTCTTGCCCCGGCGATCAAGAATCCTTCTATGCAAACTCTGACGGAACTGAGGGCGTCAGCCTGTTTCAAGCTTTGGGGGCTGTAGCGGCTACCGATGCTCAGGGCGCCACTTTGATCGCAGGCAGTATTGAAGATGGGGTTACTCGAGTCCGGGCACAGGCATCAATTGTCCGCTCAATTATCAGGGACTCGAAGAAAGCGCCGGCGACAGAGCTGAAGAAACAGAACTGATCAGAAGAGCCGCCCCTAGCACGTGGCACCTGCAACCCCTGGAACCC
>DASYSA010000565.1:0-12865 GCA_036003885.1 Blastocatellia bacterium | reverse complement strand
AAGAGCGGATGTTCGGCCTCACCGGACAACAAGGCAACCACGGAGAGGACGTTAAAGAATACTACTTCTACCTCGATTCGACCCCAACCCATTCGTACATGAAGTACCTCTACAAATATCCGCAGGCGGAGTTCCCTTACGAGAGACTCATAGAAGAAAACCGGCGTCGAGGAAGAGGGGACCTCGAGTTCGAGTTGCTCGACACAGGGGTCTTCGATGATGACCGTTACTTCGACGTCCAGGCCGAGTACGCCAAGGCAACACCTGAGGACCTCTTGATTCGAATCAGCGTCACCAATCGCGGTCCCGAGCCCGCCCGATTGGATCTGCTTCCAACGATCTGGTTTCGCAACATCTGGTCCTGGGATGACACTCAGCCGCGCCCCGGCCTTCACAGAGATCCACACGCAGAGAACGCTTCGGTTGTTGAACTCTTCCATTACTACTACGGCAAGCGCCTGCTGTTCTGTCAGGGAAAACCCGAATTGCTGTTCACAGAGAACGAAACGAACACCGAGCGGCTCTACCGCGTGCCGAACAGTTCTCCTTACGTCAAGGACAGCATCAACGATTTCGTAGTGCTCGGTCGACAGCAGGCGCTGAACCCGCAACTGAAAGGCACCAAGGCGGCCGCGCATTATCCGCTGATCCTTGGATCGGGTGAGACAGCGATCGTGCGTCTCAGACTCACGAACACTGGAGCCTCATCGGCCGACGATGATCCTTGTGGGACGCCGTTCGATCTTTTGTTTGCACAGCGCCGGCAGGAAGCGGACGAGTTTTACTCGACAGTTATTCCGGAAGATTTGTCGGCCGACGCGGCCAACGTGATGCGACAGGCGTTTGGAGGCCTGCTGTGGAGCAAGCAGTTTTACTACTACGATATCCGAACCTGGCTCAACGGGGACCCGAACTGCGTCCCACCTCCAAAGGAGCGCTTGAACGGCAGAAATCGCGAATGGGTACATTTGTACAATGACGACATCATCTCAATGCCCGACAAGTGGGAGTATCCATGGTACGCGGCCTGGGACCTGGCGTTCCATTGCATACCGCTTGCGCTGATCGATGCGGACTTTGCAAAGGAACAGCTAATTCTATTGCTTCGCGAATGGTACATGCATCCCAACGGACAACTGCCGGCTTACGAATGGGCATTCGGCGATGTGAATCCACCGGTGCACGCGTGGGCGGCCTGGCGCGTCTACAAGATCGATAAGAAGCAACGCGGATCGGGCGATACTAAGTTTCTGGAGCGCATATTTCACAAGCTGCTGCTCAACTTCAACTGGTGGGTGAATCGCAAGGACGCCGAAGGAAAGAACGTCTTCCAGGGCGGCTTCCTTGGACTCGATAACGTCGGCGTATTCGATCGCAGCAAGCCTCTTCCCACGGGTGGTCACATCGAGCAAGCCGACGGCACGAGCTGGATGGGGATGTACTGCCTCAACATGATGGCAATAGCGCTGGAGCTCGCCCGCGAGGATCCGGCGTATGAGGATGTGGCCAGCAAATTCTGGGAGCACTTTCTCTACATCGCCTTCGCCATTAACAACCTCGGCAATAGTGAGATCAGCCTGTGGAGCGAAGAGGAGGGCTTTTACTTCGACGTGTTGCAACTTACGGACGGCCGGGCGATTCCGATGAAAGTGCGTTCGATGGTCGGCTTGATTCCTCTGTTTGCCGTGGACGGCCTCGAGACTGAGGTGCTCGAGACTATGAGCGGATTCAAGCGGCGGCTCGACTGGTTCGTGGAACATAGAAGCGACCTGACTCGCAACGTGGCTCGCATGGAGATCCAAAGGCGAGGCGAACGCCGGATGATGTCGATCATCACCCGCGATCAACTTCGCCAGGTCTTGAAGGTGATGCTGGACGAAAGCGAGTTTCTTTCGCCTTTCGGCATCCGGTCAGTCTCGCGGCGCCATTTGGATGATCCCTACATTTTGCGCGTCAACGGCACCGAAAGCGCGGTCAAGTACGAGCCGGCCGAATCGACCACTTCTCTGTTCGGCGGCAATTCGAACTGGCGTGGCCCCATCTGGTTCCCGGTGAACTATCTGATCATCGAGTCGCTGCAAAAGTTTCACCACTACCTGGGCGACGAGTACCAGGTCGAGTGTCCCACCGGTTCGGGCCGCATGATGACGTTGTGGGAAGTAGCTACGGAGCTATCGCAGAGGCTGACGCGAATCTTTCTGCAGGACAGCGAGCGACGGCGGCCCGTGTATGGAGGAGCCGAGAAGTTTCAGACAGACCCGCACTGGCGCGACCTGATCTTATTCTATGAATACTTCCATGGCGACAACGGCGCGGGTCTCGGTGCGAGCCATCAGACCGGCTGGACCGCCTTGGTAGCGAAACTGCTTCAGCAGAGCGGGGAGCCTGCCTCTGACCCCAGCGACTGAGCGAATGTCCGTGGTCCGTTGTCAGTTGTTGGTTCGAAGCAAGCGGCTACCGGCTACGACAACGGACAACGGACAACGGACCACTGACCAATGAGATTTCTTTCGTCAGGCGCGCTGTGGTGGTTGCTGCTCAGTGCGCCGATCATCTTCTTCTACCTGCTCAAGCTGAAGCGCAAGAGGCGTGTTGTTCCCAGCGTCTTGCTGTGGCAACGCGCGCTTGAGGAGATAGAAGCCAACGCTCCCTTCAGGCGTCTCCGCCGAAGCCTCCTTTTGATCTTGCAGCTGGCCGCCCTGGCAGCGTTGGTATTCGCCCTCTCCAGACCTCTGATCACCACTCGCGCTCTGGCCTCGGGCAGCACAGTCATCATCCTGGATTCCACGGCAAGCATGAGCGCCCGCGACCAGGATGGTCGCACCCGGCTCGAGCGAGCCAGAGAGCTTGCACACGAGATGGTCGAAGGCCTGAGCGGAACCGAGCGGGCCGCCATAATCGAAAGCTCCACGCGAGTCGTCGTGCGAAGCCCGCTCACATCCGACCGTGCTCAGCTCCTTAGAGCGATCGACGACGTGCGCGAGACAGACTCGGCAGGAAACCTTGCGGATGCGCAGAGGTTGGCCGAACAGATCGCCAGGGCCGAGCGCGACGCCGGCATCATCGTCATCAGCGATGGCGGCGGAGCCCTTCCACCCTCGGAATCTGCCCCGAGCTCGGCAGCCATCCCGGCCATGAAACTCCGCTTCGTTCGAGTCGGTACGCGCGCGGAGAATGCCGGGATCGTCTCAATGAACTCACGACCGCTCCAGGGAGGTATCCGGCAGGAGTTGTTTGCCGCGATCTCCAACTTCGGCATGCGCGATCGTGAGATCGGCGTCGAGCTGCGAATCGATGGAAGGCTGGTCGATGTGCGCACAACTAGTCTGGCCGCCAACAGCCGAGGAACCCTGATCTACGATTCATTGCCGCCGGGAGGCGGACTGGCCGAGCTGAAGCTCGACGTCGCCGATGATCTCGCCTCCGACAACATCGCGTACGCACAGGTGCCCGATTCTCGTAAGCTCCGCGTAGGAGTCGCAAGCGCGGATCCGTTTCTGGCGCAGGCTCTGGCGGTCAATCCGGACCTCGACGCGCGTAGGATCAACCCGGGCAATACCGCTCTTTCTGAATTTGACTGCATAGTGATCGACAGCGCGCCTGCGACCGGAATTCTTGAAAGCCATCGGCCGCTGCTGGCGATCAACCCTTCTGATTCGCCTGAGCTGTGGCGGACAATCGGCGCGCTCGAAAAGCCGGAGGTTGCGTCCGTCAATCGCGGGCACCCGGTAAACGACTACCTCAGTTATGCCGATCTGCACATCGAGACCGCGGCGAAGCGCGAGACCGCCTCGTGGCTCAAACCCATCGTCAGCAGCAGCAGTAACGGCTTGATATGGGCAGGAGATGATGGGCATCGTCGCGTCGTGCTTATCGGGTTCGATCTCGCTCAAAGCGATCTACCGCTCAAGGTTGAGTTTCCCCTCCTGCTGGCCAATTCGATTTCGTGGCTTGCGAGAAGGGACTCGGAGGGGTCCGAACGGGTCGTCCGAGCCGGTCAACCAATCACGCTTCGAGGTGCGTCGACGAGTGTGGCTTTGACGACGCCGAATGGCCGAACGGAAGAGATCGCCGTCTCGGATGGCACAGCCATCTTCGCTGACACCATGCTGGTCGGCGCCTATGCGGTCAAGGACCAGCCTCCTTTTGCGGTCACCTTGCTCAGTGAGGCGGAAACAGACACCTCGCCGCGGGATTCGATCGAGACTCGCACGGGAGAAGTAGTTGGACAGGCCGAGAGTTTTCAGTCAGAGCGCGAGGCCTGGAGATGGATCGCCCTTGTGACGCTGATGATCCTGGCCGTCGAATGGTGGATATATCACAGGAGGATCACTCTCTGAATCCTGGAACCACCGGGACATTCGCACGCTGGAAGCGTGTGTACCCAGGCGGGGAAGATGATCGAATTCACTAACCCGATCGCGCTGCTGTTGCTGGGACTGATCCCCGCGGCGCTCTACTTCACGCGCCATAGTCTGGCGAACCTGTCCGGACTACGTGGCGCGGTGAGCATCAGTGTGCGTGTGCTGATTCTGTTGCTGGTGGTGCTGGCGCTGGGCGGATTCAGGCTCAGGAGCTCTTCACGCGATCTGGCATTGATCTTCGTAGTGGATCTCTCTGCAAGCACATCGCCGGACGAGCAACGAGATGTGGTTGATTTCATCAATCGTGAAATCGATCGCGCATCTGCTCGCGACTACCTCGGTGTCGTTGCCTTTGCTCGCGACGCTCTGGTGGAGCTAGCGCCCACTCGCAAAGAGGTTCTGGGCGACTGGCGCCTGACCGGGATCAGCTCGAATCCGGCGCGCGAGTACACCGATATTGCAGGGGCGCTTCGACTCGCCGCCGCGCTGGTCCCCGAGACGGCGGCCGGAAGACTGATACTCCTTTCCGACGGAAATGAGAACCTTGCAAGCGCAGTGGAGGAGTCGAGGCTCCTCAAAGCTGAAGGAGTCGAAGTCTACACACGCTACATGCGAACTGTGAGCGAGCGCACAGCCCAGCATGGTGAAGTCGCGGTCCGAGAGCTTGCGGCGCCTCAGATGCCCGCGGAGGGCGAAGCCTTCGATCTTAAGGCAACGATCGACAGCACGCAGGATACGGATGCCGTCTTGCGCGTTTTTCGCAATGACTCAGTCGTAGCCGAGCGCCCGGTCCATCTGAGCGCCGAGGGCGAAAATATCTTCGTCATGCCTCAGCGTCTCGACCAAAAAGGCTTCTACACCTATCGTGCTGAGATTGAAGCCACGCAGGCGGACGGTTTCGTGCAGAACAACTCACGTGAGGCATTCGCACTGGTCGAGGGCCGTCCCAGGGCGCTATACCTCTACGGCGACCGCCAGCCGTCGCAAGGCCTGATGCGGGTTCTTACAGAAGGAAACTTCGCGCCCGATGTGCGGCCGCCGGGCGGACTGCCGACGAAGCTCGCCGGATTCCAGAATTACGATCTGGTGATCTTTGACAACGTTCCGGCCACTGCGCTCACTGAAGACCAGATGAAGATGGTCCAGTCGTACGTCAAGGACCTGGGCGGCGGCTTCATGATGATCGGCGGGGACCAGAGCTTCGGACCCGGGGGCTACTTCAAAACGCCTATTGAAGAGACGCTCCCTGTCTCTCTCGACGTGCGGCAGAAGAAACATTTCCCCTCGCTTGCTCTCGCGCTGGTCATCGACAAGTCCGGCTCGATGTTGGGGACCAAGATACAACTGGCTGTGGAAGCCGCTTCCGCGGCCGTTGACTTCCTCTCGGAACGCGACTCCGTAGAGGTGATCGCATTCGATGATTCGGCGCACGCGGTCGTTAAGCTGACAAAGGTGGAGGACAAGAAGGCCATAACCGGGGAGATCACCACAATTCAAGCGATAGGTGGAACGAACATTTATGCGGGCCTCGAGATGGCCCGTGCATCCCTGGCCGCCAGTGATGCTCAGATCAAACACATAATTCTTCTCTCGGACGGCCAGAGCGAGGGCAATTATCCAACGATCGTTCGACGAATAATCGAAGCGGGCATAACGTTGTCGAGCGTGGCGATCGGAGAGGATGCCGATCTGTCCTTGATGAAAATGCTCGCCCACCAGGGCGGCGGGCGTTTCTATGCCACCGATGCGGCTGAGAACCTGCCGCGCATCTTCACCCGCGAGGCGTTCCTGGCCTCTCGCTCGACTCTTATCGAAGAACCGTTCACGCCTCGCCTCGTTCGCTCAACCCAGGCGACGTCGGGACTAGACTGGAGCGCTGCGCCTCAGCTTGGCGGCTATGTCGGGACCGCCGAGCGCGACTCGCTGCAGTCGCCCGCAATCACTTCACTGGTCTCTGATAAGGACGATCCGGTTTACGCAGTCTGGCAGTATGGACTCGGGCGCGCGGCAGCGTTTACTTCGGATGCGAAGTCGCGATGGGCGGGCGGCTGGATGAGTTGGTCCGGCTTCGGGCAGTTCTGGACCCAGGCGATGCGCGACACGATCAGGCGCGAGAGCACAGGCAATCTGGTTCCGCGAGTGGAGATCAACGCGGGGAAAGGACGTGTGACGGTTGAAGCGCTGACACCGGAGGGCGGCTACAGGAACAGCCTTCGCTTGCGAGCGCGCGTAGTCGGTCCAGACCTCTCCGCCCAGGAGATCACGCTCGATCAGACGGCCGCCGGGCGTTACGAGGGGGAGTTCACAGCCGCCGGGCGCGGAGCTTATTTGGTAAGCGTGACCGAAGAAGGCGGTGAGGCAGCGCCCGTCACCGGGTCGGTGAATTCATACTCACCGGAGTTCGGAATCTCACGGGGCGACGCGAGTCTGCTCGCCCGGATCAGTGAAGACACCGGCGGCCGAGTGATCTCGGATCGACCAGCCGCCGGCAACGACTCAGACACAGATCTCTTCGAGCGGCGAGCGCTCAAGCATCGCCCGCGCGAGATATGGGAAGCGCTGATGCTGTCTGCGCTGCTGCTTCTGCCCTTCGACGTTGGCGTGCGCCGGCTGCACCTCACACGCGAGCAGTTGGGCGAAGCGCGGGCATGGCTTGCCTCAAAGCTCGGGCGACCGAGTGCCGAAGACGCAGATGCAGAAACAGCGGTGTCGCATGCCCAGTTAAAAGATGCTCGAACACGTTTGAAGCTCGGCGATGAGGGTCCGGTTTCGCTAGACTTGGGCGCTCAAGTTCCGCCTCCCTCGCGTGCTGAGCCCCTCGATGAAGATGGCAAGGAGTCGACGGCGAAACCCGCACTTCCGGAGTCGATTGCTGAGTCCAGCGAGGAACCTGGTGGATCTGAAGAACCGCAAACGCTCGCGAGCCGCCTGCTTGAATTGAAGAGGCGAAAGCCAAGATGACCGAACCGCTCAGCAGGAGCAGCCGAGAAGCACCTCCCTTGCCATGTCACAACCCTCCTGCCGCCATTAGCGCGGTCCAATGACCTGGTGGCCCCATTCCCATTTCAGACATTCGTTGACAAGCGAGCGGAATCGTTGATACAGTACGGCCGCTTTTAGTTCTACAGGTCTACGCCGTTCCCTTGGGTTCAAGCGCGCATCCAAAGCTCCCGGATGCCACTAGGGATGTTCCAAATCAAACCCTGGCTTTTTAACAGATTTTTGATCATTGTCTCAGGCTTCATTCACAGGGACGCAGGTGCGTGACGGAAGACCAGGCGGTAGGTCACAAACCGGGACTACGGTTCGAGGGTACTTGACGGCCACAATCTGTTCACAACCTCGAGCAAGTGTCTGATAGGCGCGAAGTGTGTCAGTGAATCCCGAGATCATAGACCGGGAACTGCGTCTCATTGCCAACAGCCCACCCTTTTGAGGAGGAAACATGAAGAGACATGGCGCATTGTTTACACTGCTCATCGTTTGCGTGGCGGCGCCGGCGCTGATGCCGGCGCTGGCTCAACAAGAGGATCTCGGAAGAACGAGACAAGGGTCCGAGAGAACGGGAAAATTCCACCGTGCGGGCGAGAACGCGATCCCCGGACATTACATCGTGGTCCTGGACCAGGATGCGGCCGGAGCACAGGGAGACCTGTTCCTCACGGCCCAGAAGGCCGATGAACTCGTGGGGAAGTCCGGTGGGAGGACCACCAACATCTACGCACACGCGATCAATGGCTTCTCCGCTGAGATGTCCGAGAAGCAAGCTCTCGAACTGAGTGAGGATCCGCAAGTCACCTTAGTCGAAGAGGATTCGGTCATGCAGGCGACTGCGACTCAGACCAATCCGCCCTGGGGGCTTGATCGAATTGGGCAGGCCAATCTGCCTCTCAACCAGACTTACGGCTACACTGCGACCGGCTCAGGCGTCAACGTTTACGTAATCGACACGGGGATTCGGCGAACGCACACCCAGTTCGGAGGCCGCGCAGTGGTCGGCTTTGATG
The DNA here is from genome assembly GCA_036003885.1 of Blastocatellia bacterium. Lineage (GTDB taxonomy): Bacteria > Acidobacteriota > Blastocatellia > UBA7656 > UBA7656 > DASYSA01. Next base: position 4,494 of record DASYSA010000565.1, on the reverse strand, counting down.
CTGTCGGCGATGGCCAGAATACGAATGACTGTAACGGCCACGGCACCCACGTTTCTGGAACGATCGGCGGTTCGACCTATGGGGTCGCAAAGAATGTCCGATTGTTTGCCGTGCGGGTGCTCAATTGCAGCGGTTCGGGCACCAACTCGGGAGTCATTGCGGGCGTCGATTGGGTGACCGCCAACCGCATCAGGCCCGCGGTGGCGAACATGAGCCTGGGCGGAGGCGTTTCAACGGCCCTCGATACCGCCGTCCGTAATTCGATCACGGCCGGGGTCACGTACTCGATCGCCGCAGGTAACTCGAATACAGATGCCTCTACCTCCTCGCCGGCCCGGGTCGCCGAGGCGATCACGGTCGGAGCGACGACGATGAACGATGCCCGTTCGTCGTTTTCGAACTTCGGCTCCGGGGTTGATATCTTTGCCCCCGGTTCGGCCATCTTATCCTCGTACTTCAGCAGCGACACCGCCACCGCTACGCTGAGCGGGACCTCGATGGCCGCGCCTCACGTAGCAGGCGTGGCCGCTCGCTTCTTGCAAAACAACCCGAGCGCATCCGCGGCTACGGTTCGAAACGCGATCGTCAACGCCGCCGGCTTGAACAAACTGAGCGGCATCCCCTCAGGTACAGCCAACCGGCTGCTGTTCTGGTCAAGTGCAAACTGAGCATTTTTGAAAGCAATGCCGCTGCCGTTTCTGCGAGCGGCAGCGGCGCCCTACTCGTCCGCAGATTACGGAGATGACACGGATGACACCTGGCTGCAATTGACCGATTCAGTCGTTATTGTTCGCTTATTACTCGTCATATCCGTGAAATCTGCGACATCTGCTGATGCCCCTTCTGACCGAGAAGTAGTTGGCTGCCGGCCGGTTACCGGGCCAACTCTGCGCTTCTGATCTGTGGTGATTTGCCACGACTATGCGGGGTAGACTGCCCCACCCATCAATTTCTATTTCGATGTTCAGCCAATCGCCGTAATGGACATCGGCATCTCTCGCCGATGCTAACCTACCTGTACGCCAGTTTAACCTCCCGCAGGCACGACTCCCATGCCGAACCCGCCAAGAATCTGTACGAGGCACTAGCTTTGCCTAAGTACTATCGGTAGTTGGGCTCCTGTCGATCAGTTTGTCTGCCCCCAGCGGCATTCTGAGCCCTTCTGCAGAACTATCGATACGGCCTCCACAGTCCGCTCGACACAAGGGCCGCAATGGCTATGGCAAAATGCAACTCCATAAGAGGCCGCCAAGGCTTGCTCTCGGCGATGATGATTCTCATCGCTCTGCTTTTGAGCGGGGTTGAAGTCGCGCTGGGCCAGGCAAAAGAGCCGACCTGGTACGCAGCAGACAATTGGAGGCAACCTCAAGGTTTGCCGCAGAATTCTGTTATCTGCATCCTCAGGACGCGCGATGGGTATCTATGGATCGGGACCAAGGGAGGACTCTCCAGATTCGATGGTGTGCGATTTACCACATTCGACGATCGGGACAAGAGCAAGTTGAGAGAGAATGAAGTCTGGGCGCTCGCAGAAGGAGACGACTCGAGTCTTTGGATTGGCACCTACGGAGGAGGATTGAGCCGGCTTAAGGACGGAAGATTCACTGTTTATACGGCGAAGAATGGATTGAGCAATGACTATGTTACGTCGCTGTGCAAGGACGACGCAGGCGGTCTTTGGATCGGTACTGATCATGGTTTGAGCTGCCTCAGGGATGAGAAATTCACTAATTACAATCTCAGCGATGGACTCGCCAACAGCTCGATCAGAGGGCTGTACTGTGATCGCGATGGCAGCATCTTGATCGGCGCAAGCCAGGGTGAGCTCAGCAGATTCAAAGACGGCCGGATCTATGCCGAGCCGGTTGAAGGACCGATGCCGACGGTTGAGATCAGGTCGATCATACGAGACCGGCGCGAGGCACTGTGGCTTGCCACCTACGATGGGATGTTCCGCATAAAGGATGGGCGATCTACGAATTACACTGTCAGCGACGGTCTATCTTCCAGCCAGTGTCTTTGCGTGCACGAGGATGCGCAAGGAAGCGTGTGGATGGGGAGTGAAAGAGGTTTGAATCGGTATCGAGATGGGAGATTCTCCTCGTATCCTGTAGGAGATGGTTTCTACTCATCGCCGGGCTCCATAAATACCATTTACAGTGATTCTGAGGGAAGCCTTTGGATTGGATTTCGGAGCCAGGGATTGGCTCGCGTGCGACAGGGGGAATTCCTCAGTTACACAGCGAAAGATGGGCTTGCGGACAATAGCGTTACCTCGGTTCTTCAGGATCAAGAGGGCAGTTTATGGATTGGCACCGGTCGGGGCCTGACTCGTTTCAGCGATGGACGATTCGATACTCAGGACGGCAAGAGCGGCGTGCCTGTCGTGCCCATCGTATCTCTCTGGGAAGACAGCAAGCGAAACCTGTGGGTAGGCACGATTTCAGGGCTTTATAGATCGAAGTCCGCGTCAAATTGCGCCAGGGGACAATGCAGTCGAAAATTCATTCCCGTGACCAATACTGGGATTCCTGTCGGCTACGTGAGGGTCATTCTTGAAGACCGAGACGGCGCGATCTGGTTTGGGACGAACAAGGAGGGCCTGGCCAGGTACAAGGACAATCGATTCATCATCTATACAACGAAAGATGGTCTCTCCAACAACTTCATTAGAGCTCTCGCGACAGATCGCGACGGCAGTCTGTGGATCGGCACAAAGGGAGGCGGCCTGAACCGGCTCAAGGACGGAGAATTCACGGTATACGGTGAAGATGATGGTCTCGCTTCCGATGGAGTTCAGTCTCTATACATGGATGCCGAGAACACTCTGTGGATCGCTACTCGACATGGAGTGAACAGATTCAAAGATGGCAGGTTTACCACATACACCGTCAACGAGGGCCTTCTCACCAGCTTTGTATATGGCTTTGTCGAGGATGATCTCGGCAACTTGTGGATGAGTTGCGGCAAGGGCGTGTTCCGAGTCAGCAAGAAGCAACTCAACGAATTTGCCGACGGAAAGATTCATTCAGTCAATTCTGTGGCCTATGGCCTTGAGCACGGCCTCAACAGCACCGTCGGAAGCGTCGCCAACAGCCCGAACGGCTTCAAAACCAGTGATGGTAGAGTCTGGTTCGCAACTCTCGGCGGTGCGAGTGTGGTCGATCCAACGACGCTCACGACGAACAGCCTGCCTCCTCCAGTTCACATAGAGGAGGTGAGGATTGACGAGCATGTTTTTGGGTCGAGTCAAATGGCTGAGGTCCCGGCAGGCCGAGGGGATATTGAATTCCATTACACAGGCCTCAGCTTCCTCGCACCAGAGAAGGTAAGATTCAAGTACAAGTTGGAAGGCTACGATCTGGATTGGGTAGATGCAGGCAATCGCCGCGCCGCGTATTACAACAACATACCACCCGGACGGTATACATTCCGAGTCATCGCTTCCAACAATGACGGAGTGTGGAATGAGACGGGGGAGGCCCGCACGATACACTTAGCCGCGCATTTCTATCAGACGATCTGGTTTTATGGCATATGCATATCTGGACTGGTACTAATGGTGGCAAGCGCGCACCGACTCCGCGTCAGGCACCTGGAGGTGCGCGAGGAACAATTAGCGATGCTGGTCGATGAGCGCACAATTGAACTGCAAGAACAGCGGACGTTGTTGCAAGAGCAGCGCACATTCTTGCGTAAGGTAGTAGACCTCATACCAAGCTTCATCTTTGCCAAAGACAGGAAAGGACAATTTACCCTTGTTAATCAGGCTCTGGCCCGCGCCTACGGCACCACGGTAGACGATCTCGTCGGAAAGACCGACGCGGATTTCAATTCCAACGCAGAGGAGGTGCGGAATATCGGCGACGACGATCTGCAGGTTATCAACTCGAAAACGGAGAAGATAATTCCTGAAGAAGCTTTCACCGACAGCGACGGCGCTCGTCGATGGCTGCAGGTCATTAAGATACCCATAATCTCAGCAGACAATCATGCCGACGAATTGTTGGGGGTGGCTACAGACATCACGTTACAGAAGGAAGCTGCGATACAAATGCAGAAGGCCAAAGAGACGGCCGAAACTGCTACTCGGCAAATGCAAAAAGCAAAAGAGGCCGCCGAAACCGCTACTCGCGCCAAGAGCACTTTTCTCGCAAACATGAGCCACGAAATTCGCACTCCCATGAACGCAGTCATAGGAATGACCAGCCTCCTGCTGGATACAGAGCTCTCTCCGGAACAGCACGAGTTTGTCGAAACCATTCGAACGGGCGGCGATTCGCTGATCACGGTGATCGACGACATTCTCGACTTCTCCAAGATCGAATCCGGCAAGCTCGATCTCGAGACTCATCCGTTCAGCCTCATCAACTGCATTGAAGAGGCGCTCTACCTGCTCGCCGCCAGAGCTGCTGAAAAAGGGCTCGAGCTGGCCTATATGATGGATGGCCAGACGCCTCACTTCATTGTGTCTGACATCACCCGGTTGCGTCA
>DASYSA010000564.1:0-4670 GCA_036003885.1 Blastocatellia bacterium | reverse complement strand
CGCACTGACCCCCGCGCCGATCGCCCCGGCGGTGAGTCCGCCTGGAATTAGCGCCCCCGGGAATCCGCGCGCCGCCTGACCGGCACGAGTCCGCAGGACATCAGTCTTGGCGTATGCGATCACGTATCGCTGCATGGCGATGTCGAGATTGTTCTCCAGTGCCAGAGCCAGCGCGTCCGAAAGAGACAGCTCGAGCTTGCCGGCGCGAACGAGATCGAGCAGACGCGGCGAGTTTTCCAGGCGCACGGGCGGCAGCGCCTGCTCCTGATAAGGGAGCAGGATATTGGGAAAGGAGTCCGGCCCGGTGGTGTAGTCTCTCAGAAACTCGTTCCCGCGATCATCCTTCTTCGTAGGGGTCTCGCCGGCGGCCAACCGGCCCTGAAAAGGAACGTGGCACAGGCAAAGGGCAATGGCAAGCTGCGAGAAAAACCGCTTTGCTCTCATTCGATATCTCCTGCGAATGATTCTCATCAGACCAGTTGAACGCCAATCCCTCGGCACTGACTAATGGGGATTTCTCTCCGTGAGAGAGACCTAAAGGTAGCAAGCGTGTACCGGACGGGTCAAGTTTCTGGGTGGGACGAAGCGGAATACGGTGAGACGAGGCATGGACGCTGGCATTGACCAAGGCAGAAACCTGTCATCGATCATCCGAATCTGTATTTTTCTGAACATTCGCCGAGATAGATAGCCCCCAACATCATCCGCGCCGCAGGCGCGCGGACCATCATCCGAGCATCGTCGTTCTTGTGTAATCTTCTTCCGAAGGTCGAGAAGAGGAGACCCCGGTCGTGTCACCAACCGGGGCCCATTGTCAGCGACTCTCTTGCGAGAGTTGTCTAGCCAGACAACTTTAAGCTGCCACCATCGACGGCTGATGTCCAGTCTCGCCTTCGGGCGAGGATGGTACGAGCCGCTGAAGTTGTTCTCCGCCAGAGATTTTGCGTCGCACCAGGTTGCGGCGCCCTGTTTTGGATTTGCCGCCGCTGTGACCGCGGACAGCGGTACTGTAGCAATCGGTGCCGCGCCAAAGCTCGGCGCGAGCAACGGCGAGCTGCGAACCTCCGTCATCAGCAGAGTCCTGAAGGAAGACTTGATCATCGAGCCCGTCAGCGGGCCTATAGGCAACGCCAGGCAAGATCGGCAAAAGTTTTCGTGACGGATCAATCTTCCCCCGACTCTTGTCACGCTGGCAATATCACCGCGCCGGTATCCGCATCTCCGGTCGCCGGAGATAGCGGCGAAACATCACTCCAAACCAGAGGGATTTACGACGCCGGAGTGCCTTACTGCGCCTTTTGCGGTCGGCCCGGCCGGTTTGTAGATCCCTTTGATCGACCCAGGGGGACATGATCGACAAGGAAACCCGCGCGAGGATTCGCCACCTGTTTTACGCCGAGCACTGGAAGATCGGAACGATCGCGCGCGAACTCGCTCTGCACTGGGATACTGTGCGTGACGCCATAGAGACGGATCGCTTCAATAACAGCAAGACACTGCGCCGCAGTGCGACAGATCCCTATGCCGGGTTTATTCGAGAGATTCTGGATAAACATCCGCGCCTGCGGGCCACCCGGATCTTTCAGATGATCCGGGATCGCGGTTACACGGGCAGCGTGGTCCAGGTGCGGCGCGTGGTCGCCTGTCTGCGCCCTCCCCCCGAGGAAGCCTTTCTTCGCCTGCGCACATTTCCTGGAGAGCAAGGCCAAGTCGACTGGGCTAATTTTGGGAAGGTGGTCGTCGGCCGCGCCCTCCGGCTGCTTTCCTGCTTTGTGATAACGCTGTCCTACTCTCGCGGCTTGTATCTCGAGTTTTTCTTCGATCAGAAGCTGGAGAGCTTCTTGCGCGGGCACGTGCACGCCTTCGAGGACTGGTCCGGGCTCCCCAGGATCCTGCTGTATGACAACCTTCGCAGCGCAGTACTGGAGCGCCGGGGTGACGCCATTCACTTTCATCCTCGGCTCCTAGACCTGTGCGCCCATTACCACTTTGCCGCCCGCCCCTGTCAGGTGCGCGCCGGCAATCAAAAAGGACGCGTTGAAAGAGTGATTCGGTATATACGCGAATCCTTCTTTGCCGCTCGCCCGTTTACGACTTTGGAAGACTTCAACCGGCAAGCGCTTGCCTGGCGCGACCGCGAGGCTCATCGCCGCCCATGGCCCGATGATGATCACCAGACGGTAGAGGAAGCTTTCCAAAAGGAAAAACCCCGCCTGCTGCCGTTACCTTTGCACCGCTTCGAGACCGATCTGCTTGTTCCCGTCCGATCGGGCAAAACCATCTATATTCGCTTCGATCTCAACGACTACTCGATTCCTCCGGACGCCGGCCGCCGGCCGCTGACCCTGGCCGCATCGGAATCCATGGTCCGCATCCTCGACGGAAGCAAAGAGGTCGCCCGGCACCGACGCTCTTATGATCGTCACCAACTTGTTCTCGATCCCGCTCACCAGGAAGCGTTGTTGGAAGAAAAACGCAAAGCCGTAGGTTCCACTCCTGGTGGCCGGCTGGCTCAGGCTGTCCCTGAAAGCGAAGCCTTGCTCGATGCCGCTTTCGCTCGCGGCGAATCCGCCAGGCGCCAGACCACCCAGCTGTTGGGACTTCTCGATCTGTACGGAGCCACCGAACTACGAGCGGCCGTTCACGAAGCTCTCGAGCGCAAGACACCACGCGCCTCGTCGGTCGCTTTCATTCTCAGCAAACGCCGCCGCTCAACCGGTCGACTGGTCCCCCCACCTGTGGACCTGTCCCACCGCCCGGAACTCGAAGATCTGTCTGTCACACCTCACAACTTGGTGACCTATGATGACCTTGCCAACGACGACGACACCAAACAGTAACCTCGAGACTCAACTCGACCGGCTTAGACTGCGGGCGACGGCACAGAATCTCGACGACTTCATCGCCCGCGCCACCAAAGGACGATGGTCGCCTCGCATGTTGCTCGAACAACTGTCGCAGATCGAGACCGACGATCGTTCGCGTCGCAGCCTCGAACGCCGCCTGGGACTATCCGGCATCAAGAAGTTCAAACCCCTGGCCGACTTCGACTGGAACTGGCCAAAGAAAATCGAGCGCGACGTCATCGAACGCGCACTCACTCTGGACTTCATCAAGGAGGCGCGCAACCTGATCCTCATCGGCCCGAATGGCTTGGGGAAGACCATGATTGCCAAAAACATCTGTCACGCGGCGGTATTGGCTGGCTACTCGGTCCTGTTCCGCTCCGCCTCAGCTTTGATCGAGGACCTGCAGACCGAGTCTCCTCAAGCCCGAAGAAGGAAGTTGCGCACGTATGGAAACGCCGGCTTGGTCTGTATTGATGAGGTTGGCTATTTGTCGTACGACGACAATGCCGCCGACCTCCTCTACGAAGTCATTAATCGTCGCTACGAACGCCGCTCCATCCTTGTGACGACCAACCGCGGCTTTAAGGAATGGAACGAAGTCTTTCCTAACGCCTCCTGCATCGTCACGCTTGTCGACCGGCTCACACACCATGCTGATGTCTCCAAACTCGAGGGCGAGAGCTACCGCCTCCGCGAGAGCGAGATGGAAGCAACAGCGCGAAGGAGGAAGAAATGATCGAGGAAAAACCCGAAAAAGATCGCGACGAGTATATTGCAACAGTACTGAAGCTGTACTTGCAACTCCCTGAGACGCCCTTGAGATCAACGCCTCACGACCGGGAAAGAGCCAGCCAATTGCACCAGCGCGGCATCACGCTCCCCATCATCGAATCGGCCCTTCTGCTTGGATCTCTAAGAAGGCTTAGCCGGCCACCCGAAGCGCCTCGGCTCCCCCTCATTCGCTCACTTGCCTATTTTGTGCCGGTAATCGAAGAATTACTCGACAATCCTTTTCCAGAGGGATATCTGGACTACCTGCGCGGGAAACTGCGAAGACTCGTCGTCGGAAAGATCAAGCACGAGCAAACCGGCGCGCGTTCAGAAAAATACGTTTCCTCGTGATCGGCAACATCCAACAACTCCGCTACCGCCAGCATGACTCAGAGAGCGTGCGGCTAATTCGCTTCATTAAGCGAGCGCAAGAGCTAGGGTTTACACACAACGAGATCGGACAGCTCATCGGGCTGAGGTCACGTCCGACTTCGGCTTCCTTGCACAACGGTTGAATCAAAAAAATCTAACCAAAAGCCATGGTCGAACGTCTACTGTAGCGACGAGATTTGGTGGTAGAATATCTACCAACGATATGGCAAAGGGATCTCCCAACCGGGTCGAGCTGCTTCAGGGCACCTTGGACATGCTCATCCTGCGGACGCTGCTCTTTGGGCCCGCTCACGGCCACCAGATCGCCAAGCACATCCAGCGGACGACCGATGACGTGCTGCAAGTCGAGCACGGGTCTCTTTACCCGGCCCTGCATCGGCTCGAGCGAAAGGGCTGGGTGGCGTCGAAGTGGGAGATGGCGAAGGAGCGCAAGCGCGAGCTGAAATACTACAGGCTGACGCCGACCGGGCGGAAGCAGCTCGTCCGAGAGGAATCCAAGTGGAAGCAATTGGCCGACGCCATCGCGCGGGTGATGGGGCCGGCCGAGGAGAGCTGAGATGCGCTGGTGGCGCTCGATGGACTGGTGGCCCGCGTGGTCCTCACGGCGGCAGCGCGAAGACGATCTCGACCGCGAGATCCGATCTCACCTGGAGCTCG
>DASYSA010000563.1:0-4987 GCA_036003885.1 Blastocatellia bacterium | reverse complement strand
CCGTGCTGACAGTTCCGGCGAAATCATGCGGATCTCTTCCACCAGACGCTCCAGCGACTCGCGATTCACGTTGTACGCTGGCGAAGTGGCAGCGCGCTTCAACAATTCTCCCAAACGCCGGACTTCCTGATGGGTGTGCGCGAGCAGATGCGAAACCTGGCTCTCCAAAGTTCGAGCATTGACGATCTCTCCCAACGACGTGTTGGTCGCCAGCGGCAGCAGGTAGCGCGAGATGTCGAACGCCCGAGCTCGGAGCGTGCGTTCATAAGCGTCTTGCTTCATCTCAGCCGGCTTCGGGGTTATTCCCATCAGGTAATGAAACATCTGCTCCGAAAGCGATTCGTACTCCGCAAAAAGGTTATCGATCGTGTTCTTGTATAAAGAGCGCGCCGGCTCATCTTCCCCGAAACTGGGGGTAAAGTAGCCACTCTTCTTAAAATCCTGATAGCGTGTCGAACGCTCCTGGCCATCCCATCGCTGCTCGTCGGCAACTGCAATGGCTGCAAGAATGGAGAGTTTCTCAATGGCCAACGCAATATGCGCCAAATCTGCAATTGAACGATGTCCGTACTGGAAGTAAAAAGTATTGAGAAACTTCTCCGCCTTCTGCTGGTTGATCTCCTGTAGCGACTCCTTCATGGAGAGCGCCGAGCGCGAATACTTGGCCATGGCATAGGCCAGGACCTCAGGCTCCACGCCATACACCGCAAAAATCTCCACCGCTGGTGCGTCGGAGGTTCCGTTACCGCTGTTGGCAGAACTGGGCGTGACGATGACTTCAGGCATGCCGAATGATGACCTCAATTTGAGTGAGACTACGAATCTTAATTGCCTTCATCACGATACACAACCGGCTTCCGAAACCAACCGAAGCTGACCTCGTATCCCAACCCAACATACCCTCCGTTCAAGCGTCAGCCCGTTAGGTTTCGACGCCGTCGCAAGCCGAATGCACAAGGAGACGTGTGCCTCGGCGGCTAGGACGGTGCCGGTTCGCGCGAGCACGCGGCTGCGCGCTCATGGAGCAGTTCGCGCTCGCGTGCGTTTCGAGTGAGCGATGCCGCGCGTTCGAACTCGGCGCGGGCTTGGGCGAAACGGCCGAGTTTGAACAGGAAGTCGCCTCGCACGCTCGGCAACAAGTGATAGTTTTCGAGTGAGCGTGAAGAGGTCAGCGCATCGACGAGTTTGAGGCCCTCTGCTGGACCGAACGCCATTGCAACCGCGACTGCGCGATTCAATTCCACAACGGGGGATGGCGTGAGCTGCGCGAGCGAATCGTAGAGCATGGCGATGCGCGGCCAAGCCGTTTCCTCCGGGGTACGCGCACGGGCGTGACAGGCAGCGATCGCGGCCTGCAAGGCGTACGGACCCTGCGCGACGCTGGGAGTTTCTGCGCCGAGATTTTCTGCGCGTCGCGTTCTCGTGCCCAGTTTCTGTACCCGTAACTTTTCTGCTCGCTCGAGCGCGGCGAGACCACGTCGGATTAAGAGTTGATCCCAGTGGGCGCGGTTTTGATCGTTGAGCAGGATGGGTTCTCCTGATGGGCCGACGCGCGCCCGCGAGCGGGATGCCTGGATCTCCATTAGCGCGACTAGGCCGTGGACCTCGGCCTCCTGCGGCGCCAGTTCGGCCAGGACCCGGCCGAGGCGGAGCGCTTCTTCACAAAGAGTGGGACGCATCCAGTCGTCACCGGCGGTCGCGGAGTAGCCCTCATTGAAGACGAGATAAATGACCGCGAGTACTGATGAAAGACGCGCGGCAAGCTCGTCGCCGCGGGGGACTTCGAATGGGACGTGCGCTTCGGCAAGAGTTCGTTTGGCGCGGACAATGCGCTGGGCGATGGTCGCCTCGGGGACGAGGAAGGCGCGCGCGATCTCGTCGGTGGTGAGACCTCCGAGCAAGCGGAGCGTGAGCGCGACCCGCGCCTCGGTCGAGAGCACTGGATGACAGGCGACGAACATGAGGCGCAACAGGTCGTCGCCAACGTCGTCGTCAAAAGCTGCTTCGAGGTCTTTCATCTGGTCCTCGCCGGCACGGACCTCGCGTGCCCCGATCTTCTGAATGACGTTCACGCGACCGAGCTCTTCGTGCTTGCGTTCCAGGCGCGTGTTGCGGCGGAAGTGATCGATGGCACGATGTTTGGCGGCGGCCATCAGCCATGCGCCCGGATTGTCGGGGACGCCCGACTGCGGCCACTGTTCGAGTGCGGCGACGAGAGCGTCCTGTGCCAGGTCCTCGGCTACGCCGACGTCGCGCACGATTCGCGCCAGCCCGGCGATGAGCCTGGGCGACTCGATCCTCCAGACGGCGTCGATGGCGCGATGGGTGTCGGTAGCTGTCACTGCTACCGATCACACCATCTTTGATCCGCGAACGCAATCCCGGACCCCTATGCCGTCTTCGCGAAGTCTTCCGGGCCGAACATTTGGCGGACTTCGGTCTCGCCCTCCCAGCCGGGCCAGTGTTGTTTGTGAAGTTCCATGAAGCGGACCGCCGCGTCGACGGCCTCTTTCTTGGACTTCAACTCAAATTGCGCGTAGCCTCCGACGACCTCTTTGGCTTCGGTGAAAGGGCCGTCGGTCACGGTCACCTTCCCGCCGGAGAGGCGGACGCGGGCGCCCAGCCCGGTTGGCCCGAGGCCTCCGCCTCCGAGCATGGTGCCGGCTTTGGAGGCGTCTTCGCTGAGCTTGTCAATCGCCTCCATCAGCGCCTTGGGTGGTGGGCCCTGATTCTCAGCGGCCTTGACTATCATCATGTAGCGCATATTCAGATCTCCTTTATTAGTTTTGGTTTGGGAGCCTGGCTTCCGGCCGTCCCTCTCCGCCGGCTGAACCTGAGCTCGGTCTCTATCTCTACTACTATCTAGACGTCGAATGAGAAGGCGCGGAATCGACATCCCATATTTTTATTTTCAAAATATTTTTCAGGTGCCGGCAATGCTTTAGCCTTCTCCGAGAAAAAATTTCGTAACAATACCGTTCCGGCGATGACGAGAAGCAGCGGCCAGAATGATATCAACATCCAGAGGAGACTCTGCAAGAACCCCTGGTGATCCAAGCCATAGGCCTGCACCGCTTGCGAGGCCGCCAGGACGGCCGAGGGCAGCACCCCGAGCGTCTCCCACGCGGCGGTGCCAAGCATATGCTTCATTTGCTCAGCGATCCTATCCAGGTTGCCAAACAGAATATGAAGCCCGAGCCCGACGAGGGCTCCTCCCACGATTGATTTAAGGCCCTCAGATGTTCTGTGCTGGCTTGCCATATCCGCCTCCTGAACCGCGCTTTGCTTGCCTCTACTTACACGTCGAACCAGGGGCGGCGAGATCGACAGGGGTGGAATATTTTTTTGGTTCCTCAGCAGGAGCGCTTCGGGAGCCGGTAGTCCTGGCCCTCCAGGTACCTTTAGCTTCCGGCGTAATCAGATGTAAGTTCTTCTTCGCGCAATGGATGGCAGCAACGAGCTTGCTCCTCGAGCCGCTCGATGAGGCCCACTAGTTCTTGCCGTGGGGCTTTGTCCCGTACATTCTCATCGTTCTGGATGCACTGCCGCGCCTTCTCGTACATTGAGACAGCGTTTAAATAGTCCTCGTCAGCGTGACTCGAAACAGCAAGGGAGAAGAAGTTCTCCCAGTGGGGATCCTCGCCAAACTGTTCGACGATCCGCGCGAGAAGACGGCGAAACTCTGCATCTTCGGCTGTCGGCTCGGTGCCTACTAGCGAGAACAGAATCGCATTAGTGGCGGTCCTCCGCAATTGATACCGGATCTCATCCTTAAACCTCAAAACCGGAACGCGGGGTCTTGTCCGAACGTACTGGGACGTTGGTGTGGGGGAGTCTGCGACGACCCCTTTAGACAGCTGGAGTCGAGCTGTTGTGTCCGGAACAACTTGCGCCAGGAACTCCAGCACCGGGCCTCGGTCACCAGCTGGCCAGCCGTAGTCAGACGAGAGCGTGACGGTCTGTTGTGTTGTGGGGAACCTCTTGGTGAGAATCTGAGTTGTAACGTCGATGATGTGTATATCGGGCTCGCGGAGAACCGGCCACCCTGAAGGTACCAACGCAGCAAAAACCGGCACAGGCTGCCGAGCCCAGTAATCGAGATGTTCTAACTCAAAGGCGCATGAAGCTGTGTTGGCGCTTGGGTCGCGCTTGCATTGATCGCCCGCCTTGACCTGCAGCCAAAAGTGGAGGAAGGGACGACCGTCGGCAACGGTCTCGCAATACAGATCGACGCCGATGTCTTGTCTCGGCCGCAACAGGCCTGACGAGACATTCACGGCTGAGTCTGCTCGTCACCAGAGCGGCGCCATAATTTCCCTTCAGTCGATTTTCTGTAATAGCTGGCATCCTTACTCCTGCACACGGAAGGACTGGCTGCCGCCCAAATGGCTGAATCTCCAGCAAAGTATATTATCTGCTGCGATAGAATTCAGACGAGAAAGATCGGCCTCCATTTTACGAGAGATGAAGTTGTCGGGGTGAGGGAAGGGACGGCTGACTTCGCCGGTGTATATCCGAGAAATTCTAGAGCGGGGAAATCGGAGTGACTGCGAGAGTCACCAAATTAGTTTCTATTTTAAGAACGCATCGATTTTGGCGGCGTAAATTTGGCAATCGAATCCGAAGTCCACTTTTTTGCAGATGGGGAAGTAAATAGTTTTTCCATCTTTACCCCATTGCGGCGCTGTACTGCGTCCTTCTGTGTTGGCGACTTTTTGTACTCCACTGCCATCGGCGTTCATGACGTAGATTTCATAGTTGCGATTTCGATTCGAACCAAAGGCGATTTTGGCGCCGTCGGGTGACCAGGCCGGCCAACCGTCGAAGGCATCATGATTAGTCAGATTCCGCTGGCCGGTTCCATCACTGTTGGCTACAAAAACTTCCGAGTTCGTCTCGCCCAGCATGCGGCGGAAGGCAATTTTCTTTCCGTCAGGCGACCAGGCGGGGTAAGTATTGACTCCGCCGGAAATCAGCTTCGTAATAT
>DASYSA010000562.1:0-18903 GCA_036003885.1 Blastocatellia bacterium | reverse complement strand
GCGAAGTGCGAAATTGAGAGCTGCGCACTTCGCATTTCGCATTTCGCACTTCGCATTTCGCACTTCGCATTTCGCACTTCGCATTTCGCACTTCGCATTTCGCATTTCCCCTTCGCATTTCCTCATTCCCAGGCTTCCTTGTTCACGACATAAGGCATCTTCGAGGGGTCGCCGCCGTAACGGCCTTCAAGAACATCGATAACTCCCTGAACGGCTCGCCCTGCCATTCCGACATCGGGATCGGGTGACAGGCGCGTTTCACGCGTGCCGGAGCCGAAGTGATGAAACATGCGCAACCGGTCCTTCAACCGCGGATCGCGAAGGGGACTATCAGGCGGCAGCGGTTCGCGCTCGAACACATCCAGTGCGGCGCCCGCAATCCTGTCGTCGATCAATGCTTCATACAATGCTGATTCGTCCACGACTGGACCGCGCGACGTGTTAATCAGGTAGGCGGTGCGCTTCATTCGCTCAAACGCCTCTTCATTGATGAGGTGATACGTCGGCGCATCGACTCCCCCCGGCATAACGAGCGGCACGTGCAGACTAACGTAGTCGGATCGCTCCAACGCTTCGTCGAAGGACGTGTACTGGACGGTGTGCAGCCGATGCGAAAAGCCGGCGTCGTATCTGAGCCGCATTTCTCGATTGGCAAAGTCGATGAATCTCTCGTCTCGAGAGCGGAGACTATACAACAGCAGATCCATCTCGAGACCGATGCACTTTCTGGCGAAGGCCTTGCCGATGCGCCCGGCGCCGATCACCGCAACGGTCTTACCGGTGACTTCGTCCCCAAGGAAAGGAAGATATGGATGCCAGAAGCCCCACTGATTATCTTCGACGAGCCTCTCCGATGAATAGAGCTTGCGAGACACTGCGCCCAGCATGAAGAGGGCGAACTCGGCCGTCGCCTCGGTGAGCACATCGGCCGTATTTGAAATGGGGATGCGATAGCGGCTTGCAGCAGCGCGGTCGATATTGTCGATTCCGACCGCAACTTGAGCAACGACTTTCAGGGTGCCGGCTCCGGCAGCGAACAGCTCTTCATCAACCGAATCGCGGAGCGTAGTGATGAGCGCATCGATGCCGTTTCGGACCTTCTCGATGATGACCGTTCTGGGCGGAGGCTCGAGGCCGGTGTGGACTTCGGTCTCATAGCCATGTTCGACGAGTCGATTGAGGGCTTCGGCGCCGATGTCCGCAGTCACAAATACTCTCATAGGGCAGTAGGCAGTATGCACCAGGCGGGGTCAGTTGTCAGTTGCCAGAGGTCAATTGTCCGCGGTCAGTTGTCCGTGGTCAGTTGTCCGTGGTCAATTTGTCCTTGGTCATTTGTCCGATGAGGTTGGCTTGGAGGCTGAGGTCAAAGAACAGTGCAGATGAGAGACAACAACGGACAAAGGACAAATGGCAAAAGCCCCGACGCGGCTAAAGCTCTGCGTCGGGGCTCGCGGTGACTGATGGGATTGGCCGTGGCCATCCGTTAGACTGATGTGAGCGCGCGGTAGTAGCGGTTTCTCGGAGACGTAATTGGGGGCCTCCGATTCGCGGAACGCACGCACGGCTGGCCACCTCAGGCCCCAGCCACCTCACCTGGTCTGAAACTTATCATTGCTTTGGACCACCTCCTTTCCGGTGTTAGCCGCATAGTAAGCAGATGCAGTTTTGATGTCAAGAAAAAAGTGCTTCAACTCCACAACTAATTGCGACTCGCGCATGTGAAACGGCTATATGTTGTAGATAGTAGGCTGTAGGCAGTACGCAGCAGGCAGTACGCACCAAGGCAGACCGCTCTGATCTCTGACTCTGATCTCTGACCTCTGATCTCTGACCTCTGACCTCTGACGTCTGACCTCCGACCTCTGATCTCTGACCTCTAACCTCGAAAGCACCTTGCCGTTAATCTTCGCGGCGCGATAGAGTAGCTTTGTTCGGACTCCACTGATTCCCCGTTGTTCAAAACAATCCTCGGAGGTCGCTTCTGATGTCGACTGAAACCGTCAACTCGGACACCGAGCCTGCAGTGGCAACACCAACGCCTGGAAACCCATACCTTGCAGTCTTCCGGCCCTACATTCCCGCGTCGGTGAACCTGCCCGAACTCACTCCGCTTCCCATCATCGTGGGAACACTTCTGGGCATGGTGTTCGGTGCGTCGTCGCTCTACCTGGTCCTCAAGACGGGGTTGACCGTAAGCGCTTCCATCCCCGTCGCCGTCATCTCAATTACGCTCTTCCGCGCCTTATCAAAGCTCGGCCTGAGAAATGCCACGATTCTGGAGAACAACATCGTTCAGACGGCAGGCTCGGCTGGAGAATCGATAGCATTCGGGGTAGGCATAACGATGCCGGCCATTCTGATCCTGGGCTTCGATCTCGAGTTCACTCGAGTGACGCTGGTCGCCGTGCTGGGTGGGCTGCTCGGGATCCTGATGATGATACCCTTGCGCCGCGCTTTGATCGTTGCGCAGCACGGATACTTAAAGTATCCCGAAGGGACAGCCTGCGCGGAGGTCCTCAAGGCGGGGGCTTCTGAGGAATCGCGAGCCGCCGCGCAAGCGGGTTCAGACAAACCCCTCGCAGAAATCCGAGGCTTGCCGATCTATACGGGACTTGGACTGGGTTTTGTCTATAAGGTCGCGATGGACGCGTTCAAAACATGGAAGGACTATCCCGAGAAAATTTTTGGCGCGCCGTTCAAGGCGGGCTCAATCTCGACGGAGGTCAATCCCGCGCTGCTGGGGGTTGGATACATAATAGGACCCCGCATTGCATCTATCATGTGCGGGGGCGGTGTTCTCGCGTACCTGGTGCTCATCCCTCTAATCAAGTTCTTCGGCGAGGGCATGACGGGTACCTTACCGCCAGGCACCAAGCCCATCAGCCAGATGAGCCCAAATGACATTCGCAGCGCCTATGTCTTGTACATAGGTGCAGGGGCAGTGGCCGCCGGAGGAATCATAAGCCTCATGCGTTCGCTCCCGACGATCTGGCATGGATTGAAGGGAGGCATCAGCGATTTCAGAGGAGGTCAGGCTGCGACGGCAAGCGCGCTGCGCACCGACCGGGACATGTCAATGAAAGTTGTCGCGGGAGGGATTGTTCTACTGCTGGCGATGATCATGATATTCCCTCAGCTTCACCTTCAGTGGAATCTGCTGGGCGCCTTGCTGATCGTTGCCTTCGGTTTCCTGTTCGTGACGGTTTCATCGCGGCTGACAGGCGAGATCGGCTCGTCGTCGAATCCGATTTCAGGCATGACGGTGGCGACTCTGCTTCTCACCTGCCTGATCTTCCTGATCGTCGGCTGGGACCAGCCCGCCTATTACGTCACCGCTCTTTCGGTTGGGGGCATCGTGTGTATAGCCGCCTCGAACGGCGGTACGACTTCACAGGACCTAAAGACTGGTTTCCTTGTAGGGTCTACGCCCAAGCACCAACAGACGGCGATCCTGATCGGTGCGCTTGCATCGGCAATGATTCTGGGGCCGATTCTCTTGCGGATGAATGATGATGGTACGGTTTACGTGCCCGTCGCTTCGGATTCGGCTCTGGCCTTCCCCGCCGACTTCAGGGTCAACGCATCGGACCTGCAGAAAGACGGCGACCGAATCAGGATGGAGAAGCTTCACGGACCGCAAGGCATTGACGACACGGCCGAATACGCAGTCTTTTTCAAGAGCGATCCCGAGGGCGGCAACGCCCAGAAATATCTGGTCAACAGCGACGGCGTGCCCGTCTATCTGTCTGACCCCGCAATCAACGGCACCCACAAGGCGAGGCCCGACGGCTCCACAGTCGCCAAGTACGACGCGCCCAAGGCGGTGTTGGTGTCTTACATCATCAAGGGGATATTGAGCCATCGACTGCCGTGGGGATTGGTGCTTCTGGGAGTGATGATCGCGATAGTGTTGGAGATGTCGGGCATCCCTTCGCTGGCATTCGCGGTTGGAGTCTACCTGCCGCTGTCATCGTCGAGTCCCATCTTCATCGGCGGTCTCATCCGCTGGCTTGTCGACAAGTATGTCCACAAGAAGTTCGCGGGACAGAACCTGACGGAAGAGCAGCTCAACGCAGAAGGCGACAGGAGTAATGGAGTGCTGATGGCATCGGGCTACATCGCAGGCGCAGCACTTGCGGGCATTATCATCGCGTTCCTGCAGGGGCTTCCAAGTCTCGCCGAGTTTAACAAGCGAATTGAAGATTGGGCGGGCGCCCACAACCCGTTCTTCGCCAGCGCTAATGCCGATCTTCTGTCGCTAATTCCATTTGTGATTATGTGCGTACTGCTCTACATGGCAGGTCGTGAGGTCATACTGGCCGGCCGCAGCAAACGAACAAACACTTGATGCATAAGCTTGCTTTCACATAACGCTTCGCGCGCAGTCGGCACCTTCAATCCGCGACAAACTCCATAGGCGTGGTTACGGGAGTTCGTGACCACGCTCGCCCAAGACCTCTCTTCCACCGTTTTTGGTGCCTCGCGGACTCACCAGTGGCTTTATTCCGCCATCCCGACTGAAGCTGGAACCGATGACTGAAGCCGGGCGTAGTTGGTAGTGGTTCCAGGCCATCACTACGAGGTCCAATCAATGCAAACCATTCTCAAAGACGTCCGCTACGGAGTTCGCATATTGCTTCGAAGCCCCGGATTCACGGCTGTTGCTCTGCTCGCCATCATGCTGGGAATCGGAGTCAACACAACGATCTTCAGCGCGATAGACGCCACGCTCTTCCATCCGTTCTCTTTCACCAACGAACAGCGGCTGGTGATGGTCTGGGAGCGCAACCCGGAAGCCGGGTACCAGCGCAGTTCGGTTGCGCCCGGCAATTTCATCGACTGGCGCGATCAGAATCAGACGCTGGAAGACCTCGTCGCCATTACCCAGCACTCCTTCGACCTCACCGAAGGTGACCAGCCCGAGCGATTCTTCGGCTACCTAACATCCGCAGGCTTTTTCGATGCGCTCGGAGTCAAGGCGCTCTACGGTCGGACCTTCATGCCTGAAGACGGGCAACCGGGAAATGATCAAGTAGTCGTGTTGAAGCACACGCTCTGGCAGAGACGGTTCGGAGCAGACCCGAACATCGTGGGCCAAACGATCACGCTCAATCGCAAGAGCTTCACTGTTATCGGCGTGATGCCCGAGGGCTTCAACTTTCCGTTCAACGGCGGCGAGCTGTGGGCGCCGATGGTGTTCTACCCACAGGCTGCTTCAAATCGAGGCGCACACTTCCTGCAGGCGATGGGATTCTTGAAGACGGGAGTCACTCTGGAACAGGCCCGAGACGACCTGGCGGCCATTGCCGCCCGCGCCGCTGAGCAGTTCCCGCAAACAAACAGCGGCATCACCGTAAACGTACTATCGATAACCCAGGACGCCACCAGGGGTTCGCGGATGTATGCACCCGTGATGCTGGGTGCTGTCGGATTCGTTCTGTTGATCGCGTGCGCCAATGTCGCCAATCTGATGCTGGTGCGCGGCGCCGGGCGCCAAAAAGAGATTGCGATCCGCCAGGCGATGGGCGCCAGCCGCTGGCGTTTGATCCGCCAGCTGTTGACCGAGAGTTTGATGCTCAGTTTCGCCGGCGGCGCACTAGGGCTCCTGCTCTCGGTGTGGGGAATCCGGGGTCTGGCGCAGGGTATACCCGAAGAGTTTTCAAAGTTCATTCCGGGTTGGCATAACGTGGGGATCAATCGTACGGCGTTCCTGTTCACGCTGGCCGTCTCGGTCCTGAGTGGGCTGCTCTTTGGACTTGTCCCCGCGATTCAATCCACCAGAATAAACTTTAATGAAGCGCTGAAAGAAGGCGGCAAAGGTTCGTCGGGCAAGGCATCCCACAATCGCGCGCGCAGCGTTATGGTGATTGCCGAAGTCGCATTGTCGCTTGTTCTCTTAATCGGTTCGGGATTGATGATCAGAGGCTTTGTCGAGATGCTGCGCTCGGATTTCGGAGTCGATCCCGCGAACGTTCTGACGGTTGAGGTATCGCTGCCGAATGAACGGTATGAGAAGCCCGAATCGAGACTCAGTTTCTATGACCAGGTAGTGCGCCGGGTAGAAGCATTGCCGGGTGTGACGAGCGCAGGCGCAACGGGCATTCTGCCGATGGGCGGAAACCACACTAGCCATACTCTCGAGAGCGTTGGCCAGGTCGTCTTTGCTGAAAGCAAGCGGCCGAATGTCGACTATTCTCCGGTTACCCCAGGCTACTTTGAAGCGATAGGCACCAGGCTGGTCAAAGGTCGCAACTTTACCGATCGCGATCGCGAGGGCTCAGCGCGAGTCGCTCTGGTCGACCGGGCTTTTGTGAGAGACTTTTTCGCCGGGCGAGAACCAATCGGCGAGCAGTTCAAAGAAGCGGGCGGGGCCCCACGCGAAATCATCGGCGTGGTAACCGATGTAATAAATGAAGACTTCGACGAACGGCGGGACAGTCACATCTACGTTCCCTGCGCGCAGGATCCCTGGCCGGGAATGTACCTGATCATCAGAGCGAGCTCAGACCCGAGGTCTCTCACTTCTGCGGTGCGCGCCGAGGTGAGCTCGCTGGACAACACGTTACCGGTCTTCAACGTTAAGGCCATGGAGAGACACATTTCGGAGCGAATGTCACCCAAACGTCTCGCAACCTCGTTGATGGCGGCATTTGCGGTGATAGCTCTGCTGCTTGCTGCCATCGGGATATACGCGGTGATGTCTTACGCGGTATCGCAGCGCACTCACGAGATAGGCATTCGCATGGCGCTGGGCGCCCAACCGCGGGACATTTTCAAGTTGATCGTGAGACAGGGGGTGAGTCTGACGCTTGTGGGCATCGGCGCAGGTCTGGTGTTTGCGTTCGGAGTGACCCGCGCGATGTCCGGACTGCTCTACGGCGTATCAACTACCGATCCGCTCACCTACTTTGGAATCTCGCTGCTACTCGGCACGGTGGCACTGCTGGCATGTTATGTGCCGACTCGGCGCGCCACGAAGGTGGACCCGATGGTTGCTTTGAGAAATGAGTAGGTCTCTCTCTGGTTTGTGATCTCTGGTTGTGGGCTAGACACCTCTTTGTCGTTCGGACAGTGAAGGCCTCAGCGGGGACGAAGGGGGCTGGGCGCCTGCTGGTGCTCCACATGCGTAGTGCCACCGGCGACCATGCGGTCGAACTGAGCTTTGTCCGTTGCCTTCAAAGCGGCGTCTTCCGGTTTGACTTTGCCGGCCTTCACCAGCGCCATCAAAGCCTGATCCATCGTCTGCATGCCCTCTCCGATTCCACTCTGCATGTACGATGAGATCATCGAGGTCTTGGCCTCTCGGATCAGATTTCCAAGAGCCTTGCCGCCCAACAACACTTCGACTGCCGCGCAGCGCTTTCCTTCTGGAGTCTTTACCAACTGCTGGGCGACTATGCCTCGGAGCGAGTCCGCAAGCATGGCCCGCACCTGGTTCTGATCGTCGCTCGGGTATGCGTCTATAATTCGATCGACCGTTTTGATCGCGCTGTTCGTGTGCAGAGTTGCAAACACCAAAAGACCGCAGGCCGCCGAGGTCAAGGCGAGAGAGATGGTCTCGAGGTCGCGCATCTCACCAACCAGAATAATGTCCGGGTCTTGACGGCCGGCGACCTTGAGCGCGCTGGCGAAGTCCTTAGTGTGTGCGCCCACTTCTCGCTGGGTTATCAGGCAGCACTTCGGCTCATGAATGAACTCGAGCGGGTCTTCGATTGTTAGAATGTGACCGCTTCGATGCTCGTTGATGTGATTTATCATCGCGGCCAGAGTCGTCGATTTCCCCGAGCCGGTCGGCCCGGTCACCAGAATGAGTCCGCTGGTAGACTCGGCAAGCTTGCGCACGACCTCGGGCATTTCGAGGTCTCTCAGAGTGAGGATCTCTGACGGTATAAGACGGAATACGGCTCCCAGTCCGTGCTGCTGGTGAAAGATGTTGGCGCGGAAGCGAGCAAGCCCCTCGACTTCATATGCAAAGTCCAGATCCAGCTGGGTCTCTACTCGTTCCCGCTGGCCGGGTTCGAGCAACTCGTAAAGGAGGTCGCGAACAGAATCGACGGACATCCGTTCGTGTTCGGACTCCATCATCTCGCCGCTTACTCTGAAGATAGGTGGCCTTCCAACCACCAGGTGGAGGTCGGAAGCCTCTCGTCCGGGCATCTCGTGAAACAGTGCGTCGAGTCTTGACATCTCTCGCTCCTATCTAGCGGCGCCTCCCCCAGGGTTCACGCCAGGGCCATTAGCCCCGCCGTTCTGCCGTCATCTCGGTTTCACTGCAGGTCCAGGCTGGTTGGGGGCCGTTCTGACTCGCGGTTCCATCGCTTTCGGATCGTGGCTGTACAGCAGCGCATTCTGCGACGTTATTCGTCCGGCCTGACACAGGTCGAACAGCGAGTCGTCCATGCGCTGCATCCCCAGATTGTGACCGGTCTGCATGATCGAACCGAGCTGAAACGTCTTTCGCTCGCGGATCATGTTTCCAACCGCGAAATTGCAAAGCAACACCTCGCACGCCAGGACGCGGCCTGAGCCATCCGCAGCAGGCACCAGTTGCTGGGAGGCAATCCCCTTGAGAGACTCCGAGAGCATCGTGCGAATCTGGGCCTGCTGACCCGCCGGGAACGAGTCGAGTATTCGGTCGACGGTCTGAGAGGCGTCTGTGGTCATCAGACTCCCGAAGACCAGGTGGCCCGTCTCTGCCGCGGTGATCGCGAGCGCTATCGTCTCGAGGTCGCGCATCTCTCCAATCACGATCACATCGGGGTCTTCTCGAAGCGCTGCCCGAAGGGCATTGGCAAACGACATCGTATGTTTGCCGACCTCGCGCTGACTGACGACCGCTCGCTTGATGGGATGGACGAACTCGATCGGATCCTCAACCGTGATTATGTGCAGCGGCTTTTCTCTGTTGATCAGGTCGACCAGGGCCGCGATCGTGGTCGATTTTCCACGTCCCGCCGGGCCGGTGATCAGCACAAGGCCCTGATGGTGCCTGGTGAGCGCAGTAACGGCGGCGGGCAGGCCGAGTTGCTCAGGCGTTGGAATGGCATCCGGAATTACTCGGAAGCTTCCGTCGATTCCGCGGTGCTGCCGGCAGAGGTTCGCCCGAAAGCGGGCCACTCCGTTGATCTCGTAGCTGAAGTCGAGGTCGTTGGTCTCAAGGAAGCTACGCCGTTGCCCTTCACTCAGAATCTCCAGCAGAAGCGCCTCTATCTCGGCCGAGGACCTGCGGGGCTCGTCGAACTTTTCGAGAGTCCCATGCTTGCGAAGCAGGATATCCGCACCTGAGGGAACGTGGATGTCGGAAGCGTCGGACCTAACCGCTCGGGACAGAATTGCGTCCAGATAGTGCCTCTCCGCCGGCCTGCTCTGCGCCGCGCACGAAACGGGCATCGGATCTCGCGCAAGGACCTGCTCGCGGACAACGGGCTGCTCGCGGACAACAGGCTGCTCGCGGACAACGGGCTGCTCGCGGACACCCGCCGCCTGGCGAGCGACGATCGGTTCTCGGGCGACGAACGGTTCTCGAGGCGCTCCGTTAGGTAAGGACGTATTCGAAACCGCCGCGCCTCTGGCGACTCCGGATCTAGCGCCAATCTCCCACATCTTTATGGTTCCGTCCCCGCAGCCGGACGCGATCCTATGACCATTGTGCGAAAAGACCGCCTCAGCTACGTAGTCATCGCCGCCGGTGGTGTCGCACACGAACCGGCCGCTGTCACACAGCCAGCAGCGCACCGCTGTGTCTGAGCCCGCAGATAACAGGTACATGCCATCACGTGAGAAATTCACGGAATTCGCCGCGCCCTCGTGAGCCTTGAACGAGTATAGCTGGCGGCCCGAAGCACTCTCCCAGAAGCCTACACTCCCGTCCTTGCTGGAGGTGGCGATAAAGCGGTCGTCAGGGGAGAAACTCGCGTAGAGCACCTCGTCCGCATGTCCGGTCAGCTCGACCGGTTTCTCCCTGGCCTCCGTTTGCCATATTCGCGCTACGTGATCGCTGCCGGACGATACAAGCCGATCGCCTAGCGACGAATACTGCAGGCGCCATACCGAACCTGAGTGAGCTTGAACTTTCCCCTCGGCTTTCTGGTCTTTGAGATTGAACATTCGCACGAGCCCATCCGCGCAGCCGATGGCCAGTCGCAAGCCGTCTTTACTGAATGCCGGGGCGATGGGATCCTGCTCAGGCACGCCGATTGTAGCAAGGGGTTTTCCGCCCTTAACGCTCCATATCTTGACCTTCCTGTCGCGACCCGTGGAGGCAACCAGCCGTCCCGAAGTTCCGAATGCAACGCCAGTCACCCAGTCACCGTGCTCCATCGTCTGCAGTATTCTCTCGGTTTCGACGCTCCAGATGCGCACTGTGCTATCGGCTCCGGCGGAAGCCAGCAGGCTATCGTCTGGCGAGAAGGCTATCGCGTTCACTTCACGCGTGTGCCCGGTCAGGGTCTGGGAGAGATCAAAGTGTATTGCCATAGAATCTCCGGTTCCGCGTTAACTGACAGGGGCAGGAGCGCAACGCGAGGCGGGCTGCGAAGGAACCCTACGATTCCAGCATCAGGGTATTTCGCCGAGCATAAGGTCTGACGTGAGGAGGAAAGTTCGCTGGTTTGTATTGCTCAAGTTCGAGCCGGTCCGCGCCGTCTAGAACGAGGGCGTCTTCGCTTCAATCCAGTCGACTCGACTTGAAAATACTGCGATCGGACTGTTCGGTCAATAATAATCTGCTTGATCAGCCCGATTGGACATATCGGACCGCGGGAATAGGACTCAGAGTCAAGAACTTAAAAAGATCATCGGGGCGGATGCTCAAGACCGTGACGATAGAAATAGAGGGCGAGCTCGAATCGGTCCGAAAGCTCCAGCTTGTTCAATATCGACGTGACGTGGTTGCGGACTGTGGCTTCGCTGAGCGACAGTCGTTTGGCTATTTCCTTGTTCTTCAGCCCTTCGCAAACCAGATTTACAATCTCGCGCTCACGCGAAGTGATCGCGGCTATCTTTTCCAATTCAGGGTCGCGCGTGCGCTGCACTTCAGCGACTAGTCCGGTCATAATCGACTGGTCGAACCATACCTGCCCGGAATTGACCTGCTGTATGGCTTCGATGAGATCCTGCACGCACTTCTCCTTGAGTACGAGGCCCATCGCACCCAGTCGAACAGCGCGCTGATGCTGCTCCGGCTCGACCACACCCGTAAGAACCAGAATCCGCGCGCCGCTTGATATGACAAGCAAATCCTCTATGAACGAAAGGCTGCTCTCGCCTCCCAGGTCGAGGTCGAGAAGTATGACATCAGGCTGTTCCCGCTCGACCAAGGCAAACGTTTCCACGCGATTGCCTGCCTCGCCGACTACCACGATACCGGGTTTGGCTTCTATGAGCATACGCAGACCAGCGCGAAGGATCGTGTGATCGTCCACGATTGCGACTCTGATGGGTCTATCTGTGGATGAAGACATCATCTATCACCGCGGGCTTTAAACGTGGGCAAGAAAGGCTGTAAAGCTCCTTTTAGTTGGTCATGCCTTCAACGATCATCGAAGCCGATTCCGTCGGCACTCATACAGTATATTGCGGCGCCGGCGATTTTCAATACCTCGCCAGCTGTTGCCAGCCGGAGAATCTCGAAAATCAGCCCAGAAGATTAGTCATGACAGACCGTGCCAAAGGCTTTAGAATGACTGTGGCTGTCAGCGAAATCAGAGCACGCCCCCCCGAAGGCCCCTTAAAGGATCCAAAAAAGGAACCTGTCAAGCAGGTGGTTAGTTCCGTATGAGACTGAAGAGACTTGCGTCCGCACTCATTGTATCCCTGATTTTGGCCTCCTTTTTGGTTGGGATCCCTTTCGGTCCACCTTGTCAGAGTTCAACTCTTTCTCACTCTAACGTGCGGGGATCCAAGATATCCAGCGACCTGCTGAAGCAAATCGACTCTCATCCCGACGAGTCCGTCTCAATCATAATTGAAACAGGATCCACACCGAATGCAGACCTGAAGGCGGCGGTGACACGTTCGGGCGGAACCGTAAAAGGAACTTACAAGAACATAAACGCAATCGGGATAAATATCCCGGCTCGCGCGATCAAAGGACTCGCCTCAAGAAAGGATATCGATTACATAGCCGCTGACAGAACTACTCTGGTCATGGGACACCTGGAAACCACTACGGGCGCGGATCAGGCCAGGGATTACGGCGTCGAATCAGGCAGCCAGATAACGGGTCAGGGCATAGGTATTGCAGTTCTCGATTCTGGAGTAGATGATTCGCACCACGCTTTTCGATCCAACACCTCGACTACCAGAGTGATTGCGAGTGTCGATTTCACAGGCGAAGGGAGAACCGACGACCCCTACGGGCACGGCACTCACGTGGCAGCGATTGCTGCGGGCAATGCGCACATCTCGCGGGGGGCGTACACGGGAATAGCTCCCGCGGCAAGCGTAATCAATATCCGGGTGCTCAACTCTGAGGGGCGCGGCGTAGCTTCAAACGTGATTGCGGGCATCGACTGGTGCATCACCAACAAGCAGGCTTACAACATCCGTGTGCTCAATCTCAGCCTGGGTACAACGGCGGTTGACTCATACGTCAACGATCCAGTGTGTCAGGCGGTGCGCGTGGCAGTCGAGGCCGGGATCGTGGTATGCGCGGCCGCCGGGAATTCAGGCAAGGATTCCGGCGGCAACATAGTCTATGGATCGATTCACTCGCCTGGCATAGAGCCTTCGGCGATCACCGTAGGCGCCTGTAACACAAAAGGGACAAACGCCCGCTCCGACGACGGCGTTGCGACCTACAGTTCTCGCGGGCCAACGAGAGGGTATTACACGGATGACGCTGGCGTCCGCCATTACGACAATCTGATCAAGCCTGATCTGGTCGCTCCCGGCAATAAGCTGATTCAGGCTGAATCTCCGACCAATTATCTCGTGACCGGCTCGCCCGCTCTCGACGCAAGCACGAACGCGAATCCAGCCCATGCCATGATGTATCTGAGTGGGTCTTCGATGGCAGCGCCTGCGGTGGCGGGGGCCGCTGCGCTTTTGTTACAGCGCAACCCTGCGTTGACTCCGAATTTGGTTAAGGCTGCGCTCGAATACACCGCGCAGCCGCTCGCTGGGTTTGACAACCTCGAGCAGGGCGCTGGATGTCTGAATGTGGAAGGAGCGGTGAGGCTTGCCGGTCTCATAAAGCAGGATCTTTCGGGGTTGACGGTGGGAGACCCCCTGCTGACAGGCGAGCCGCCAGAAGAGACAACCACTATCGCCGGCGAGAGTTTCGCCTGGAGCGGGACGCTTATCCAGAGGTGGAACATCATTGGCGGAGCCGACCTCATCATTCTGTATCAGGGTATCTACGACACCAAGGTGCTCCTTTCGGACGGCGTCACGGTTTCAGACGATAAGGTACTCCTTTCAGATAAAGTACTCCTTTCAGATAAGGTGCTGCTGTCTGATGGAGTGATGTTTTCAGACGGAACAGCTTTTATGAGCGGGATTCTGGTCGTGTCGGGCGCGCTCCTTTCGGATAAGGTGCTGCTGTCGGATGGGACGGTAATTTCGGATAAAGTGCTTCTTTCCGACGGGTTGTTGATTTCGTTGACGTCTAGTTCGGATTTGAACGCCTTGGCTCGGGCAATACTGCAAGTGGGTGACGACACATCCTTTATGACTCCTATGCAAGATTGGCCGGAGCCTTAACAAACGGAGTGATGTTGCTCGACATTAAAGATGGAATTGGAAACCGCAACGATCCGCAGAAAAGCCCAGAGTAAACCGGTTTCAGCTCTTACCCTACTCAGTCTGGCCGTGATAACGGCTGGAGTCATCACCTTTGCCCTGGCCGCAGTAAAACAGATATACGTTCCTGACTATACATGGCTGACGATGGTCGCTCTGGCGTTACTTGCCGCCCCAATGAGAACCATCTACATACCGGGCGTCAAAGCCCGGTTGGCGCTCGGCGACACAATCACTTTTGCGTGCGCGGCCATCTTCGGGCTGCAGGCGGCCGTGATTGCAGAAGTGGTAGACGGAACTGTCACATCATTGAGGATGACGAGAAAGCCTCGCAAGATTCTCTACAACGCGGCGCTTTGCGCGGTATCGATGGGGGGAGCAGGGCTGCTGACCCGATCCCTGTTTCCATCGTTCGGCGGAATGACCACCCGACTGGCAATCGGGGAGATGGCTGCGGCGCTGGGACTTTTCACCGTTTGCTATTTCCTCATCTCGACTTCGCTGGTTGCGGCTTACCTCGCATTATCCAACGATGATCCCTTTCTAAACGTGTGGCGTGAGAATATGCTTTGGACGTCCGTAAGCTCCGCCGCGAGCGGTGTGTCTGCCCTGATCGTTTATATTCTCGTCGGAACATTCGGTTACGCCAGCTTTCTCATTCCCGTAGGACTGATGGTGGTCGTCTACCTCTTCTATCACGCCTACTTTCAGAAGGTGGAGAGCGCCAATCAGAGAGTCGATTTCGTGGAGGAAAAGCTTCGACAATCTCAGAAGTTGGAGGCACTCGGCCGGCTGGCAGGCGGCGTGGCTCACGACTTCAATAATCTGCTCACGGCGATTCTCATCTACAGCGAAATCCTGTTGGAGGCACTCGACCCGAACGACCCGATGCGCAAACAGATCGAAGAGATAAGCAAGGCAGGAGATCGCGCCTCCTCGCTCACGCGCCAATTGCTCGCCTTCAGTCGTAAGCAGAGACTCCAGCCGAAAGCCATCAACCTCAACTCGGTTATCGAGGAGATGAGGGATATGCTGCGTCGGCTCATCGGCGAGGATATCGATCTGGTCACCACGCTCGACCCCGAATTGAGCAATGTGAAAGCCGACCCTGGTCAGATAGAGCAGGTCATCATGAATCTGGCCCTGAACTGCCGCGACGCGATGGCTCAGGGAGGAAGAACGGTCATCGAAACAGCGAATGTGGTTTTGAACGGCGCGAACAGTCCACCCAGTCAGTCCGGGCCTTACGTGGTGCTCAAAATAGGCGATAGCGGCTGCGGCATGGACAAAGAAACTCTGTCGCGCATCTTCGAGCCTTTCTTTACAACGAAGGAGCAGGGCAAAGGAACCGGCCTCGGGCTTTCGACCGTCTACGGAATCGTTAATCAGAGCAGCGGCCACATTCAGGTCGAGAGCGAACCCGGCAGGGGAACGACGTTCAGCGTTTACCTTCCGCGGTGCGACGAGGAAGTTGTGCTTCCGGAAATCAGAGCCGCGTCCGGCAGTTTACCCCTGTCGTCGGGAACCATACTACTAGTCGAGAATGACGAGATAGTACGTGGGCTCATCAAGGGTATTTTCAGAAGGAGCGGCTACACGGTGGTTGAAGGCGCTCAGGGCAAGGAAGCTCTGAAAGTATCCGAGCAGCACAAGGGCCCGATTCATCTGCTGGTGGCTGATGTCGTGATGCCTCAGATGAGCGGGTGCGATCTGGCTCAACAACTCATCTTATCGCGGCCCGACTTGAAAGTGCTTTACATTTCCGGTCACGCCGAAGACGTAATCTTTCAGCATGGAGTGCTGGTCGGAGAGGCACATTTTCTTCAGAAGCCTTTTCAGCCTGAGACGCTCATGCGCAAAGTGCGCGAACTGATTGGCCACTGACACTTAGCCAGTAACGCGCACCAAACCCCCCGGCTCTTCAAAATCCCAGATAGGACTTAACTCCTACCTGCTTTGGGATTTGAGTCCTAAAGCACTGATTCTTCAAAGCGTATGCTTCGGTAACGTTCAAGCGAGGTCAGATCGCAGCAGAACTCAATGCCTGCGACTGCTCGAACGCGTCAACAACGATTTGTTTCTCCTCGGACGATTTCGTTTCTCCTCGATTGATGGTTGATTGCCACAAGGGATCCGAGTCAGACAGAGGCTCGAGGATATCTCTTTCCTGTTCGATTCGCTCCTAACCGCCTTTCTTCCAAAGGCCTGAGCATATCGGCGTATTCCTTCGGTGCAAGGGTCGATGAGAGGCACCGCGCGCCCGCTCTTCGATTGAGGCCGCACGCAACAGGTCTCCAGTGATAGACGGAGCTCCTGCAAGCCCTGTGTGATGCGCGAGTTGAGGGAACGTGATCGATTGGAACGACTGTTGCCTAGTTAGTGTCAGGATCGACTCAGGAGGATTCATGGTAAGCAAGAACCGAGGAAGGATCAGGAAGAACCAGGCCGGCTACAGCATTATGGAACTTTCCATGGTCTTCGCAGTCATTGCGATCATAACGAGCATGGCATTGCTGATTTTTACCAAGAGCCGTACGCGGTATGAATTCAGGCACAAGGCAGAAGAGATCACCAGGCGGATAGAGCGAGCGCGTTCGATTGCCATTAGGCGCAACCAGACCTTGACGCTGGGTTTTACATCAAACAATACCGTCTTTGGGTTGACCTGCACCTGCCCCGAGGCCAGGCTGGAGCTACAGCCACATGCGGTTCCAACCGGTGTCACGTTTTCGGCCTTCCCGACAATCAGTATCAAAGGCAACGGCACCCTTAGCACTTCCGCCTCAACTTTCGTGATGAGCGACGGCACTGGCAGACAGGTCGAAATAGCCATTAACAACTCAGGTCGTTGCATAGTTGGAGATGTAACCGAGCAGTATTGAATATTCAAGAGAGAAACCAGTTATGGACAGACCAAAAACAGTACTAACACAGCGATCAGCGGAACGTGGTATGACGCTGATCGAAGTAATGATAAGCATGATTGTTCTGGGTATAGTGCTTGTCGGATTGGGCCAGGCGCTGACGTATGGCATTAGGGTAAATAATGAAAGTAAGGTCAGAATGACCAACCTTAATATGTGCAAGTACATGATGGAGACCCTGAAGACCCGGATCTCGCAACCCGACACCTTCGATGTGACAGACCCGAGTAATACAAACTATTACGTCGACGCTGATGGGGAGTTGACCTATTCCGGCAGCGGCGGGACTAAGACACCAGCTTTCACAAGTTCATCCGCCTTCCGTGTCAATGTTGCGATATCAAATAGTACTCTTACCAAGACTGAGGCAGGTGTCACCAAAGTACTATTGAAAACTCTCGAGGTGAAGGTGGTTGACATTCAAAATGCGTCTAAACCCGGGCGCGAAATCAGTATGAAGGTCGAGATCATGCGCCCAACCGCATAATGGAGACAGGATGAAACGAAGTTCCGAACAAGGCTTTACTATCGCTGAGTTGATGATTGCCACAGCCGTCTTTCTAACGGTGTTGACCGTGGCGCTCTCTCTGTTCTCGAGCAGTCAGGTCGTCTACACCAACGAGCGGGTGACACTCGATATGGTGCAAGACCTGCGAACGGTATTTGATCGCTTCACGAATGAGATTCGTATGGCGGGCGCCGGCCTTCCTGCTCCTCGTGGTGTTATCGAGGGTTCTACTACATCGTTGGTTGTCAGGGGAGACTTTAACGAGATCGCAACGATCGTAACCTCTACCGGGTCTATCAGCATTTCGGGATCAACGGCAACCTTTCCTGTTGGTACGACGAGTGGTTTCAAGGCAGGACAAACCATATCGTTGCTCAACAACGTATCTGGTTGGGCCATTCTCGTGAAGATTACCGCGGTTGATAACACAAACAAGACGATCTCCGTAAATTACCCTGATTTATTGCCATTGAGTGCAGGCGCTACGATCGATCACTATTCTGCCGGCGCCATCATCAACGTCATCGAGCGTAGGACGTATAGCATAATAACCGAGGGCAATAACAAGGGAGCGATCACGCGCACCGTCACTTATGAAGACACCAATACCCC
The DNA here is from genome assembly GCA_036003885.1 of Blastocatellia bacterium. GTDB lineage: Bacteria > Acidobacteriota > Blastocatellia > UBA7656 > UBA7656 > DASYSA01. Next base: position 1,116 of record DASYSA010000562.1, on the reverse strand, counting down.
TGGTGAAACCATACAAGCCCAGGAAATCATCGCCAGAAATGTGCTCGATGAGAATGGGGATCCCGGACTCACTTTTAGCTATTTTCAAGCTGATGGAACACCTGCAACTTTTCCTGACGGAACCCTAAATCCGGACAAAACGAAAAAGGTGCAAATCAGGCTTCGAGCGCGAAGCGCCAATCTCGATCTTCAAACCCGAGCCTACAGAACTTTTAGTTATACGGCTCTTGTGCAGGTTCGCGGTCAATATGCGCCGGGTGTGGGATTCTAGCTGCAAGGCTACGAAAACCTACCGGAAGGAATAAAGATATGAAAATCACACATAGAGCTTCATTCGAGAAAGAAAGAGGAATCGCATTGGTAACGACGCTAATGCTCTCCCTATTGCTATCCGTACTGGTGGGGGGAATGCTAGTCGCCTCGACTTCGGACACCATAATAGGCAGCAACGATGTGCGTAACAATCAGGCCTTCTACATCGCCGAGGCGGGAATTAATCGATCAGCAGCATGGTTCACCGCCAGTTTTGGATCCACCGCGAGCTCCGGACTACCCATCCTGCCGGAAAAATATCTTGATCCGATCACTTTCATGGGAAAAAATGAGGTAGGAGTACTAGGAAAACTCAGCTATACGACTGGCGAGGCGAACTACAATACCCCCCCCCAAATTGAGGACGCTCCTCACTACACACCGGGAGCTTCAGTTTTCAACCCCATCTCCCACGTATGGCTGAATCCAATCCCTGATAGTGAGCGTGAGCAGGCCATCCCAACATCTGTGAAAACTCCTCCTCTCGTTACTCCTCCCAATACTCCTACTGCTATTCTACAGAATGTTGTGCTGGCAGGTGATAGTACCAACACCTTTCCGACCCCCTATACCGTCGAAGGGCTGAATGCTGCCGGCGTGCCAACAACCTATACATTTTCGAATGTGGTTAGTGGCTTCAAGAGCAATCTCGTGGACCAACAAGTAGGAGACGGGAGGTTTACGGTTAAGGCAATCCTTATATCTATTCCTCCAGATACTGGTGGTGGGTCTGGCATGGTTACCTGGCTGCTCAAGTCCGAGGGCAAATTGATGAATGGGTCATCGACAATGGCAAGCGCTACC
>DASYSA010000561.1:0-5357 GCA_036003885.1 Blastocatellia bacterium | reverse complement strand
AATTCCCGAATCGCAGAATCGAGGGCCTGACCCCCGTACCTTTTGTCAAAGTGGCGGCCCTCAGGTTAAGATGTTGCTTACCGGCAGGGCTTCTGAAACGGGCCACAAACATGGGTTGAGATCCATTCTTCAAGGGTGTTCAGGATGATCGAGAGTCTATTGAAGCGTAAAGTCGAGAAGCGTCCGTCGAGCGTCAAACTCGCGGGTCGCATCCTGTTCCTTACTGAAGACCCAGCGCTCGTGCGATCTCAAATCGAAGGGAAGGACCTGGTCGTAAAGAATTCCTATCCGCTGCGCAGCGACATCTCAACCGACGAAATAACGCCCGCTTACATCTGTTATCACTTTGACGAGACGCTGGGCGATTTTGTTTACCTTGGCCTCAAATGCGGAGATGAATTCCCCATCAAGCGCAAGGACGTTCGAAACGGAGGCTTTGTCGCCTCCGCCTCCGGCAAGCGCCGAGGCAAGGGGTCGAGCCGCGAACAGTCGCCATACGCCGAGATGGCCGCGGGTATCCGCCTGGTCGTCGCGGAGAACATAGAGCGAATCTACAAACAGAATTGCCAGAACCTCGGTCTCCTCACCTCGACGAATTTCGAAGTGCTCGAGCGCCTGGCCAGGGGCGAAGAGATACCCCTCGAGGAGTTCACTCGCGGCGAGGACGACATAACACGGCAGATAATTGAATACGGCGGTCTGTTCAGCTTCAACGTCGCTCGGCTTCAGGGGAGGGTGTTGCTGCCTGAGGTCACAACTCCTCGACGGCCGATGACGCTCGCGGAAAAGATCTTCGCCAAACACTTCGTCGCCGACCTCGCGAAGAATGAGGTTGGCATCGAGGGAGTCAAGCCGGGCGATGCCGGATTCGTTCGAACCGATATTCGCTTCAGCCACGAGTATGTCACGCCGATGGCGGCTATCTTCTACGAGCAGTTGGTTGGTGACGAGCCGATTACTGACGCATCGTCAGTCTACTTCTTCCAGGATCACCTCACGTTTCTCGACGACGTCATGCCGCCCGAGCGTGTGAAGATGGGCCTGCTTGACCTCGCTCACCAACTCGTCCGGAAGCAGGAAGAGTTCGCCCGCAAGCAGAACGTCAGGCTGCACGGGGCGCAGAAGGATCGCCGAGGCTCAGAAGCCATCTGCCACAGTCTGATACTTCAGGACTACGCCATGCCGGGCCAGATTATCATCGGGTCCGATTCGCATACTCCACATGCGGGAGCCGTGGGCTGCGTGGCCTTCGGCGTTGGAACCACCGACGTCTTCAATTCCTGGATCACCAAAGACGTACGGGTTCGAGTGCCCGAACAGGTGAGGGTAAGAGTCTCGGGTCGCAAGCCCGAGAACGTGACGGCTAAAGACTTCATGCTCGCCATTCTGCGCACGGAATTCGTGCGCAACGGCGACGCCATCGGCCGCATCGTCGAATACACGGGCGATGCCGTTGCCGATCTCAACATCGACGAGCGAGCTACGATGACGAATATGGCTGCCGAAGTCGGAGCGTTTACCGGCATCGTCGCGGCCGACGAAAAAACCGTCCAGTTCCTGGTCGAACGCGGCCTCACCCAGGCAGAAGCCGAGAGACTTTGCGAAGGTATGCAAAGCGATCCCGATGCTGAGTACGCGCTGACCATTGACATTGATGCCAACGAGTTGAGGCCAATGATTGCAACGCCCGGGGATCCGGGGAACGGCGTTTTTGTAGATGAGCTCAAGGCTCCTGTTAAGATCGACATCGCGTACGGCGGCTCATGCACGGCGGGGAAGAAAGAGGACCTCGACATGTATGTGCGGGTCTTCCGAGAGGCGTTGGCGCGAGGGGAGCACATCAGTCCTGAAGTAAAGTGCTTCATTCAGTTCGGCTCTATCGAAGTTCGAAAGCACTGCGAGGAGCGAGGCTACCTCGAAGTGCTCAGGGAAGTGGGAGCCGAGATCATCGAGCCGAGTTGCGGCGCCTGTATCAACGCCGGGCCCGGCGTCAGCACTCTGAAGGAACAGGTAGTGATCAGCGCGCAGAACCGAAATTTTCCGGGGCGCAGCGGCCCGGGCCAGATGTATCTGGCCTCGCCGTACACCGTGGCTGCGTCCGCGATAGCCGGTCACATCGTGGAGTACCAGCCCAAATGAAGAATTGCGGATTTCGGATTTCGGATTGCGGATTGGATAATCCGCAATCCCAAATCCGCATTCCGCAATCGGAGGACTGATGGCCGTTCAGACTCAGGTAGAGAAATATCACGGGCTCGACCGCGAAACAATGCTCGGCATGTATCGCACGATGTACATGGCGAGGCGGATCGATGACAAGGAGATTCAGCTTAAGCGCCAAAATCGTATCTTCTTTCAGATAAGCGGCGCCGGCCACGAAGCAATAGGAGTCGCTGCCGCCCAGGTCCTCAAACCAGGTTACGACTGGTTCTATCCTTACTACCGTGACCGCGCCCTCTGTCTCGCACTGGGCGTCACCAGCAAAGACATGTTGTTGGGGGCGACCGGGGCCGCCGATGATCCGGCTTCAGGCGCCCGCCAGATGCCCAGCCACTGGTCAAGCCCGAAACTGAACATTGTCACCAGAGGCTCCGCGACCGGGCCTCAACTACTGCAGGCGATCGGCTCAGCCGAGGCTATCTATCGTGCTCCCCTCATCGGCAATCCCGAGGCCCTCCTCGGAAGCTTTCATGCTGACGAAATCGTTTACGTATCCGCCGGAGACGGAACCACCAGCGAAGGCGAGTTCTTTGAATCCCTCAATGCGGCCTGCCTCTTGAAGTTGCCAGTCATCTACGTAATCGAAGACAACGGTTACGCCATCTCCGTCCCGGTTGAGGTCCAAACTGCGGGCGGCAGCATATCGAAGCTCGTGAGCGGTTTCCCCGGTCTCTATATCGAGGAAGTGGATGGGTGTGATGTGCTGGCCAGTTATGCGGTGGTCAAGCGGGCCGTGAGCTATTGCCGCAAGCGTCGGGGGCCAGCATTGGTTCATGCCCATGTGATCAGGCCTTACTCACATTCTCTCTCCGATGACGAAGTGTTGTACCGGCCTGGCGCCGAGCGCAAGGCCGACACCGCGAGAGACCCGGTTCCCAAATTCGCGGCTTATCTGATAAGCGAAGGGCTGTCCACTGATCGCGAGATCGCATCGCTCAAGGAGCAGGTCGATCAAGAGATCAATCGCGCGGCTGATGAGGCCGTCGCCGCGGTCTGGCCTGCCCGCGATACGGCCGCGCGCTATGTCTATTCGCCCGACGTCGATCCAACATCCACGCAGTTCGACACTGAGGACTCGGCGCCAAAAGAAGACGGGCAGAAGACCATGGTGGACCTTATCAACGTCTGTCTGAGAGACGAGATGGCGCGTGACGAACGAATAATCGTCTTCGGGGAAGACGTGGCCGACTGCAGCCGCGAAGCCAATCTACCCGAAGTGAAGGGCAAGGGCGGCGTCTTCAAGGTGACGTACAACCTGCAGCGGACCTATGGCAGCGCGCGGGTCTACAACACGCCGCTGGCCGAAGCCGCCATCGTAGGCCGCGCAGTTGGACTCTCGATTCGCGGGTTGAAGCCCGTGCCTGAGATTCAGTTCTTCGATTATATATGGCCGGCCATGATGCAACTGCGAGATGAGGTTCCCTTGATTCGATGGCGTTCCAACAACGGCTTCAAGTGCCCGATGGTGATTCGGGTCGCGATAGGCGGATACCTGACCGGGGGCGCGATCTATCACAGCCAGTGCGGCGAGAGCATCTTCACTCATATCCCGGGGCTGAGAGTTGTGATGCCATCGACGGCGCTGGATGCGAACGGGTTGTTGAGAACCGCGATTCGGTGTGATGACCCAGTGCTGTTCCTCGAGCACAAGCACCTCTACCGGCAGACCCACAACAAGGGACCTTATCCCGGCCCCGACTATATGATTCCGTTCGGCAAGGCTAGAGTCGTCCGCGAGGGCAGTGATGTCTCAATCATCACTTATGGCGCGACGGTGCAGCGTTCGGTCGTAGCGGCGAAGAGGCTGGCGGAAGGGCAGGGCTTGAGCGTCGAGATCATCGACCTGAGAAGCCTGAATCCATACGACTGGGAGGCCATCGCACAATCAGTCCGGAAGACCAACAAGGTCCTGGTTGTGCATGAAGACACTCGTTCGTGGGGCTTCGGGGCTGAGATCGCCGCGCGAATAGCCGATGAGTTGTTTGAGCATCTCGATGGACCGGTGCGGCGAGTGGCTGCGATGGACACGTTTGTTGCGTATAGCCCGGATCTGGAGGATGAGATCCTGCCTCAGGTGGATGATATTGTAGAGGGAGCGTTGGCGTTGGCACGCTACTAGATTCAGTCCTGGGTGGCATCTGACTTTCTCGGGAAGTGCTTTGTGGCTACCTGGCCGTGAGTCGAGTGCCGCTTCGCTATGAACCGAGTGTCGAATTGTTCGTTGCCGATAAGGGAGAACGTGTGGAATTATCTCGAGAGCGACGAGGCAGGTTGAGGTTGGGCATATGAGTGCGATTCAGGAATTGGAGAAGCTACTGGCGGGCATGAGCCGCTCCGAAAAGGCTCAACTGCTTCAATTGGTGGTCCGTGATTTGGGCGACGCATTCCCGGGCATAGAGTCAAATCCCAACGTTTCCGGGGGCGAGCCCTGTATTGTTCGGACGAGGATCCCGGTCTGGCTATTGGAGCAAGCACGAAGACTCGGGACCAGCGAGTCCGAACTGCTTCAAGTATATCCGTCATTGCGAGCTGAGGATCTGGCCAGCGCCTGGGCGTACGTTCGCTCACACAGAGACGAAATAGAGCAGGAGATTCGCGAAAACGAGGCTGCATAGTTCATGGCTCGGCTTTTCGCTGACGAGAACTTTCCTCTACCGGTTGTCGTGAAACTGCGCCGCCTGGGACACGAAGTCTTGACGATCCAGGAGGCGGGCAAGGCTGACCAGTCGCTTGCCGACGATGATGTACTGACGCTTGCCGCCTCTCAGAACCGGGCAGTGCTCACTTTGAATCGAAAACACTTCATACGATTGCATGGCTCTCGAAGCGAGCACGCAGGCATTATTGTCTGCACCTTCGACCGTGACTTCGCGGGGCAGGCCAATAGAATCCACCAGGCATTGCTGTTGCTTGGTGACGTGGGTAAGCAGTTGGTGCGCATAAATCGAAAGTAAGTAAGAAATGGTTCCTGTGATTCGCCCCGCCGACCAAACCGATGCAGAGCAGATCCTCTCGATCTACGGTCCCATCGTAGCTGACACCGCCATCTCTTTCGAAGTTGTGCCGCCGACTTTAGACGAGATGCGCGCGCGAATCACCAATACACTCGCCAGACTGCCGTGGTTGGTATGTTCAGA
>DASYSA010000560.1:0-9254 GCA_036003885.1 Blastocatellia bacterium | reverse complement strand
CCACCGGTCGTCCTTTGTAAGGATTCTATACTCGCAGTCGAACGTGCTCCCGGAGGTGAATAGCGCCTCGTATTCCTCCTGAACTCGCGACACGTCCGAGGGATGTATTCTGGACAGCCACCGGCCTCCGGCCTCACAAATCTCTTCGGGAGTGTAACCCAACACTCTCTCCAAATTGGGGCTGACGAAGGTCGTCCTCCCGCGGCTGTCAGCCCACCACGTGACATCTGGAATGTTCTCGACAAGCAAGCGATACTTCTCCTCGCTCCGGCGAAGCGCTTCCTCTGCCCGCTTGTGTTCCCGCGCCTCCAGAATCAGCGAGACCGACTCGGCAATCGAGCCCGCGAAGTTCTCTTCTTCCAGCGTCCACCGTCGCTCTGTTCCCACATGCTCGTGCCAGATGACTCCAACCAGCTTCCCTCCAAGCCGAATCGGAGCGTCCAGAACCGACGTGATGCCGAGTTGCGAGAAATAACTCTCGGCGAACTCAGCGGTCCGCGGATCGGCGCAGGCGTCGTGGGCCGCGATGGCTCGCTGTACTTCCAGTGCTTTGAAGTATCGGGGATGGCGGGCCGCCTCGAGCTCAAAGCCGTTTGAGTGAGTTCGGGTGGTCAATTCGAACAAGTCCGCACAACGAATCAGGCTGCAATCTTCATTGAACAGCCAGATGCTCGTGCGCTCAAGATCGAGAGCATCCGCCGCGGTTTCGGTAATCTCTTTGAGGACGCCGTCCAGGTCATCGAGGTTGCGTCGGTGACAACTCGCGAGTCTCCTGAGCGCCCATGTTTGTTTTCGGAGTCGGCGCTCGCTCTCCAGCACGGCTTCCTGCACCCGCTTGCGCTCAGTTATGTCGCGAAGCAGCCAGCGCAGGCCAGCCAGGTTGCCCCGGCCGTCGTGAACCGGCACGCACTTGAGGGCGGCCTCAATTTGATCCCCTTTGCGGGGACGCAACCGTATCTCCCACTCCTCGGGCTGGTCCGCTCTCTGCATAGCGGCAAGCCGCAGCCTGAAGTCCCGGCGGTGATCTTTATCTACGAAGACGACCAGCGGCTTGCCTTCCAACTTATGTCTGGGTACGCCCAACAGCATCTTGGCTGCGTAGTTCGCCTCGCGGATCACCCCAACCGAATCGGTTACCACGTAGCCCCCGGGGGCCAGCTCAAATAACTCCTGGTACCGCCGGCGTTCCGCCTCCACAGCGGCGCGTGTGGCTATCAATTCGTCGTTCTGCCGCCGCATCTCTTCATCAATTACCTGAAGCTGTTCGAGGGCGGCGCTGAATTCCTCAACTGATTCGGCCAGGAGCTCGCGTTGCTCAGACGGGGCGGTAGACTTGCCCTGAAGCCGGCCGTTTGCGCGGCCCAGAGCCCCTTCCAGACGTTGAGCAATCTCTTCGAAAATCATACGCACTACTCACGGCTCTGATTTGGAACCGAGTTCCCTCATATTTAAGGATGTCCACGGAGCCTACGGATCAGTTGAGCGAGAGGGCGAACCAAAGGCGACTGGCCGAAATCCGGCTCCGGTCGTGCTTTGAAAGCGCTATCTGCCCGGTCCTTGTCTCAACTGTTATCGCTCAAAATCGCGTTGGCTGAAGGCCAACAGGGGTCACAGCGATGTTCTAATTTATCGCTTGGAGGCGGTCCCTTGTCACTAGTCACCCTGAACTGGTGGACACCTTGAAACCTCTTTCTCAGGCTTCATGGGCACTCAATGTCGCTGCTTCCAGGTTTAACTGAAACACGTTCGCAACTACTCAAGTAGGGGCAGGGAACCAACACCAGCACCCACTAGAACGACTCTCTGCCCCAACCTTCTATGCCTCTCCCCACTCAGGTTTGACTACTCTATGCCTGAAACGGGTGATGTGTCAACTTGTTGATTGTGGCAATTAGGGGCAGATTGGCAGATGACAGATTGACGAGGGGTTAGTTGAAAGTGGACCGTTCAAGAATGACCCATACGCTCAGCGTTTTCCGTCGACCTCACCCATCAGCAAGAGCACTCCTGTACGCTCCCTATTGTCTCCCAGGAGGGGCGTGCAGGTTACCTGGCACTTGATTTTTTTTCCGCGGCGGTTGACCGCGTCTACCACGATCTCCTGGAAATCCGATTCTCCCGCGAGACAGTCGCGAAGAGGTACCTTCAGTTGTTCCACCGGCAAACCGATGTCCAGGTTCAAAAAAGGCACTCCCTGAACGTCCTCGGTGCGCAGCCCCCACATCTCTCCGGCGTGTGAGTTCCAGTTCACGACGTTGGTTTTAGGGTCCACAACGATGACCGCGCTGCGCAGGCTGGCGAGTATCGACTGCAGGAAGGTGTTGGCGACGTTCAGCTCTTCGGTTCGCACACGCAACTCGTCGTTGATGGTCTGCAGTTCCTCGTTGGTGGATTGCAGCTCCTCGTTCATGGTCTCCATCTCTTCGTTCGTCGACTGGAGCTCCTCGTTGGTCGTTTCTAACTCCTCGTTCGTGGATTGTAGTTCTTCGTTGGTCGTCTCCAGTTCCTCGTAGGTCGATTGGAGTTCTTCATAGGCGGTTTCCAGTTCCTGATTGGCTCGCTGCAGCTCCTCCTGCAGTTGTTGGCGACGCGTCACATCGTAGAAGCTTATGCAGGCTCCCATCAGGACCGCGCTTTCGTCCTGCAACGGCGCGACCTCCACATCCAGGTAAAGCACATCGCCACTGGAAGAGTACCGAGCAACATTTGCAACCTTAACAGGGCGCCGCTCGGAGTAGGCCTGTTCGATAAGGGACCGAAGTTCCAACGGTCTATAGGAGATCTCGAGGTCGCGAAAGGGGCGGCCGACGTCCCGGTTCGAAAGATTCAGCAGGGACCGCGCCCGCTCGTTGATAAGGGAAGCACAACCGTTGACGTCCACCGCGACTTGAGCGACCGGCGTCGAATCAAATGCCAGATCGCGCAGCCGCAGTCGCCGGACCTCGCTTTCGCCCGGATCCGCTGTCTCTGCCTGCGCCGCCGCTATTATTGGGTATCGCAGATCGGACTGGGGTACCTTCGAAAAGATCCGATGTTTGAGATCCACCGGCGCGAACAGATTCGCGTGCGTCAGCATCATCTCGGCCTTGCCCAGAAAGAGGTAGCCACCGGGAGTTACGGCAAAGTGAAAGCGGCTCAAGATCTGACCTTGCGTTTCCGCGTTGAAATACATCAGCGTGTTTCGACAAGACAACAGGTCCAGCTTGGAGATGGGCGCGTCGCGCGTCAGGTCGTGACGCCCGAAGATAACCGCTCGTCGCAGGTCGCCGTTGAAGACATAGCGTTGATCGATCTGGTCGAAGTACTTCTCCTTCATCCCTACATCAATAGCCTGGAGGTCCTTATCGGTAAAATGGGCCTGGCGGGCCTCAGCGAGGGCCTCCTCGTCCACATCCGAGGCGTATATCTTGACCCGATGGCGAAACGCCTCCAGGCCCACCGCTTCCGAGATCAGCATGGCGAGACTGTAGGCTTCTTCGCCCGAGGCGCAACCGGCACTCCAGATTCTAATTGGATCGTCAGGCCCCTTCTGGGCCAACAACCGAGGTATGCATTCAGCAGCCAGATAGTCCCATGCTGTCTGGTCGCGGAAGAAGGATGTGACGTTGATGAGGATGGTGTTGAAGAGATCCCCGAATTCTCCTGGGTGCACCTCAAGGTAGTCCCTGTACTCTTCAAAACTCCCGATCCCTATGATGTCCAGGCGCTTCTGCACCCGGCGCGTGAGGCTGGGGCGCTTGTATCCGTTGAAATCAAAGCCGCGGCTTCGCTTGAGGTAGTCCAGCAGCGATTCGAAGGCTTCAGATGTATCCTCGTTCGTCATTGTCCCTCAATCCCTTCGGCCTCGTTCTTCATCACCAGGGTCACGAGAGCGGCGGCGATCTCACCCAGCGGCAGCACGAAGTCAACGCTTCCGGTCTCGATGGCTGCGCCGGGCATACCGAAGAACTCGGATGTGGTTTTGTCCTGGGCGACGACGGTGCCACCCATCTTCTTAATGGCTCGCACTCCCATTGACCCATCGCTGCCGGTGCCGGTCAGGATCACGCAAATGGCGCGCTCTTTGTAGCTTGCCGCCACCGACTCGAAGAGCAGATCGGCGGAGGGACGCACGAAGTGCACGAGTTCCGACTGTGTCAGCGAGACTGTGGCGTCCCGATTGATAAGCATATGTCGATTGGGTGGGGCGATGTAAACCGTGCCGGCCGCCAGACTCTCTCCCTCGGTGGCCTGCTTGACCTTCAATTTGGTGCGACGGTCGAGAATCTCAGCCATCAGACTCCGGTGACGAGGATCAAGATGCTGCACCACGACGATAGTCGCTGGAAAGTCCGGAGGCAGCGCCGAGAGCACGTCGCTCAACGCGGTAAGGCCGCCTGCTGAAGCTGCCATAGCAACCACATCAAAGGTTGCGCCTGCGAAGTGTGACTCGTTGTCGACTGACCTGGCTTCCACTCGTGTGAGCCTCGCTTCAGTTCGGGAACAAGAATAGTAAGTGGTTTCAGGCAGCCAAACGTGAATGCAGAACCGTCTAAGAGCTGCGCTGTGCAGAAGACGCTAATCGATGGCAGCGAGGGATCGGAATAACAACTGAACCTCGCGCCTGCAGTCTCCCCGATCATTAGGCCGTGGTTACTTTATGCCGCATCGTCTCGTATGTCAATTGATAGAAACGGCATGCAATACCCCTTGAACGAAGTGAATCCTGACACAGGCCGGAGCCGCGTCCCCTCAAATGTAGTTCCGATGTCTTTATGTAGTCTCGTGTAATCCAACCGCGGCGGCAACCTAAATCACTACCTTAACTTCTTCTTGAAAACTACTGGCGTATATGATACTTTCCCCTCGATTGAAAAGGAAGTGGTGACAGTCATCCACTCGGCTGGTAGCGTACTGGGCCTCGACGGCAAGCACTCGACAGGGGAACCTTCCCCGCGTACGCTGCTCAAAGGCGTGCGCGGCGTACCAAGCGGCAGGAGACCGGCGGATAGTTTTGTGGCCATCACTTACGGAGGTAAGGAGCCCGTTCCGGGTTCCGATTATCTTGAGCAATGAGACTCTGAACAAGTCAGAAGCGCCGAAAGACGAATCCCGATCAAGGAATTCGCTCGCGATCTGGCTGCGGTTGCAAAAGTCGCTCGCCGAGAAGAGCGACATCTCGCTTTCTACCCTCAATCGCGATTGCGCTGTAATCGGTCGAATAGAGAATGACAACTCCATCTGTCAGGCAATGCGTGCTTCGCCGGAGCACGCTCGCCTGTGCGCGGCAGAGTGTGCGAATGCCTACGAGGGTGCGGTTCGCGTCGGCGAAACCATGGAGTTTCGCTGTCACGCCGGCTTGCACTGCTTTGCGATACCGGTGGCCATCAACGACAAGCGTCTGATGATCCTTGGGGGGCGAGTATTCACGTCGGCCTCCGAGTACACGGAATTTCTGAACCGCTATGGCGAGCTTGAAGAGATACGAAGCGGGGAAGGTCTGAAGAACCTAAAGTTCGTCGAGGTACGTGAGCTTCGCGAGGCCGGAGAGCTTGTCGCTTCGACTGCGCAGTACCATTTCGAGAGGCCGCCCGGTGTCGAATCTCGAACGCACAGGGAACCCGAGACCGCGCCCGGCCTGCTCGATGCGCACCTCGAGATCATCCGGCTGGCGGACCAGCTCGAGAACCAGAATCGCTCGATGGCACAGTTCTTTGACTTCCTTCGGGGAGTGGCTTCCAATCTCGATTCCCAAAGAGTCTATCAATCGGCCCTCGTCAAATTCAGCGCCATCATGAACGCTGAGCGCAGTTCGCTCATGATCGTGAATGATCAGGCCGACGAGCTGACCCTCGAAGCCGCCACAGGAGCCAATTCCGAGACTTTGGGTCCCGTTCGTGTGAAGCTCGGAGAAGGGATAGCCGGCGGCGTGCTTGCCAGTGGAAAGGCGCTTGTGGTTCGCGACGTCGATACTGACTCCCGAGTCGCAGCCGTGCGCCGGGGAGGTTACAAGGGCCGATCGTTCATCTCCTATCCAATTACACTCGGTCCTCGGAAGGTTGGCGTCATCAACCTGACGGACCGCATCGACGGCTCGCCCTACGAGAGTGAGGACCTCTCGCTTCTCGATATGATGGCGCCGCATCTGGCCCTGATAATCGACCGCACCGAATGGCATCGCAAGGCCGAGGCCTATCAACGCATGTCGTTGACCGACGCACTCACCGGACTTCCAAACCGCCGATACCTGGAAGAGCGCCTGTTCGAGGAAGTGGAGAGATCGAAGCGCCACGGAACACCTCTGTCGTTCGCCATCATCGACATCGATCACTTCAAGAGCTACAACGATATCTACGGCCACACCAACGCCGACCGCGTGTTGATAAAGACTGCGAACCTGCTTCGCGCGAGCGTCCGAGCCATTGATATGGCCACCCGCTTCGCCGGAGATGAGTTCTGCATCGTCCTGCCCGAGACCGGTCTCTTCGATGCGGCGCAGATCGCAGAGCGGCTGCGCCGTGAGGTGGGCCAGGCCGAATACAGATCAGAGCAGGACGAGTTGATGGGCCGGGTGAGTATCAGCGTCGGTGTTTCTTCGTTCAGCCCCTCGCGACAAAGCTCCCACGCGATCATTGAATCTGCCGACCGCGCGCTTTATCAGGCGAAGACCTGCGGCCGCAACTGCGTCGCCATATACGACGACCCGGTGCCGGGCCGCTAGCGGTGGTTGTTACGTGTGGCAGTGCGCACGAAGGAGCTACCGACATCATCATCGCTCAGTGTGAGGGCAGCACGGTACAGGTTATCTATTGATGAGCAGTTCCGATTCCAGACAAGTTCTGAGTCGCCTTCCTGAGAATGAATTCTTCGACCGCAAGGTGGAGTTAGCGCGGCTTCACTCCCTCGCTACTTCACGGTCGCGGCCTCAGGGAGTCTCAGGTGAATCACGTTCCGAGAACGAGTTGCAGCCACGACTCGCTCGAAACGCCCTGGTGCTGGGCGCGCCTCGCGTGGGCAAGACCGAGCTTCTGCGAAAGTGTTTCGACGTCCTTTTTAACGAACACCAGGACGTGGCCCCCTTCTACTATCCGCTGAAGGGCTACTACCTGGACGTCGACCGATTCGCTCGCGACTATCTCTCTCAGTTTCTCGCTCAGTTCATCGCGTTCCGGCGAAATGAGCCGCGGTTGATCGGTGCGGCCGATGAGCCATTGGCCGCCATCGCCCGCGCCGCGCCACCAGGGGATTACCTTTGGATGCAGGCCATCGTAGATTCATTCACACGCGCGGCGCAGTCGGGCGACGCCTCGCTATTGCTGCGGTGCGCCCTGTCGGCCCCTGCGGCGGCGTCATCACACACGCAGCTTGGGCTGTTCATTCTGGTGGATAATTTTCACCTGCTCGCCGACCGAAGCAGCCAGGGGGCGGATCTTCGCTCTGAGTTCATCAGGACCATGGCGGCGCACGAAAGCCTCGGGGCGTCATCGATGGGGAGTACCGCGCCTCAGTTTCCGAGTTATGCGCTCGCCGGCCTGCGGAGGCCAGTGGTTGAGCTGATCACTTCGGATGAAGAACTGTTCCGCCAGTTCGATCTCATTCGCATAGAGCCGATGGCCGAAGAGCCGCTCGAGAGGGTGATTAATTCGACAGCGGCGGGCCTCGGAGTCGAGATGAGCGACTCGACTGTCGAGTTGATGATTCAGCAGTTGAATGGCGACCTGTTCTATGTCCGCGCCCTGCTTGAAGCGGCGGCCTCTGTCGAGGGTGCGCTTACGACCTTCATGGAGTTCGAGAGAGCCTACACGGATGAAGTATTGAACGGCCGAATCTGCCATTACCTTGGCGCGGTGCTGCGAGATATTGCGCCCGACTCCGGCACGGGGCGGGCCGCGCTCGAAGCGCTGAGCCTGGTTATCGAAGCAAACGCCGCCGTTCCGCTGGACACGGTGACCGAGCTCATGGGCGAATACACCACTGAAGTCGGGCAGGTGCTTGCGGGGATGCATGCGCGCGAACTCCTGGAGATAAACTATGGCTTCGTCAATGCGTCGAGTGATTCGGTGCTTGCCGACTACATCAGGGCGAGGTACCGAAGCGAAGTGGCGGGCGTGCCCAGGCCGGTGGCTGGAGACCAGTTGCTTGGCGAGAAGCTCAAGCATTCCTATCGACTGATGATGTCGCGCTACAACCGCGCGGTTGAAGCCCAACTGGTCGAGTCGCTTACTCGCTTCGATTTTCAGAGCGTGCCGGCCAGTCTGTTTAGCGAGCAGGCCTTTGAGAAGGCCTATCGAGGGATGAGTCGGGTTCACGTACGCCGCGCCCTCGATGAAGAGAAGGAGCGGGTGCGGCTTCCCCAGATAGTGTTGGTCAACGAGGGGGGATCGGGCGAACAACCGGGCATGAGTTGGAGGCTGTTTGCCTCGAGCGGATTCGAGGGAGGGATCTACAGCGAAGCTAACGAGGTGCTGTGGCTGATCGCGGTTGTTAATTCGAAAGAACCGCTCGACCTGGAGACGCTGTCGCGAATAGACGCGAAACTGAGAGCCGCCGGAAGGGAGATGCGCGGGGCTGCGGCTGCGGCCTCACGAACCGCTTACTGGTATATAAGCAAAGAGGGCTTCTCGCCCGCTGCGAGTGAGCGCCTGGTTTCGGCGAAGGCATACTGTTCGACCTATTCTCAGCTTGACCTGCTTCAGGATCATCTGATCAAGCTGGGTTTGGGGGATGTACGCCGGCCCGTGAGCGAATTCGAGCTGGTGATCCCGATCGAAGACGAAGCGGAGCTGATTGCCGCTCGAACGGTCGAGCAGGTGGCGCGGGCCGCAGACTTCGATCAGGAAGCCATCAATCAGATCAAGACAGCGCTGATTGAAGCCTGCATCAATGCCGCTGAGCACAGCGACAGCCCCGATCGCAGGATCTACCAGCGATTTGCAGTAGATGAGGACCGTCTGGTCATCACTGTTTCCAACAAGGGCAGGAGCTTCGGCCCGATTGAGAGCGGCTCCGGTGCAACGGCCCCGGCCGGATCGCTCAAGGGATCGCGCGGGCGCGGATTGCAAATCATTCGCGCGTTGATGGATGAGGTGCGGTTCCAGCCTACCGACGACGGTGCGAGCCTGGTAATGACCAAGTACCTTAAGAGCCCCAGGAGCAGGGAAGAGTAAGAGAATTGCGAAATGCGAATTTCGAAATGCGAAGTTGTAATGCGGAAGGTGAACCGGAGACTTCGATAACAGAAAATTCGCATTTCGCATTTCGAATTTCGAATTTCC
>DASYSA010000559.1:0-11716 GCA_036003885.1 Blastocatellia bacterium | reverse complement strand
CCTCGCAAATACAATCGTTGCGGTGTCGGGCGACCACGGTGTGATGCCGGTGCCCGAATACCTGCAGTCTCTTGGCTTCGATGCAGGTCGCATAGACGTAAAAGACATCAAAGCAGCCGTTAATGGTGCGCTGAAGCAGCGCTTCGGCGATGAGAAGTGGCTGCTCGAGTTCGTGAACGATCAGTTCTACCTCGACCGGAAGCTCATAGCGGAGCGCAAACTGAACGTATCAGACGTTGAGCGAGCAGCGGGCGAAGCAGCGCTCACCGTGCCCGGCGTCGTAGAGTTCTTTACCCGCACTCAAATCGTCGAAGGTCGAATGCCCGCAAGCGACATAGCCCGCCGGGTCGTAAATGGATTCAGCCGGGCGCGGTCGGGTGATGTGTGGATCGTCAACAGGCCTTTCACATTCGTAGCAGAGGGGAGACTTCCTACTACTCACGGTTCGCCCTACAACTACGACACTCACGTTCCAGTGATTCTGTTCGGAGCCGGGGTGCGCCCCGGCCGCTATCACATGGAATGCGCGCCCACTGACATAGCGCCGACTCTGGCGGTTCTGCTTGGAATTGAACCGCCTCCGGCTCGGGTGGGGCGGGTCCTTCCTGCAGTGGGATCTCATTAGAGTAAATGACATGGGAATCATAAACATCATCAAAACACGGTGGACAGGCCGCGCTCTTTGGTCGACCCGAGATTGCAATCAACCGCATCTCGGATCAGCGGCCCTGCCAAAGCCTGTGCACCTGCGTGCAGCAGACAAAGCTCGATTGCTTCTTGCGGTGGCGCTTCTTGGTCTCGCTTCCAGCGCCTGCCCGGTGAACGCATCCACTGCTCACTTCTTGCCGCCTCAGGCAAAGAAGCCATCCACGCAGAGCCGACCAGTGAAGCAGGACCCAAAGAAACCGTCGCCGGCAACAAGCGCGAGCCATGACTCTTCGCAGCTCACTCCCCGGGAGGCGTTCGACCGTGCTCGCCTTGCCGTCTCTCAGAACGAGCGCATCGATCTGCTCGAGAAATTCATTTCAGCAGGCCGCGATTCAAGACTCGAGGATGAAGCTCGTGAATTGCTGATGCGAGAGTACTCGCTTAGAGGCGAACAGCAACTCAGGGAGGCGAGCCCTAAACTCGCCGTCCGGGATTTCAAGTCGGTCTTACGAGTCGCTCCGCTC
This sequence comes from Blastocatellia bacterium, assembly GCA_036003885.1. Taxonomy (GTDB): domain Bacteria; phylum Acidobacteriota; class Blastocatellia; order UBA7656; family UBA7656; genus DASYSA01. The sequence continues at coordinate 10,544 of DASYSA010000559.1, read as the reverse complement.
AACGTCAGCAACAAGATGTTCAACCAGTACATCTTTCCACTGCCGATGGCGATGAACGCATTTGGCTATCGCATCGAGTCGGTTGACCTCATGCGATCATTCGAGCCTCGCTTCGAAGGCGATGCGAATCGCCTCGTACAGATAGGTTTCTTCTACGTTCAAATAGAGGCCCCGCTCGAGGCGGCCCGCGTCCTGGAGCGAGCCATTCAGCTCGCCCCCAACGACCATCGAGCGCACAACAGCCTTGGCAATGCTTACCTGATCGGTCTGCGCCTGGACGACGCCGCCGTCGAATTTCATCGAGCGCTCGAGATTGACCCCACTGACGAGTTTGCCAATCTGAATCTTGCGAATCTTGCTCGGACTTCAGGCAACTATCAAGAGGCGGTCGCCTACTACCGTAAGCAGTTGGCGCTGAAGCCGGACGATGCGGACGCGCACGGGGGAATGTCGATCGCTCTCCTTGCTCTCGGCCGCGACGAAGAGGCCCAACCCGAGATCAAACGAGCAATGGATCTCGCGCCTGAGAACTACCGCTTCTACGTTCAACTCGCGTACTTCTACGTGACGCGAAAAAAGGCCGCTGCTGCCCGGCCGCTGATTGAGCGGGCCGCTGTTATTGAACCGCGATACGCCTGGACCGCAATCACCAAAGCCAACATCGATGCTCTGGAGGGCAAGCACGGTGATGGACTTGCTACGCTGATCACTGCTCAATCACTTGGAGCTTTTTCGACGCTGAACTTTGAGCTGGTCAAGGCTCTGCTGTCTCTGGACGGGTACGATCAGGCGATCGAAGTGATGGGCAAGGCGTTTCGGATAAGCGCGGAAGGAGAGTTCGAAACAATGCTCGGCGGGGTGGTCAAAGCCAGGTCACCGCGGCTCGATCTTCTCCTGGAACGCGAGCGTCAAGTCGCGCTCTTCTTGAATGATCATCCGACAACCTCCATGCAGTACAGGCTGGCCGAGGCGCTTTCCCGCATAGATCATTACTCGAAGGTTGCAGTGGCCGCGCGCAAAGCAGCCGAATCGGGCAGGAGGAGCACTCGCCCCGGTACTTCGAAGAGCGGGGCCCAGGGCGCTGAAGAGTTACAGAGTACAAGGCCTCGCCGCGCCGGGTCCGGAGATTCGCCGAATGCTGAGCTGTCGGCGGGCCCCGACGCCAGCCTGCCTGGAGTCCCGGAACTCCTCCGCGCGATCACCACGTTCACGTCGCTCGACGATGGCAGGCAGCCTTTCCGAATGGTGTGGGCCGCCCGAAAACTGACGGAAAGCGGACTCGCGCTAACCGCGGCCGAACAGCTTGCGAGACGAGCGATAACGGTTGCCGAGGCTGCAACGCAGCCCGATGGCTCGATGCGAGACGCTCCTCTGCTCGACCGCGACGGTCGTCGTGGCGTCTTCCTCGGCCGGGCTTATGACGCCCTCGGTTGGGCGTTGTTCAAACGGGGCAGCACTCGAGGGGCGGTTGAGAGCCTCGCTAAGTCGGTCGAGGTCTATCCCCCAAGCGTCGAGCGCAAGAATGCAATGTGGCACTTTGCAGTCGCCACCGAAGAAGCAGGCGACCAGCGTCGAGCCCTCGATCTCTACATAGCCAGCTACGAGCCAGAGATGCCAATGTCGCGCGCGAGGCGCAACCAGATCGAGGCGCTCTACAAGAAGCTAAATGGCTCGCTGGCCGGCCTCGACGAGAAACTCAAGGCACAATGAGTGAATAGAGACATCCAGCAGGCGTGGAACTACCATAACCTGACAAAGCACTCGTACATGAGTGTGAGGACATCCCCACACTTCCTCGATTGGCCGAACATGCCGTCCCCGTTCAAGGTCTACGCGGAGTTGGAACCTATCGCTCTTCCGCGAGACTTGATCGAGACAGGCGCGCCTGCTCTTGCCGCGATTGCCTCTCCTCGCCTCGTTCCTTCCGGTCCAATAAAGCCGAGCCTCGATCAGTTAGCGGCCTTCCTGTACTATTCGAGCGGGGTTACCAAAACGAAAGCATATCCGGGCGGAACGATCTACTTTCGGGCTGCTGCTTGCGCCGGAGCGCTTTATCCAGTGGAAACGTATGTGGTCTGCGCGGACCTGGAAGGCTTACCTGCAGGTGTCTACCACTTCAACCCCGGAGATTTCGCGCTGCGCCGTCTGCGTGAAGGCGATCATCGCCGGGTGCTTCGGGATGCAACCGCTGATGAGGAACATATTCGATCCGCGCCGGTCGTACTTACATACTCGGCGATAAGCTGGAGGAGTACATGGAAATACCGTGACCGCGCCTACAGATACCACTTCTGGGACAACGGTATGATCGCGGCGAACGCGCTCGCGCTGGCTGCGGCGCACCGTCTTCCTGCCTCACTTGTGATGGGCTTCGTTGAAGCCGACGTAAATCGGCTGATCGGCATAGACGGCGAACAAGAACTTTCCCTTAGCCTGCTGGCTCTCGGCAGTGGCGAAGAACCTCCGTCGGTGAGCGATGGTGAGGACCTTACCGACTTGAGTCTCGAAGTGATTCCATTGTCACATACGCAGGTTGACTATCCTTCGATCCGCGATATGCATGCCGCCTCGTCCTTTCACGACGCGGGCGAGGTTCTCGGTTGGCGGCAAGCGGCGATTGCGGATCATCTCCCGCCCGACGCTACCGGGCCGGTCACATCGCTTGCGCCAATCCCGCCGGCAGAGTTGCCGGGAAATACCATCGAAGAAGTTATACGAAGACGAGGATCGACCCGACGCTTCGCAAGAAGGCCAATTCCCTTCTCTGATCTCTCCGCGATACTGGATCGCGCGACTCGCGGCGTTCCGGCTGACTTCCTCCTGGATCGGGCGCAGTTGAATGACATCTATCTGATCGTTAACCGCGTCGACGGTCTCGAGCCAGGTGCCTATTATTATCGCAGGGCCGCCCGCGAGCTGGAGTTACTGAGACCGGGAGAGTTCAGCGAACGTGCATCGTACCTCTCGCTCGATCAGGATTTGGGAGGAGATGCCGGCGTCACACTGTTTTTCATGGGCGATCTCAAATGCGTGCTCGACAGATTCGGCAATCGCGCCTATCGCGCCGCACAGATTGAAGCAGGGATAATTGGCGGCGCTGCCTATCTCGCGGCATACTCGATGAGTCGGGGAGCAACAGGCTTGACGTTCTATGACGACGATGTGACGGAGTTCTTCTCGCCTCATGCGGCTGGCAAGAGCTGCATATTCGAGATCTCGATAGGAGTTCCCGGTAAGCGCCCACTGATCTGATCTGACTGGGGTCAGGCCCTCGATTTCACGATTCCGCACTTCGTAATAGGAGGTGAGGCGATGTTGAAGCGGCTAAGGCTGAGACTTCTGATGGCGATCGTAACGCCCGCGATGCTGGTACCCGTGGCCTTGTCCGATGCCTGGCAGTCGGATAAGCCGAAACCGGCCGACCTGATTCTCCGCAACGGCCTCGTCTACACTGTCGATCCGACAAACACCCTGACCGAAGCGGTGGCGATAAGAGATGGGAAGATCCTCGCTGTCGGCGCAAGCAAACTGGTGATGAAGCTGAAAGGCAAAGAGACTCGCGTAATCGATCTCAAAGGTAATTTTGCTCTTCCGGGATTCAACGACAATCACGTGCACTTTTCGTCGGCCGCTGCTTTCCTCGAGTTCAACATTATGCGGGTTGCGACTCAACAGGAATTCGTCGGCCGTGTTAAAGATGTCGTCGCCAGATTGCCGAAGGGTGAATGGATACTCGGAGGGTACTGGGGCGCTTACGATCAGTGGACCGCCGGAAGCGCCGGGCAGGGCCACCGCCAGCCTTTCACGCCGGACATGCAGGCGATCGAGGCGATAACCAAAGAACACCCGATGTTCATTCGCAAGTTCGACGACTCGGAGTTCGCGGCAAACTCCGCTGCGCTGCGAGCAGTTGGAGTCGATCCGGCCAATCCAAAACTGCCGGCGACAAAAGGGACAGAAGGCGTAGAGAGACGTCCTCAAGGGACTGAACCGGCGGGGTCGAAGGTTGACGGTGTCGAGTTCGTCAAAGACTCGGGCGGCCGCTTCAATGAGCACTTGCGCGGCCGCGGCGTAACAGCGCTGTTCGGTTCCGTGATTCCGAAGAAGTTCGCGCACGAGCGGCGTCTTCAGCAGACAAAGAACGCGCTCGCCGAGATTCGCCGGTTCGGCGTAACCAATGTGAGCGATATGTCGGACGACGAGCAGCTCGATATCTATCGCGAGTTGCTCAAGTCGAACGAACTGACTGTGCGCATTCATTTCAGGCCGGGACTCGACCGTTGGAGCGAAGTGGCGGAGCAGGTGAATAGAATCGGCTGGGGAGATGAGTGGATCAAGCTGGGCGCCGTGAAGGGTCACATCGACGGCATAATGGGAACGAGCACCGCGCGATTCTTTCAGCCGTATTCGAACGACCCGACGAATCGAGGCAAGTGGCGGCCGCTCATGGTCGACGAGAAGGGCGACTTCGTCGAAGGGAAGTTTCTGAAGTACATGCTCGACGCCGACAGCTGGAAGTTGCAGATCACGGTTCATGCGATTGGCGACGAAGCAAACCACGTTCTGCTGGATTACCTCGAAGAGTTGAATAAACACAACGGCCCGCGTGACCGGCGGTTTCGGCTGGTCCATGCGCAGGTGCTTGCGCCGGACGACTTCAAGCGACTCGGCAAGCTCGGCGTTGTGGCCGAGGTGCAGCCGTACCATCTGAGCGACGACATGCGTTGGATGGAAGAGAGAATAGGCAGGGAGCGCTGCAAGGGAGCCTATGCGTTCAAGAGTATCGAGGAGAGCGGTGCGGTTTTGTGCTTTGGGACGGATTGGCCCGGCACGTCCGCTTCCGAGTATCCGATCAACCCGCTGCTCGGCTTGTACGCTGCGGTGACCCGCCAGACGATCAGCGGCGACCCTGCAGGGGGCTGGTTTCCCGAGCAGCGAATCTCGATCGAGCACGCGATTCGCGCTTACACTTACAACACCGCGTACGCGAACTTCGAAGAGAAGGCCAAAGGCTCAATCGAGGTCGGCAAGCTGGCGGACATTGTCGTGCTGGACAAAAACCTCTTGAGCATTCCACCTCGTGAGATGCTCGACGCGAAGGTGGTGTACACGATTGTCGGCGGGAAGATCGTGTACGGCGAATAGCCAGAGGCCAGAGGTCAGAGGTCAGTCAGAGGTCAGAGATCAGAAGTCGGAGGTCAGAAGTCACCTAAAGAATGAGACACAAGTCGCCGAACTCATGAGTGAGATAGTTCTCTTCCTCAAGATGTCTGCTGATTCTCCTCAGCAAAGAGACCGGGACAAAGGCCTGGAGCAGTTGATAGTGACTCTCAGACACGTCGTGCGTCCCTGTCAGAAGTCCGTCGACGTTCATCAACTGATGCTCGGGACCGATCTTCACCTCAGTTAAGCCGGCTAGACCGTAACCGGAGCTCTCAAGGGCGCGAACGACGGACGTGCCGACCGCGATGACGCGGCCGCCTCCGGCTTTGGTCTCGGTGACGGCTTGCATCGTTCCAGCAGGGATCTCGAATCTTTCCGCGAGCGGCAACGCCCGGTCAATGTCTACATCTCCCGTCGACGACAATCCCGCCCCGTGAGTGAGGGGGACAATCCGAACTCCCTTCTCTGCCAGCCTCAAAAGGCTGCGCCAGTTGAATGCATGTCCCGCGCTGGGCATTTCGACCGCCCATGGGCGGCCGCTGTAGACATTCTGCACAGACCACAGAGCCAGGCCCTCATTCATGTAGGAGTATTGAACCGGTTTTCCATGCGCGTAAATGCCCCGCCAGAGGTCTTGCCCCTCCAGGTTGAACTCCAGATCGAGTAGTCGCGCTGAGAGGGCGCTCTCTCTCAGAACTCTTGCCCTGAAGTCATCTGAGAAGATAATCTCCTCGCCTTCCCTGAGGCTGGGGGGCGATGGCCTGTCCTCGGTCGGAGTGCGCCAATCGCCTGCGCCGAAGGTGACGGTCCTCCAAACACGGTCGTCCACCTGCCCGCTTAGACGGATCTCAAGCCAACTACCTCTGGCATCACGCCCGTGAAGCGACGCCGGCAGGGTCGCTGCATCGTTCACAACCAGCAGATCTCCCGGCTGCAGATGATCCGGCAGGGATTTGATCGAGCTGTCGTGCAACTCGTCTCCGCTGACGACGAGCAGCCTCACTTTCATCTTATCCGAGCGCGGAGAGCGTGCTGCTTTCATTTGGCACCATCCAGTCTGAGGCGACTAGTCTCGCCCCACTTTCGATCCCGGCAGAATGCCGGATCATAGAAACAATCTTCTCGGCCACCTCGTCGGGCTGCTTCAGACTATCGGGGTCGGCGTCGGGCATCGCGTCGGCGTGCATCCGGGTGTCCATCTCTCCCGGATCAACGCTGAAGAATCGCACGCCCGTGTCGGCGAGTTCCAGCGCCGCGATCCGTGTCAGATGGTCGAGGGCAGCTTTGGAAGCGCTGTAAACGCCCCATCCCGCATACGGTTCAACCGCTGCATCGGAAGAGATGTTAACGACCACCCCGGCTTGTCTCACGATCATGGAGCCGGCGGCTGCCTTCATTAGCCGGAAGGGGCCGACGGTGTTCACCTGAAGGACTCGTTCAAAGTCCTCACAATCCGTATCAGCAATCAATCTCAGCGGTACCGGCCCGAGCGTGCTGGCGTTGTTGATCAGGACGTCGATGGGCCCGGCAAGTGCCGCCGCCTGACCGACGATCGGATAGACGTTCTCCTTCTCGCCAACATCGGCCGAAATCCCGAATGCGACTCCGGCATTCTTCCTGACCGCCCCGACGGCCTCGTCCAGTTCCACCTTTTCACGAGCGACGAGGACTACTTTCGCTCCCTGTGCGGAAAGGCTGAGGGCCAGGGCGCGTCCCAGGCCCTTGCTCCCGCCAGTGATCAGAATCGACTTCCCGTTAAGATTCAGCATGAATTTCACCTCCTTCGTCTCACACCATGATCATACGAAGCCGTGGTTGATATGTCGTCGTGGTTGACAATAGATTATCCGAATGCTAACAGGATGGTATGGAAGACGCGATCGCCAGGTACATTGCTCAGAACATCAGACAGCTGCGGCAGAGCCGAAACCTGACCCAGGAGCAGCTCTCTCGGCTTTCAGGTTTGCCCAGGCCCACGTGGTCCAATCTGGAGTCAGGCGCGGCGAACCCGACCGTAAGTGTGCTCGTCAAAGTCGCGGGAGCGCTGCAGGTTCCGGTGGAAGAACTGATCAGTCCACCGAAAGCCATTGCGAAATTCTATCGAGCGGATTCAATCCCGAGACAGCGCCGCGGCGGCGTGATCATTCGCAAACTCCTGCCTGATCACGTTCAGGGCCTGGAACTGGACCGGATGGAGTTACCACCCGGTTCACACATGAGCGGGGTCCCTCACCGGATGGGGACGAGGGAGTATCTGGCCTGTGAGTCGGGACGGGTCGAACTCGTAGTCTCGGGGGAGGGATACGAGCTCTCCGCCGGTGACGTGGTTGTGTTTCGCGGCGACCAGAAGCATTCTTATGCGAACAGAGGCGCAAAAGCAGCGGTCGCTTATAGCGCGGTGATACTGGGCCCGGGCCGCATCGGTTGAGAAAGGTTCTCGAGATTCGGCAGGTCACCCGAACTTAGAGTCGAGAGAGAAAAACTGATTTGGCCACCAGCGAGGGACCACTCGCCCCTGACGTACCGTGGCCCCAAGGAGTTCCCGTATGGCATCCACAACTGGAAAACACGCTTTCAACCTGGGCGCACGATTAGCCGCCGTAGCCATCATTGTGATCGCCGTCCTATCATCGGCGCCCGCAGCGAAGAACGAGTTTGACCAGGGCTGGCGAGAGTCCTTCCCTGTGAAAAAAAGCAATCTAACGGACACCGGTAGAAACACCTATTTCATCCTCGAACCAGGCCTGCGGCTTCAGCTCGAGCACGGGAAGGATGCGCTAACGATAACCGTTCTCGACGAGACGAAACTCGTGGACGGCGTCAGGACCCGCATCGTGGAAGAAAGGGAGACCAAGAACGGCCGGTTGGTTGAGGTGTCGAGGAATTACTTCGCAATCGACCGGACGACGCATGATCTTTACTACTTTGGCGAGGACGTAGATATGTACGAAAACGGGAAAGTGTCGGGCCATGAGGGCGCATGGTTGTCCGGAGTCAATGGCGCCAGGTTTGGCCTGATGACGCCGGGGAAGCCCAGGGTGGGTGACAAGTATTATCAGGAGAACGCGCCGGGCGTCGCGAGGGACCGCGCCGAGATCGTAAGCACCACTGAGGACTTCAAAGTCCCCGCGGGTAATTTCAAGAACTGCCTGCACACCAGAGAGTCGAGCGCGATTGAGCAAGCCATTGAGGACAAGTGGTACGCGCCCAACGTGGGGTTGATCAAAGAGGACAACCTGGTTCTCGTAAGGGTTGAGAATGGGGCCAAGTAGCGCAGGAGTCGAGGACTTATGGGGCGTCTCTGTGCAGAATTCGCCCGCCGGGATATTCCGTCACTGGATCGACATCAACTGTCGTTCCCGGCCAGTCTTTGAGCTATAATAGTTGACCTCCCTGGATTATCGTTCATGCATATAGTGAATTCTCAACTCTGAATTAGGCGTGTTTCTGGCCCCGTGCAGGAGGTGAGGTCAACAACCGCGGCGCTGGTAATAGTGGGCTGGATGGTAGTCACGATGCAGAATCGCGATATGACCACTGAGGAACTCCTCAGCGAGGCATTGGATCCGCGCAGTGAAATGCCTGAGTTGCGCGCCGCGGGCGCCGGAAGACACCAGGCGAATGGAACGTTGGCTGAGAAGGCTGCGTTGATCGAATTGCTGAAAGTTGTTGGCGCGACTTGCGAGGAGGGCCTGGCCATCGAGAGCGTGATTCAGGTGTGTGTCGAGCAGATCTGCACCCATATCGGATGGCCAGTCGGACATGCTTACCGCGCGGCTGAAGCCTCGTCATGGAACCTGACCTCGGCGAATCTCTGGCACCTGGCGGACCCCGAGCGGTTTTCGGCGTTCCGCGACATCACACAGCAGACGCGTCTAGTCGAAGCGAACGAGCTGCCGGGCCGGGTTATTGCCCGCCGGAAGTCGATATGGATCGAGGACGTGACCAGGGACTCGGGTTTTTCCAGAGCCGCTGATGCGAAGAGTACCGGACTAAGAGCGGCGGTCGGTCTGCCGGTGCTCGTCAACGGAACGGTGGCGACCGTGCTTGAGTTCTTCTCGAGTGAGCCGGTCGAGTACGACGAGCAATTCCTTGGAGTCATGGACCACATCGCCCACCAGCTCGGACGAGTGTGTGAGAGGAGACAGGCGGAGGCGGCCCGAAGCGAAAGCGAACGCCGATACCGCACTATCATCGAGGAAATGACCGATGGCTATTGGGAGACCGACCTCACGGGAAAGTTCACCTTCTTCAATACACAGGTGACCAAATGGTTCCGGCGCTCGAGAGAAGAGCTGATGGGACTCAGCAACAAGCACTTCATGAATGAAGAGACTGCCATGAGAATGGCCCGAGTGTTCAAGCAGATCTACAGCACCGGGGAACCTGCGACCGAGTTTGGCTATGAAGTGATCAGAGGGGATGGTACAACTTACTACGTTGAATCAAATATCTCTCTCATAAGAGACTCGACCGGGCAGCCGGTAGGCTTTCGCGGGATCTCCCGGGACGTGACCAAGCGAATACAGGCGGAGAAAGAATTGCAGGAAGCCATGGAAGTGGCCGAAGCTGCCAATCGCTCCAAGAGCGAGTTCCTTGCCAACATGAGCCATGAGATCCGCACACCCATGAATGGAATCATGGGCATGACTGAACTCACCCTCGACACTGAACTCACCAACCAGCAGCGCGAGTATCTGAGTATGGTCAAAGCATCCGCCGATTCTCTGCTCACTCTTCTCAACGACACCCTCGACTTTTCAAAGATTGAAGCCGGCAAACTTGACCTTGAGTTCATCGGCTTCCAGCTCCGCGAGAGCATCGAGGACACTCTGAAGACGTTGTCCCTGCGCGCCCGGCAGAAGGGTCTGACACTTTCATGTAGCGTTGAGCCCGAAGTGCCTGATGCGCTGGTCGGAGATCCGGGACGCCTGCGGCAGATCCTGATCAATCTGGTCGGCAACGCAATCAAGTTTACGGGCCACGGGCAGGTGGCCGTCAGGGTCGCCGCGGAGGCACAGACGGTCGAGCATGCGCTCCTGCACTTCCTGGTGACCGACACCGGCATCGGTATTCCGGCAGAAAAGCAGCAGGTGATCTTCGAGGCTTTCTCGCAGGCGGATGGCTCGACGACTCGGCGCTACGGGGGAACTGGGCTGGGCCTGACTATCTCCTCTAAACTGGTCGCATTGATGGGTGGTCAAATTTGGGTCGAAAGCCGGCCGGAGCTGGGCAGCACGTTTCACTTCACGGCGCGCTTCGGATTGCGAATGCGGATTAACGACCTTAATTATGGCGGTTAGATTTAGGAATCCGCATTTCGCATTCCGCATTTCGCATTTCGCATTCCGCAATTCTTATGCGTCCGTTCCGTGTTGAGC
>DASYSA010000558.1:0-6170 GCA_036003885.1 Blastocatellia bacterium | reverse complement strand
GTGTGCACCGGACACAGGCTGATTTCAGGTGCGAGTGCGCCGGTGACCGCGCAAGTATCGGATGACGCCTGTTCATCAGATACGAGGTCGGCTGCCGTCGTACCTGAAAAGATTGCCCGCCGGTACGAGTCTGCGAAACCCTTCTCAGATGGGCTGGCCGCCGTGGCGCTCACCCCTCGAGGGGGTCAGAACCGTAAGTGGGGATTCATTGATGAAACTGGTCGCGTGGTGGTGCCTATCGAGTACGATATTGTAACGCCGTTTCATGATGGATTCGCTAAAGTCGGTAGGTTCCTGGGACACGACCGCAACATCAAGTGGGGTCTCGTTGAGAAGCTTGGTCCACAAGTGACCAGTCATTTGAACTACGATGATGTGAAGATACTCGGAGACGGATTTGCCGCCGTTGGATACGCTGTCCCTGGCCAGCCGGGTCTCAAGTGGAATCTTATCAACCGCGAGAATACGCTGATTGTGCATGGGTTTGACGATTTTGGATGCTTTGTTGGCGGGCGCGCACGTGCCTCACACACCGACCGAAACGGTCTCCATCGTGGGTACATAAACAAGGTCGGAGACTTCTTTGAAGGTAAGTAGAGGAAAAGTTAGTTACAGAAGCGAGCTGAACTTGTGTCGCGGGCCTCTGAAACCGTAGCTGTCAGTTGTAAAGGAGCTTATACCTGGAAATCGGTTATGTCTTTGAAAGGAACGGTAGCATCGCCGAAGTCGGGCCGGTAGTATTCAGAAGCCGAATCGAAATCCTGCTGCCATCCCTCCTCCATCCCGAGTGATTCCATCTGCTCGATCGCTGTCAACCATTCCGACCAACGAATCTTCCGCGAGATGAGCGGGTATCTCTCACCGCCAACCTTATTCGTCGGGAAGTACTGTGCCATCAAACTCACCGCCACTCTGGGGGATAACTCGTCGCGTATCCATCTGAGTGATTCACCTATCCCTGCAATGTCATTGGGCAACACCAGCAATCGCACAATCAATCCTCGTTTGAGCAGTCCGTCGTCGGAATACTCGAGTGTGTCTCCCATCTGCCGGTACATCTCCTTGAGAGCCGTTCGGGAATGGCGCACGTACTCGGTTACCTTCGAGTACTCGCGGCCTGCCTCGTCTTCGCTGTACTTCAGGTCCGGCAGATAAACATCAACGATGCCGTCCAACAGCCTCAGCACTTCAACCGAATCGTATGAGTTGGTGTTGTAAACGACAGGCAACTTGAGCCCTCGCTCGGCGGCGATAAGCAGCGACTTGACCAGTTGCGGCACGAAGTGGGTAGGCGAAACCCAGTTGATGTTGTGACAACCCTGGTCCTGAAGCTCGAGATAGATCTCAGCCATCCGCTCGAACGTTACTTCGTTCTTGCGCTGCTCTTTGAACGTCTGGCTGATCTGATAGTTCTGACAGTAGACACACCGTAGATTGCACAGCCCAAGGAATACGTTGCCTGCTCCTCGCGTACCGACCAGCGCCGGCTCTTCACCGAAGTGCGCAGTGTAGCTGGAAACAATCGGCAGCAGCCCTGAGTAGCAAGCTGCAACCTCATTGTTGAGCCGGTTCACGGCGCAATCGCGAGGACAAATGCGACAGCAACCGAGCATATCCATCAATCGGTCACAGCGACGTTTCAACTCTCCAGACTCGAGCAGCTGCAGGTATCCGGGTTCCTTCATCGGCTTGAGTCTACCGCGACTTGCTGCTCTTCATCAATTCAAGGGCGATGTGGAACAGTCATTTCTTGAGCCAACCAAGCAGGCCGTGCCAGGTTGTTTCGCGGTACAGGTATGCGATTGAGTCGGTGAGAGGTATCCCCTTCGGGCAAACCTTGACGCAGTTCTGCGCGTTGCCGCAATCAGTGATGCCGCCAGGCTCCATGATTGCGCTCAGCCGGACGTCCTTGTGCATCTGGCCGGTCGGATGTTCGTTGAACAGCCGCACCTGATTGAGCGCGGCCGGGCCTATGAATTCGGAACGCGAGTTAACCTGCGGGCAGGCCTCCAAACAGCAGCCGCAAGTCATGCAGGTCGACATCACATAGCGTTCGTCCTGTACTTCAGGCGCAACCCGCGGACCCGGCCCCAGGTCGTAGGTGCCGTCCAGGTCGATCCAGGCGTGCACCTTCTTGAGCGACTCAAACATTCGCGAACGGTCGACGATGAGGTCGCGTATGACGGGGAACTTAGTCATCGGCTCGAGTGTGATCGTGTCGCCTAGATCGTCGACCAGGGCCGTACAACCCTGCCGCACCCTGCCGTTCACAAGCATCGAGCACGCCCCGCAGACCTCTTCCAGGCAACTGGACTCCCAGACAACCGGGGTAGTCTGTTTGCCGGCGGCGGTGACAGGATTCTTCTGAATATCCATCAAACAGGTGAGGACGTTGGCTCCGCTTCGATAGGGAACCGTGAACTCTTCCATGTGCGGCGTCGCGTCCGCGCTATCCTGTCGCTTTATCCTGAGCCTTATTGTTTCTGGCATATCCTCTCTCGAAACGACTGATCATGAATCAACCGCGAGCCGGCTTCCTATGCCGCCGTTGTGGGCACCTTCTTATCGACGTCGTATTTGCGAGCGCGCGGAGCGATCAGCGAAGCATCGACTGGCTCATAGCTGAACTCAGGCCCTTCAGAGGTGTAGGTCGCAATGGTCGTCTTCAGAAAGTCGGCATCGTTGCGCTCAGGAAACTCCGGCTTATAGTGAGCCCCGCGGGATTCGTTCCGCTTCAGCGCCCCAAGCGTGATCACCCGAGCAAGTTGCATCATATTGTATAGCTGTCTCGCATGAGGAAGCGCCTGCGTCGCCCAGTAGATCGACTCGTTTATGTCGACTCGATTGTAGCGATCCAGCAACTCCTGCAGCTTGGCGTCCGTCTCCTCGAGTTTCTTGTTGTAACGCACAACGGTGACGTTTTCAGTCATCCACTTACCCATCTCTTCGTGCAGCTTGTAGGCGTTTTCGTCACCGCGTTGATTCTTAAGCCGCTCGTTGAGATCGACCTGACGTTTGACCTCGCTCTCATGCAGACCCGTTAAGGTCTCGCCAAGTCCGCTCCCGGTTGCATAGTTGACGGCCGCCGGCCCCGCCACAATTCCGGCGTATATGCAACTGACGAGCGAGTTCGCGCCTAACCGGTTAGCGCCGTGAATCGAGTAGTCGCATTCGCCAACAGCAAATATGCCCGGCACGTTGGTCATCTGGTTGTAGTCGACCCAGGTCCCGCCCATCGTGTAGTGCATTCCCGGGAATATCTTCATCGGGGTATGCCGCGGATCCTGGCCGACGAACTTCTCATAGATCTCGAGTATCGACCCAAGCTTGCGGTCGAGCGTAGCCGCCGGAATGTGGGTCAAGTCGAGGTAAACCATGTTGCCGCCGCCTACGCCGTAGCCGTCCAGACAGATCTGAAACAGTTCGCGGGTGGCGATGTCACGCGGGACCAGGTTGCCATAAGCAGGGTACTTCTCCTCAAGGAAGTACCAGCGCTCGCCTTCGGGGATAGACTTGGGATCGCGCTCGTCGCCCTTCTTGCGCGGGACCCACACTCTGCCCCCTTCACCGCGCGCAGACTCGGACATCAGCCTCAGCTTGTCCTCTCCGGGAATCGAAGTGGGGTGCACCTGAATGAACTCGCCGTTGGCATAGTGAACGCCCTGCTGATACAGCGCTGCCTGGGCGGAGCCGGTGCAAATCACGGAGTTTGTCGACTTCCCGAAGATCAGGCCCACACCGCCCGTCGCTATCACGATTGCATCGGCTGGGAACGCCTGCACCTCGAGCGAGCGCAGGTTCATCGCGGTCAGCCCTCGGCACACCTGATTGTCGTCCAGCACAGCCGACAGGAATTCCCAGAACTCATACTTGTTGACGAGTCCATCGGCCTCATAGCGACGCACCTGCTCGTCGAGAGCGTATAACAGTTGCTGGCCGGTAGATGCTCCGGCGAATGCAGTGCGATGATGCTTGGTCCCTCCGAATCTGCGAAAGTCGATCAGGCCCTCGGGAGTCCGGGAAAACGGAACTCCCATGCGGTCGAACATGTAAATGATCGACGGCGCCATTTCGCACATCGCCTTCACGGGGGGTTGATTGGCCAGAAAGTCTCCGCCGTACACGGTATCGTCAAAGTGAATCCACGGGGAGTCGCCCTCGCCCTTTGTGTTGACAGCCCCGTTTATGCCGCCCTGCGCGCAAACCGAATGAGATCTTCGCACCGGCAACAGAGAGAACAGATCGACCTTGTGACCCCTCTCGGCAATCTTGATCGTCGTCATCAACCCGGCAAGCCCGCCACCTATGACCGCAATGCGTGTTTCAGCCTTTGACATCTATATTCCTCGATCGAAATCCTTATCTCACAAATGCGAGCGCCGCATTGACGCCGACGACGGTGAGCGTTATCCCAAGGGCGGCGCAGGCATACGCGGAGAGCCGCTGCGCCCGCTGACCGACCGTCACTCCCCAATCGACCAGAAACAGCCATAAGCCATTGGCGAAGTGAAAAGTGGTTGACGCGATTCCAATAAAGTAGAGAAACAGGATCGCGGGATTCATGAACTCGCCTTTGACGATCGCAAACGCCTTTTCGGGATGTTCGGCCACCGAGATCTCGTTTAGCCCGGGTATCAGCCCGAATCTGAAATTCAGGACATGAAAAGTAATGAACACGAAGAGAATCACGCCTGTGGCGCGCTGAAGCAAGTACATCCAGTTGCGAGCATAGTCGTACCGTCCAACATTAGGTCGTCCCTGGTAAGTTATCACGAGCCCATAAACACCGTGATAGATCAGCGGGACGAAGATGCCCAGCACTTCGACGAAGATTATGTATGGAATCGACTGGAGATCTGCGACTGAGTCGTTGAAGAGTTGGGCACCGCTCTTTCCCGCAGATATTGATCCCATGGCCTTGGAATTGGTGTAGAAGTGTTCGAGCAGGAAGACGCCCAGGGGTAGAATGCCGGTCAACTGGTGAAGCTTTCGCAGCACGAAATGGCGAGACAGGTTTGTCGACATTAGTCAGACTCCGATAGAGCGCGGCCCAACAGGCGGGGTCGGTTAAGAAAGAGTTTGCGGCGTTCCAGCGGTGATGATTCCTCCCTCCTCGGTTGCTCCCTAACCTCCTGACGCAGCGAGCTGCTTTCAAAGCGAAGCCCAATTCTAGAACGCGGTGCGGCGATTAGTAAAATTAAAAGCATTAATCTTACCGATAAGTGGCAATTGTAACCTCTTATCGAGCCTGCTTTAACTCACCAACTCTGAGTTCTGGACAGGCGTAGGCCACAGTCGCTCAGAATTGTACTCGCCAGGGTTTCGTGTCCTTGGGTTTGGTGCGTATAATCACCGTGTATTCAGTACGAGTCACTGATAGATTTCTGTGAGTACTGAAACGCGGCTTTGGATGAAGGTGAGAAATTGGGTACCTCTATTTGATGAGTAAGAGAAAAAGCCGAGTCCCACAGAGCTCGTGCCCGTGATTGCTATGACGCCGGCCGTATGAATGTGCAATCCTCTCCTCGGCAGGACGCCTTTCGATAAGACCCGCGTTACAAACACCTGCTTCAGCACGCGAATCTTCGCACCGTGAGCAGATGTTCAAGCTTTAGCTTGCTTCCGGTTACGGCAACCAGCAGGTTGACCTTTGAAGGACTCTGCGAAATTAAGTCCTGCCATTACGTCTATATGAAATAGGACGATGAGCAAAATTCAATCAATGCTTCTGCTGGTGGCGTTGGTCGGTGTGGCCCACGCGCAAGCGCCGACTGGCACCATCGCCGGGGTGGTCCGAGACCCGTCGGGGGCCGTCGTCACTGTGGCGCAGGTAAAGCTGGTAAGCCTGGCGACCGGATTGACTCGCCCCGCAACCACATCCGAGCAGGGTGACTACAGTTTCCCCGCGCTGCTGGCCGGCGAATATGAGGTAAGCACGGAAGTTGAAGGGTTCCGACGCATTGTTCGACATGCGACGGTGGAAGCGGGCACCACGACGACGACCGATCTCGACCTGGTCGTCGGTGAGATGAAAGACTCAATCACCGTAGGCGGCGCCTCACCCCAGATGCATTACGATTCGCCCACCGTGGGCGGCCTGATCACGCAGCACCAGATCCAGGATCTGCCCCTGAATGGCCGGGGGGTTCTCGAACTGGCGAAGCTCGAAC
>DASYSA010000557.1:0-6068 GCA_036003885.1 Blastocatellia bacterium | reverse complement strand
TAACAGGAACCGTTGTTGACAATACCGGCGCGACAATCTCGGATGCCAATGTCACGGTTGTGAACGCGGCAACGAGTTTGGCACGCACGATCAAAACGAACAGTTCAGGCGTCTTTGTGGCGCCGCAACTCCCGCCCGGCAGGTATGACATCACCGTCGAAAAGTCCGGGTTTAAGAAGTTGGTGAAGACCGAAATCATTCTCAGCGCTCTTGAGCAGGCGAACGCGGGGTCGTTCACGCTTGAAGTGGGACAGGTGTCGGAATCCGTCACTGTGACCGCCGATGCGGGCCGCATTCAGATTCAATCTGAGTCGGGCGAGCGATCGGGTGTGGTGACCGGCACACAGCTCACCGAGTTGGCGCTCAATGGGCGAAACTATCACGACTTCCTGAAGACGTTGCCCGGCGTGATCACCGGCAATGTCAATGCCGGCCAGGTTGCCTCTTCCACTGGCAGTCTGGGAAGCTTCAACGTCAACGGCACCCGGTCTAACCAGAAGGAACTCACCGTAGACGGATCATCGAATATTGACACCGGCAACAACGTTGACACCCATGCCTCTCTCAACCCCGACGCCATTGCCGAAGTCAAAGTGCTGACCTCAAACTTCCAGGCCGAATATGGCCGGGCCGGAGGCGCATTCATTTCGGTCGTGTCCAAGTCCGGCGCAAAAGAGTTTCACGGCGGCTTTCGCTACTTTCATCGCCACGAAGGACTGAACGCAAACAACTTCTTCCGCAATGCGCAGGGACGGCGTCCAAATGGAACAGAAATCCAGCCCCGCCCCTTATACCGCTACAATTACTGGGGCTACGAAGTCGGCGGGCCGATTCATCTGCCGTTCGGTCCGTTCAAGGAGTTCAATAAGAGTAAGGAGAAACTCTTCTTTTACTGGAATCAGGAATGGTACCGGCAACTGGCGCCCGAAGTGGCGCGCGACATCCGGGTGCCCACCTTAGCCGAGCGTGAGGGCGACTTCTCCAAGACCACCGACGGCAACGGCAATCCGATCACAGTCGTTAACCCGATCACGCGGGTCGCCTATCCGGGCAACAGGATACCCAGCAGCGACTGGTTCGCAAGCGGCCAGGCTATCCTCAAGCTTTACCCGGCGCCGAATGTCGATGGGAATCCGCAGTTCAATTTCACCTCGACCGTGCCCACTCAGTACCCGCGCCGTGAAGATATTTTGCGCGTTGATTGGAACATATCTGACAGTACTCGACTGACGGCTCGCTATACCAACAACCAGGAGAAGCGGCTGTTGGCGTATGGCAGTTTCGCAAGCGGGCTGAATTTTCCGCTCTCGCCGATCTCCTTCCCGCGCCCGGGTCGCAATGGCGTGCTGACCTTAACCCACAGCTTCAGCCCAACGCTGACCAATGAATTCATCTTCGGGCCAAGCAGCAACTTCATCGATCTCCGACCGGCCGATGAACGGGCGTTGGCTAGCACTCACGGCCTCGCAGTCCCGAAGCTTTTCCCGAACGTTGGCTTTGGTTACGTTCCGAACTTCCGCTTCGGTGGCATCGCCAATCAGACCTTTCCGTTTACGGACTTCAACGGCCTGCCGTTCATCAACCAGAATCACACTTTCAACTTCATCGACAATGTCGCCAAGGTTATCGGTGCGCATGCGATCAAGGCTGGTTTCTACGCGCAACGCAGCCGCAAGGACCAGACGGTGTTTGCGCGGACGGACGGCGACATCAACTTCAATAACGACCCAAACAATTCGCTGAATACAGGACATCCCTATGCGAACGCGCTGCTGGGTATCTACAACTCCTATATTCAGTCGAACAACTACACCAAGGGCCTCTACCGCTACTGGAACATAGAGGGCTATATCCAGGACAACTGGAAGATGAGTCGCAAGCTGACGCTGGATTACGGCTTGCGTGTTTCGTGGTACGAACCACAGTACGACAGGTTGTTACAGACAGGAGCATTCAATCCTTCACAGTATGATTCGGCGAAGGCAGTCAGGCTCTTCTTACCGGTCTGCATCAACAATGCGAGCACCTGCGCCGGCGGCGCCAACCGGCGAGCTGTCGATCCGGCGTTGCTTCGTCCCGGCTTCACGCCGACAACGTCAAACACGTTCCCGTCGAATTTCATCGGCGCAATCGTGCTTGGGAGCGGCGATCTGGCAAACGGGATCGGGCAGGCCAGCAAAGGTTACCCGCGCGGGGGTTACGATAGCCGCGGGCCGCAGTGGGGGCCGAGGCTGGGCTTCGCCTATGACCTGCTTGGCAATGGCAAAACCGTTGTCCGCGGCGGCGTAGGGGTTTCATATGACCGCGTGCAAGGCAACATTGCTTTCGATCAAATAGCTAATCCGCCGACCGTGCTCCAGCCGCAACTGCTTTTTGGCCGTCTGGGCGATCTCACTCCGGGCCAGACTGGGTTGATCGCGCCGTCGGGTGTGGTTGGATATGCGAGAGATGGCAAACTCCCGACCATCTACAGCTCGAGCTTGAGCGTTCAGCATGATGTCGGCTTCAAGACCGTGGTTGATATCGGATACGTCGGCACCTTTTCTCGCCACCTGTTCCTGGCGCGTGAACTGAACGCAATACCGTTTGGGTTTCTCTTTTCAAAGGCGGCTCAGGATCCGACGCAATTCGCGGGTGGCATCGTGCCCGATTCGGATCCGAGCATTGCCCAGGTCTACAAAGATCGGGGGCTGAAGTTCGATGGCACGAAAGCTCTACCCCCGAATCTCGTCCGGCCTTTCCCCGGACTGGCTGGGATAAGATTCGAGGAGAATGGATCCTCAGCGAACTATCACTCGCTCCAGGTGGCGGTCAACCGGCGTTTCTCGCGCGGGTTCGTCTTCAGCATGGCCTATACGTTCTCGAAGGCAATGGGTACGGCCAGCGCCGATGGCAGCTTTGTCAGCCCTTACGACACAAGGCACTACGACTACAGGCTGCTGGACTTTGATCGCACGCACGCCTTCGTCTCAACATACGTCTACGACGTCCCCGATCTGAGCAAACGGCTTGGAAACAACGCGTTCTTGCGACAGGTGTTCGGCGGCTGGCAGATTTCCGGCATCACCTCGCTGATCAGCGGAAGTCCCTTTGAGCTTGGGGTAGGCATCGCGGGCGTAAACGCCAATCAACGAATCACCGGATCTTGGACTGAGCCCCCTCGCTACGTACTGACAAAGAACCCGAGAAAGGGGCCCAACGGACTCTTGATCGACCCGACGGCGTTTGCCATTCCGGGGGTCGGAAGTCTCGGCATTGGCAACCGTACTTACCTCAGAAATCCGGGCATCAACAACACTGACCTCTCGCTTTTCAAAACTCTTAAGCTAAGCGCTGAGGGCGTCCGTCGTCTCCAGCTTCGCCTTGAGATGTTCAACGCATTCAATCACACTCAGTTCAGCGGCATCAACGCAGGGACAAACCTGGTGGTGCCAAATGGTACTGACGCAGCGGGCAATCCAGCGTTCATCACCGGCGGCGCGATTTTCAGCCGCTTCAACGAAGCGATTATTACCAACAACCTCCGCAGCCAGGCTGCCAACAAGAACCGTCCGTTGGGCGCGTTCTTCGGCGAGTACAGTGGTGCGCGTGACCCGCGCATCATCCAACTTGGCGTGAAACTTTACTGGTAGAGATCGGTTCCGCGCCACGGAGAGCGGCGGATTGGCAAAGCCAGCCCGCCGCTTTCCAATTTTGGTTGGTGGTTTAAGGCTTGTGGTTTATCGTTTGGGTCTGCGATTCCGATTTCATCCGAGATCAGACACGCGAACCGACAAACGCGAAACGCGAGACGACGTTTATGCTGTCTGTCCTGCTACTAACATTGCTGAGTCTATTATCGCCGGCATACCAGCAGCCTGATCAGGTCACGTCCAGGTTCAATCGCGCAGTTGAGCTGCAGCGTCAGGGCGCGTGGAAGGAAGCGGCCGAGGAGTATCGCGCGGTGCTGGCAGCAGCCCCCAGCTACGCCGAAGCGAGGGCAAATCTGGGAGTGGTGCTCTCAAGGCTGGGAGAGTACGACGACGCGATTTCGTCCTACGAAGAAGCGCTGCGCCTGAATCCGGGCCTGACGCCGATTCTGCTCAATCTGGGCATCGCACACTACCGTGCAGGCCGGTTTGCAAAGGCCGTGGAGGCTCTTGAGCGGTTCCTCGCCATCTCGCCCAATCATATTCAAGCGCGCCAGCTCATAGGCATCTCGCTTGTCGAACTCGGACGCGAGCGAGAAGCCACTTCACATTTGGAATCCACTTTGCCGGCCGCACCCGATGACGTGACCGTGCTTTACAGTCTCGGCATCGCTTATCTGCGTCTCGGGCGCCCGGAGCTTGAATCCATAGTGCAACGCCTCACTGCGCAACCCGATGGAGCGGCACTGGCGCACCTGCTTCAAGGCCAGTCGCGTCTGGAGTCGCTCGAGATCGAGAAGGCTGCAACGGATCTCGAGGCAGCGGAGAAACTCTCGCCCGATCTGCCGCGCCTGCAGTTCCTGCTGGGACTCGCCTATTTCAAGCTTGGGAGATCCTCAGAGGCCAGGGTGCGTTTTGAGCGCGAACTGCTCCGCGTCCCAACTGACTTCTTGACGCTCTATTACCTCTCGCTGACGCTGGAGAAGAATGGCGATCTGAATGGTGCAAGGCAACGCATTGAAGCTGCGATCAGGCAGGAGCCACACTCGGCTGAAGCCTTGACGCTGATGGGAACAATTCTGCTCAAACAAGGTCAGGCCAACGAGGCCGCTCGGGTGCTCGAGCAGGCCATCGTTCGGCAACCGCTCAATTCCGAAGCTCACTATCAACTGGCTCGCAGCTACCAAAAGGTCGGGCGAAAGCAGGAGGCGACGCGTGAGTTTGCGGAGGTCGAACGCATCAAGGCTCAAGAGCGAGAACGCGAAAAAGAACGGAGCCGCAATCCCTGACGCTTGAATCTGCCGCGCGCGATGAGAGAACACCCTGAGTTGTTTGCGCACCGGCCCGGTCATGATCTCTTACTCATAAACCATGTGAAAGGAGCCGACACTAGATGATACGACGGCGCGACTTTTTGGCGACTGCATTGGCGGGAAGCGGCGCGATGATTACCGGTGGTAAGTCATCAGCGTTCAATCTCATACCGCGGCCCGCGGCATTCAGCGCGCAGTCGCTGGACTCGAGGGTTGAAATCCTGACCGGCGAGCAGATCGGACAGATCTCGCCAAACATCTATGGCCATTTCGTGGAGCACCTGGGTGGCGTTGTTTACGACGGTATTTGGGTCGGCGAGGATTCCAGAGTCCCCAATATCGGGGGCATCCGAAAAGAACTGGTTGAACATATGCGGCGGATCAAGCCCGGCGTTGTGCGATGGCCAGGGGGCTGCTTTGCCGACAGTTACGACTGGAGAGATGGCGTCGGCCCTCGATCTTCACGGCCGCGCCGCACCAATTTCTGGAGAGATGACAGGGGAAACCGCACCAGTGACGCTTATAAACGCCTCGACTCGGGGCCGCAGAAATACGAGCCGAATTGGTTCGGCACGAACGAGTTCATCCGGTTCTGTAAGCTGGTGGGCGCGGAACCTTACTTCGCTGCCAACATACGCAGCCTGCCGGCGCAGGCGTTCTACCAATGGGTTGAGTACTGCAATGCCCCGGCCGGCCAAACCACTCATTCAGACGTTCGCGCCGCTGCTGGAGATCGCGACCCTTTCAACGTCCGGTTCTGGGGAGTCGGCAACGAGTCGTGGGGCTGCGGCGGCAGGTTGACTCCTGAAGAGTACTCGCAGGAGTTTCGCCGGTTCATCGCCTACGTGCCGCGCTACGGTGTCGATCTGAAATTCATCGGGGCCGGGCCGAATGGCGGCGACCTCGGTTGGACTCGCCGCTTCTTCAATAACATGGTCGAAAAGGGGCAAGGCCAACTGAACTCCATGTATGGATGGGCTCTGCATTACTACGCCGGTACAACCGGCAATGGCAATGCTCTAACATACACGACAGACGAGTGGTACGAATTGATCGGCCGCTCGGATCGCATGGAGTCTTTGATTGAGCAACACTGGGCAGTGATGGGTGAAACTGACCCGCAACA
>DASYSA010000556.1:0-4535 GCA_036003885.1 Blastocatellia bacterium | reverse complement strand
ACCGCCGCTACAGTAAGGAAGATTCTTAAGTGAACAGCATTGTCGCTAGCCCGGATTTCTTTTCGCAAGCAGTGTGCCGAAAAAGTCTCATTTGGTAACGTGGCAAGGAGCCTTGATTTCCAAGAGTTTGGTAAGAGTTGGTCAGAATGTTCAGGTGTACGAGTGGCAGAGGGTCGCCGCTTTGACGTAACGAAAGGCAGGATGTTGCCAGATTATCCTGCGGAAGCGATCCGTTGTCTTGATTCGGCGGTCAAACTTTGGACCAGGTCTACGAGCTGCTCGACGTCGATAGGTTTGCAGAGATGGGCGGTGTAACCAAGGTCTAAGGCCTGGTCGACATCCGGCTTCATGCCGAATCCCGTCAGAGCAACAACGGGCGTCTCGGAGAGCTCCGGGACTGCGCGAATATCTCGAATCAACTGGTAGCCATCGAAATCGGGCATCTTTATATCGGAAATGATCAAGTCCGGCAGCTCGCGTTTGGCGATCTCCAGTCCGGTTCTTCCGCTCCTGCTGGTCAACACGGAATATCCTCTATGTTCAAACTCCGACTTCAACATGAAGAGAATATCGGCGACGTCGTCGATCACGAGAAGCCTCGCCGGTTTCTCCGGTTCGGACGCGTATGGGAGCTGGGTAGAGACCTTGCGGCAGGCATCTTGAGTTGAAGCCAGGGGAAGGCGCAGGTAGAATGTGCTCCCTTTTCCATCGCCACCACTTTCAGCCCAGATTCGCCCACCGTGTAATGCGGTCAGGTGCCTCGCGATGGACAATCCCATACCCAGGCCGGCGCCACGAGCCAACCAGGCGTTCGTCCCCGTATGGAAGGGCTCGAAAATCTTGTCCAGGAACTCTTGCGAGATGCCGATGCCGGTATCTCTGACTTGAAATTCGGCTTCCCCGTCGCGTATTCGGACGGTAACAGCAATCAAGCCGGTGTCCGTATACTTCACGGCATTCATGAGCACGTTCACCACAATTTGCTCGAGCCTTGTTCGATCCGCCCAGATCAGCGGGCCGGACTTCGGCAGCATCATGAACAGGCTAAGGCCTTTTGCGTGAGCCTGATCTTCCACAACCGTCACGGAGACGCGAACGATCTCGTTCAGATCGACCACTTCTTTTTCGATCGCCATCTTTCCAGTCGCGATGCGCGTCATGTCCAGGCAATCGCGGACGAGGCGAGACACCTGCTGAGCGTTGCGTTCCAATGCGAGGATCTCTTCTCTCAACAGGACGTCTTCCATGAGGGCCGTCCGGCGTTTGAGACTGCCGACGAAGCCGATGATCGGCATAACGATATTGCTCAACTCGTGACTCAGCATCGTCAGGAATTCGTCTTTCGCAATGCTGGCTTCCTCGATTCGGTCTCGTTGCGCCTTCAGCTCCCGATGAAGCCGGCAATTTTCGATTCCGATCGCTATGTGATTCGCGAGTTCCTCGACCAGCGTCAATACGGATGGCCCGTAGTGGCCTCCGGATTCGGCAATGAGTAGAGTCATCGTCCCCAGAATCCGGTCGTCAGCGCGCAGGGGCACAAAGATCGCGGATTTCACACCGTCCTCGTCGATGTCGGAATACAGTTCTGACTTTCCTGTATCCAATACACGGTCCCGGGCGGCGCACACGAACGGAGAGGCGACGTTATCACCCCATCGCTCTTTGAGCGGCGGCGTGCCTGCAAACGCGATGCCCCGGAGTTGGTCTTCTTCAACGACATCGATCGCGCACCAGTCCGCGAGATACGCGCCACGGTAGCGGCTGCCATTGACAAGAAGGTTTGCAAGGTCCGGGAGGACCGCTTTGTAATCCAGAGATGTGAGGAGCTTGCTCGCTTCGGACAGAAACATGAACCGTTGCGAGGGAAATTCCTCAAGTGGATGAGCCTTGCGTCCCTCCTCCGAGGGATTATCGCCCATCGTATCCTCCTGCACGAAAAAGACGTTAGATCACCAACGAGGCATCTTGCCGGGCAACTAAGGTCTTGTGCGCCTGAGCTTAAGCTCCTGCAAAAGCTCTCCGGCGTCTTTCAAAATAAATGGTAAACAGGTACTAATGAAATCGTAAACAAAATGAGTCCGCTCTGTAAATGAATCATTCCTTTCTCGGTCTTTTCCATCTGCCATTTTTTGAGCTTACCGCGAAGCGCCCTGTACGAAATATGGAGCCGCCGCGCCGCCTCCTTACGATTCCATCCCGTTTCATCCAGCGCGCGAGCGATGATTTGCTTTTCAGCCTGTTCTGCAGCTTGAGAAGAGTATGCGAGGAGGTTGAGGCTCCCGGGTACCCGAGCCGCTTGCGGGCTCGCTTCGTTCAGCCGCTCGATCACAAGGCTTACGTCCTGCAAGATCAAATAGCTTCTCACGGCATTTTCCAACTGCCGCACATTACCTGGCCACGAATAACGCAGAAAAGCACCGAGGAGCTCGAGCGGTAACCGCTCCACCGTCTGGTCTTGCAGGCCGCGATATTTCTGAAGGAAATAGTTGGCGAGCATGGGAATATCGTCCTGGCGGTCGCGCAGCGGCGGAATTTCGAGCTTGATGACATTTAATCGGAAATAGAGATCCTCCCGGAACTTTCCCGAAGCAAGCAAGTCCTCTACTCGCTTGTTGGTCGCCGCCAGGACGCGCGCATCCACTCGGACAATATTTTTTCCGCCGAGCCGTCTAAACTCACCATCCTGGAGCACGTGAAGAAGTTTTGCCTGGAGGTGGGGGCTCATCTCGGCGATCTCATCCAGCAGTATGGTGCCCTGGTGGGCAAGTTCGAATTTACCCGGATTATCGGAAATGGCACCGGTAAACGCGCCTCGTTCGTAGCCAAACAGCTCGGATTCCAGCAACTCTTCCGGCAGCGCAGCGCAGTTGACCTTGATGAACGGTTTGTCGCGACGCGCGCCAAGATCATGGATGGAGTGCGCCAATACCTCTTTGCCAACTCCGGATTCACCAACGATGATCACAGGCAGACTCGTGTCCGCCACCTGCCTTGCGATTTCCTTGACCTTTATGACTTTGGGGTCACAAGACACCAGATCCAATTGGTGGTTATCAGCCAGTTGCTGGCGTAATTTGCTTATCTCTTTCAGCAGGCTCTGCCGCTCCATGATGGCCTTGACTGAAAGCTCGAGCTCTTCATTCTCAAAAGGTTTAACGAGGTAGTCTGCAGCGCCCAGTTTTATAGCTTGAACGACGGTACGGGTTTGGCCTTCCGAAGAAAGGATGATGACAGGGATCGTTGAGGTGGTCTTTTTTAAGTATTCGAGTATCTCGAGCCCGGTCAGGCCCGGCAGGAGAAGGTCCAGAATCATCAACGAAGGGTATTGCCCGCGTTTCAGCCGGGCGATGGCTGCCTCGCCCGAGGAAGCGGAATCGACAACATAGCCACGCGAGCACAAAAAGTGGGCAACGTAATCGCAAACTGTCTGCTCGTCATCCACGACGAGCACGTTGGTGTTCTGCATTTCTTTTGCTCACAGCCTCAGTAAATCAGTTGAAGTGACGGGAAGCCTGACGACGAAACTCAGACGCTCCCCAAACCTGTTCTCTATCGAGAAGTGACCTCCGTGCCGGCGAACAATGTCGCGAACCAGGCAGAGCCCTAATTCAAAATCATCCTGAATCTGAGGCGGTCCAAGTTCGAGGATCCTGCTCAACTGTTCGGCTTCAAGACTGGCACCGTCATGAGATACCTTGATCGCCAACTGCGAGGTTTCACCGTTGCTGAATGCCTCGACAACCACCTTGCCTGTACCCTTGGAAATCCTCAGCATGTTTAACATCATTAAAAAGAATGCAATGCTGAGCGCCTGCCTGTCGGCCATGACCGAACACGGTTCGCTCACGAGCCGTTTTTCAACACGTGTACCGATCGCCCTGGCGCGGTCTTCAATCAATCCAAGATTTTCATGAAGTAACCCCAGCACATCCACACGCTCGGAAATGTGTTCCCCATGCGGCAGGAGATCACCTACTGAATTCAATCGGTCAACCGCTCTGTTGGCATTTTCAAACACGACGCCGAGTAGCTTCCGTTGTTCATCATTAACCAAACCTGCTGAGCCCTCGATCACCATCCGGGTATAGCCCCGAACGGCCAGCATCATGCCTCGGACTTCATGGATAAGACGTGACGCCAACTGACATCTCACCTGTATCAGTTGCTCGAATTGATCGCTGCGAGGGACAGATCTCAACGATTCTTGCTTTGCTACGCTCTCGTTTCCCATATGTTCGGTCAGTACTCGCTCTACTGCTGCTGCACGGCGCCAGGCAGGTCGAGATCTTGCGATCAGGCTGTGTTCTTGAAACCTTCCTCAATTACGGGACGGCTCTGCACGTCGTGCACCATGAAGTAGCCCACAACATGGTAGTGCGGAAAAGTGATTTCGAGACGCATCTCACCCGACGGCATGTTGTCGAACCGGAATTCGCCAAGATCGTTGGCCGTTGTTGCGAGGCGTACGCTTTCATGCTGCAAATCGATTCGAGCATTTGGGTAAAAGTCATCGCTCGACCGCGGCAATACCTGTC
>DASYSA010000555.1:0-15061 GCA_036003885.1 Blastocatellia bacterium | reverse complement strand
AACGGTGGCGATCATGTATCCGGAAGGTGAAGGGACTTCAATCGATATGGTCGGGACGTCGTTGAGTCCGCGAGTTACCGGTAAAGCAGAGATCAAACGAACGGCTGGTCGCACGCGCGTCAAACTAGAGATCGCCAATCTTGGACATCCGCAGGGCCTCAGCAGTTACTACACTACCTACATCCTGTGGGCGGTCGCACCCGAGGGACAAGCAGACAACCTCGGAGAGCTGTCGGTAACCGGGGGAGACAAACGCGAAATAGAGGTAACCACTCCATACCAAACATTCGGCTTGATCCTGACTGCAGAGCCGCACGGGCTGGTTAGACTGCCGGGTCCTGCTATCGTCGCGGAGAATATCCTGCGAAAGAATACGAAAGGCGGCATTGCGGCCAGCCGCATCGAGTATCGTGGTGATCCAGGATCGCTGTATTCAGAGTCGGGTGCCGTACCCGCCGACTTCAGCACTCCACTTACAGTACTTGGTGCCCGCCGCGCCGTCGACATTGCCAGGCGCGCCGGTGCCGCGCGCTTTGCCGAAGCCGAATTGCGCCAGGCCGAGATCAGGCTTGCGGCGCTCGAACAGACTTGGCCGCGAGACCGAGACAAGGAAAAGCGATTTAGCGGCGAGGCCCACGAAGTCACCCGTTTGGCTGAGCAGGCGCGCGCCGTCACCGAAGAACGACGGGAGAGTTCCCATCTGGCAGCGGAACGGCGGACCGCGCAGCGGACGATTGAGCAAGCGCAATCGGAAGCAGATCGGGCGCGCGATGATGCAGAGCGTGCAAGGGGAGAGACAGCCAGCTATCGTGAAGCGCTCGATCGCTCCGAGCAGCAGCTGACCGAGGCCCGCCGGCACGTCGAGGAAGCAAAAACCGAAGCGGACCGCGCCAAAGCCAACGAAGACCTCGCGCGGATTCAAGCAGAGCGTTCGCGGCTGGAGGCTGAACGTGCGGTCAAGGAGCGGGATACGGCTCAGCAGCGCCTCTTCGTCTCCCTTTCCGCAATCCTGGAGACTCGCCGCGAAGCCCGCGGACTCATCGTAAACCTGTCCGATGTCCTGTTCGATTTCAATCAGTCGACGTTGAAGCCCGGCGCAAAAGAGAAGCTGGCGAAGCTCGCCGGTATTCTCCTCGCATACCCTGGCACGTATCGCATTGAGATCGAGGGCCACACGGATGCCGTTGGATCCGATGACTACAACCTCAAACTTTCGGAGGCTAGAGCCCGCTCCGTGCGTGACTATATCACGCAGGCGGGAATCGTTCCTGATCGAATAATTGCGGCACGCGGACTCGGCAAGACCAGACCGGTGGCAACGAACGACACACCTGAAGGCAGGCAGATGAATCGTCGAGTTGAGATTGTCATTGAGGACCACGTGATCAGTCAGCAATGAACGGCGGAGTCACCGCTGAAACGATGACCCTCTGATCAACGGGAGGACGATGAAATGACAGTGGTATCACTGCTGCTTCTATTGTTGGTGGCGGGGGTCTGCGGCTCCATAGGTCAGGCAATTGCGGGCTATAGCCGCGGAGGTTGTCTGGTTTCAATAGCGCTTGGCTTTATCGGTGCGTTGTTGGGAATGTGGCTGGCGGGCGCGCTCGGTTTACACGAGCTGTTCGCCATCAAAGTTGGGGGGGAGTCGTTTCCGATCGTCTGGTCGATCGTGGGCGCTGCCCTCTTCATGGCCGTCCTGGGCCTCTTCAGGCGCCGCGGGGTCGCGTGATCCGCCGCCTCACTAAACAGGAGACTCGAACCCATGGCCGAAGATGCAAAGCTTGCGATAGATGAAGCGGATCGCGCTGCCCGATATCAGGCGGTCAAAGGACAGGCGCGCGGGGAGATGCAAGAAGAGGTCGCGCGCCAAACGCGTCGGAGCGACGACCGTCATCAGGCGGAGACCGCGGCAATCGGCGATCACCTGAAGCAAAAGGCAGTCACTGAATTGGTCGATACCGAAACTGAAATCGAAAGGGGTCGGGTCGCTGCCCGCGTGTCCCAGGTGGTGGACTATGTCTTCTACCTGATCTACTCCCTGATCGGTCTCGAGATCCTGCTGGAATTGCTGGGAGCTCGCGAGACGAGTGGCTTTAAACACTTCATCGATGCTGTCACCTATCCGCTGCTTATGCCATTCCAGAGACTTATGCCTGAGGTTGGGAGCGGACGCTTCGAGTTCAAGATTTCGTACGTGTTTGCCCTGTTCGTCTATCTCTTGTTGCACCTCGCTCTCAATGGCCTGCTCAGAATGCTGGCTCATCGTAAGACTGAGATCTGACATAACAGCCATTGACTGAACGCTATTCAGCTCTCAACGACACGGCCGCATCAACTCGGGAAGCCCTTAGTGCCGGAATATAGCTGGAGATCAACGCAAGCAGAACAACCAGTATTGATCCGCCTGCGAATGTAAGAGAATCGGTGGGAACAACGCCGAAAAGCAAACTGGACAAAAATCGTGTGAGGACCAGTGATCCGAAAAGCCCGATTGGAACACCCATCAAAGCCAGAATCATTCCCTGGCGAACAATCAACCACAGTATATTGCGTTGGCTTGCCCCCAACGCCATTCGAATGCCGATCTCATGAGTGCGCTGCACTGCGAAAAACGAAATGACCGCATAGATCCCGAGAGCCGCAAGCCCGAAAGCGATGCTTGCAAAGAGGAGCATAAGCGCCGTGTTAAATCGCGGCCGCGCAATTCCGTGCGCTACCCAGTCGTCCATGGTGCTGATGTTGGATAGAGGTTGATCCTTATCCATGTCCCGGACAATCGCTCTTACTGCAGGCAGCAGGCTTATCGGATCGTTCGTGGCGCGTGCAATCAGGAACATGCTTCTTGTCGGTATCTGAGCATAAGACGCATACATCTGCGGGTATGGCGCGGCAACCAATGAATCGTTTCTTATGTCATCCACAACTCCGATTATTTGCCAGGACTCCTTGCCAAACCCCGGAATACTGACCCGTCTGCCGAGCGGCTCTTCATGCGGCCAATATCTCTCAGCCAGGGATCGATTGACCACCACGACTCTCTGAGCCTGTTCGGTATCAGAGTCGCTGAAACCTCTGCCGCTAAGGAGGGAGCAGCCGATAGCTTCGAAATAGGTCGGGCTTATCGTATGGAAGTCCGCGTCCGGCTTTCTGTCGCTGCTGAACTGGACTTGTTCCGGCAGCTCAAAAGAGAGGATTGCATTGCCGCCCACCAATGGTGGGTCGCTAGTCACTGCCACTGCCTGGACCCCCGGCAATTCCCCAACCCTGTTTAGGAGCTCTCTGTAAAAAGCCGCCACTTGAGAAGGATCACGGTAACTCGATGGCGGCAGCGCCAACATCGCCATTAAAGTGCGATCGGGTTTGAATCCCAGATTGACGTTCTGCAGGCGCAGGAAGCTCTTAACCAGAAGACCCGCCCCTACCAGCAACACAAAAGAAAGCGCCACTTCCGCCGTTGCAATAGTATAGGGAAGCGCCTTGTTTCTAAGTCTCGCTGACGTATGTCCTTTAGTCGTCTTGAGCGCGCTGCTCAGGTCTTCCCTTGAAGCTTGCACCGCCGGAACTAATCCGAACAGGATCGCTGACAATATGGATATCCCGAGGGTGAATCCCAAAACACGTGGATCAATACCGATCTCCTGGAATCGGGGAATCGAGTCTGGTCCAAACCTGACGAGCAGTTTCAAACCGAAGTACGACAACAGAACTCCCAACCCACCACCCAAAAGGGCAAGCACAATGCTTTCGCACATCAACTGTTGGACAATCCTTGCTCTTCGCGCTCCAAGCGCCACTCTGATCGCGATCTCCTTTTGGCGTGCCGTACCCCTGGCAAGTAACAGGTTCGAGACATTCGCGCACGCAATCAAAAGCAAAAAGCAGACGGCAAGCGCCAATGCGTTGATTGCCGGCCGTATATCTCCAAAAAACACCTCTCCTAACGGGATGATGGTAGTGCTCCATCCTTCGTTTGTATCGGGGAACTGTTGCGCAAGTGCATCTTCGATTCTCTTCATATCCGCTCGAGCGCGTTCGATACTAATCTCAGGCTTCAATCGGGCGATGACGCTCAGATAGTCTCTACGCCGAGCGGAGTTGTTGTAGTTGAGAATTGTGGCCATCCACATCTCCGGGGGTTTGTAATCTGGCCGCGCATTTAGAAAGCCACTCGGCAAAACACCAATGATGGTGTAGGGACTTCCGTTGAGGGTCACGGTAGTGCCTAAGACATCAGGGTTCGATCCAAACTCTCGCTCCCAGAATCCGGCACTGAGAACTACAACTTGATTCTTGCCCGGCGCAGCTTCGCCCGCTTCAAAAGTGCGTCCGATTCGTGTTCTCACACCCAATACAGAAAAATAGTTCGCTGTTACAAACGAGACAAACAGCCTTTCCGGCTCGCCGTTCGTTGTGACTGTCGCAAAACCGCCGGTCACAGCGGCCATGTCGGCGAAGCTTTCGTTCCGATCCTTCCAATCCAGGAAGTTCGTAGGGGATACGGTTTCGTCCATCACGCCGCTACGCGCGTTCGTTTCACGAATCCAGACCAGGTCGTCAGCGTTCTCATAGGGTAGAGGCCTTATGAGTAACGCGTTGGCAACGCTAAAGATCGCAGTATTCCCGCCGATCCCGATCGCGAGAGCCAATACCACGACAGTCGCGAATGCAGGTCTCTTCAGCAAAGCGCCGAACCCCAGCTTCAGGTCATGTATTATTGAGGCCATTCTGTTGTACCGAGTCAGTTACTGATGTACCTTGCGTGGCGTCGGTTCGCCAGCTGTCGAAGTGACCTCGCAGAGTCACGCTCCTGGCTGCAGCAAACCACAAACGGAGGCTGCCCCATCCTAACTCAGAGTCGGTTCCGTGAATACACTTCTCTAGAGAGGAACACGGAAGGCGGTTCCGTCCTATGCGGTTTTGCGAGGGGCTCTTTCGCGTCACCTACCGTTTGACGTAATAGTAGTGGTGAAGGCCCGAGCGATACAGGTCGGCGATCCAGTTTGCGCCATGACCGGATCCGGGAAGATGCTCTCGCACAGGCTTGCCACTCGTGAGATCAGCATCCAGTCTGAGTTCCCTGTAGCTTGCGACGCGTCCATTCCTTATCCCAGCGGCGCCTTCGAGAAACGGATCATACAAATGCCACCTGTCTCCATAGAAGACTTCGGCCACCATGTGCGTAGACGGCCGTTCCGCCCGATCGATCAGGTCAAGGACCCTGGCCCTGTAGTTACCCGCCTCTGCGAGGGTCGCGAGCGCCACCGCCAGTTGCCCGCAGTAATGCGATCCATGTTCGAGGACCTCCCGCGGTGAGACACAATCGATTCCGCGCCTTGATCGAGACTCCTCTTCTGCCGGGCCCGGGATAAGCCTCTCCGCAACGTAGCGACTTATCGCGCCCAGTCTCTCTTCATCGCCAATCCGGGCTTCGGTCAATTCGTCAAACAGCGCTCGGTAATACGGCGCGTTGTTCTTGTCGTATGCGATTGGAGTGATCGAGTTCCTTCCGGGGAGAGTTGCAAGGTCGACTCGACAACCAGAATCGAAATCCAGGTCTCCAAGGTCAAGGGCGCCCCCTGGCGGGCGGGTTGTCGGCGAGCGCAGATTTACGGTTCGGGATTGATAGTCATTCGCTGTCACTACGAGCCTGTAACCGGCTCCGGGATACCACGCCACATCGCGCACCGAGAAGACCCCACGCTCGTCGGATAGACCGGCCCAGCCGGAGATCGAGTCCAGCACTTCAAGCTCCGCTCCACTCAAAGCCTCCTTCTTCCTGACGACCTTCCCCCTCAGAGAAATTAGCTCCGCGGGCGTCCCCTCCCAGGCGGCAACGGTCATGTCAGCCCGGGTGATAAGCTTCCTGGCGAAGTGCCGGCATCGGGCCGACCAGGGTAGACCTGGCACCAACAGTACTGCTGTCACCGCAGTGATGAACAGGCTGACAAGAGTCAGGTTTTTCGTTCTCTTTTTCATTCTGGGTCTCTCTTCAGGCGATTCTCCGCCACTCCCACACCCACCGCGGGCATGAGCAATCACACAAAAGGACACGCGTCGACAAAACCTGCTTCGCAGACCTGATAGACCTGATACAGTCCGGAACCATACGCGCCCGGCATCCACTCTAGAGCTTCGCGCTCAAATGCAGAGGGCTGCCGAAACGCGTCGAGTGTGATCAGAGCCGGAGTCAGCCTCAACTCTTTGTAACTGGCGACTGTGCCGTTCCTATTGAAGAAGGAGATTCCATAAGTGGGGTCGTAGAGGTGCCACCCGGACTCGTAGAAAACCTCTACCGCAACATGGGTGTGATTGTATTCCGGAGTATCCGTGAGATGAACAGTCCGAGTAGGGTAGCCTCCGGCGGCGGTGATCGCAGCCATAGCGAAAGCCAGATGACTACAGTGCGGTGCTCCTCTCTCGAGGACCTGTCGCGCGGAACGGAAGCTCAAGGCCCTTTGTTCAGGATTGCGCCTCGTGGCCACGTAGCCGGCGATCGCCTTGATCTTCTGATCATCTGTCCTGCTCGGCGCAGTCAGCCTTTCGAACATCTCAACATAGTAACGCCGATTCTGGCTGTCGTATCTGAGATAACGGTCGGGCTGGTCCTTCGCGTCTGTTTCGACTCCCAAGTCAAACGACAAATCACCCATGTCAATGACGCCGTCTGTGGGGCAGGTCGAGGGGGCGCGCACCTTCACGATCCTTGCCTGATATTGATTGACGCTGATGAACAGGGTGAAGGTGGCGCTCGGGTACCAGGTCAGATGGGGCAGGACAAACCTGCCGTCGCCATCGCTCATAGCGGCATAACCCGACCCCGATTCCAGAGCGTCGATCCGTGCGCCCTTTACTGCCTCGACGAACGCGCCGCTGCCGGTAAGCTTCCCGGCCAGGGATACCGTTCTGGGATGCTGGCCACGCAAGTCTGCGAGTGTGGTCTCGAGTTTTGCTGCCCAGCGTTTGATTGCGTAGCGAATGCGACCGGACCAGGGCAGTCCGGGCAAGAACAGCAGCGTCGCTACGAGTACAATGGTGGCGGACGCTGTAAGGATGCGCTTTCGATTCTTCACGACTTCTGAGTGTGGCACGATCTCTTCGAGCGAACAACTAAGCCTGGGGGTACGCACGCTTCCAGCGTGCCGGTCTTGGGGATGCGCGTCAGGATTAAAGCTGTCCCTCGCTATCCGCGGATTACGCAGAGTACGCAGATGAAAGAGAAGGAGAATCTGTGTTCATCTGCGTCATCTGCGGATCAACTCCTACTCCAGGCTAGCCTTCTGTGTTCGCGGTGTTGTGTTGCAACATCTCATCCACAAAAGTGATGAAATCATTCGCCGCATTCCAGAGTGCTTCGTTTGATCTTCCATCCGGCGTCACCCGGTTCTCGATTGCCTCAACGATTGTCGTTTTCCATCGCGCCGGCAGATTCTCCATGCACCACTTCGCGGCTTGATTTTTCGAAACGAGTGTCTTGTTGTGAAACGTGTAAAGGATCCGGCATGCCGTGAGAACCGAATAGGCCTGGTACATCAGAGTGCTTACTCCATAGCGTGTGGTCGCACCATAGTTACCTTTTTCGGCTGCCGTTTCCTCTTTAAGATACTCAAGCTCGAGTATGAGTGCCGCGCCCAGCGTCTCGTCATCGACCTCGGGCGCGATTTCAGTTGGCTTGACGCCAAAAAGAGCGATGCCGCACTGAGCAACGTTGATCCAAATGAAGGGATTGGCATCGGAAGGATGACGTTGCAACTTCCTGAAGTGGTATGAGCACATTCTGGAGTTCTTGACCAGCAGTTCGTCTCGCAGATGGAACCTCATATCAAGCTTGTCAGCCCATGGATTGCGGCCAATTGCCCGGGTGAACCAGCCTTCTAAATCCGCAAACTCCTCTTCGTCGAGATCGCGTTCCAGGACGACGACACAATCAATGTCACTCGCTTCTTCGTCAAATGCCTCGTAGGTCAATGAACCCCAGAGATATATACCGACGAGGTTCCCCTTAAGCATCTCGGGAAAGTCGCGAGCGATCTCCTGCTTGAGCTCTTCTACTTCTATTTTCACTTGGCCTGTAGCCTGGTGAGGATTTCTTCCACCTTACCGGACGTGACAAGTTGTTGCAGGCGCTTTTCATCGACCCCGGCCATCCGCCCGAGTAAATATCTTGCTGCTTCAGCATGGCCTGTCCGCCATCGCGCCATCTCAATCAGCCTCTCCTGCACTGCTACGGTGCGTAGCCGCGCAAGAAGCTTGGGATTTCTATCTCTCGTTATCGAAGAGAGTAGAAAACCTGCCTTGTTCAGGTCTGTCCATGTTCCAGATAACAACAGCTCGATGAAACCTTCCGCAGGGACGTCCCTGGCGAGATTCGGCTTCGACTCAACCAGGACAAGTAATGCGCGCGTAGCGTTGTTGCGCACAGAGTCATCGCTATCTCGACTGGCATGCACAAGGGCTGCAAGCTGAGACCTGGATTGACGTGCGTACCCGAGTAGCTCCGCGGCAACAATTCGCTGCTGGTTGTCCGCGGAAGTCGCCAGAACCCGGCGTAGCAAAGCTTCGTGAGCTATGGCGTATGACCGCATTTCAAGCTGTATGGAGCGAAGAGGTGGATACTCTGAAAGAGCATATCCCCTGGATCGATCTTCGGCGGCCGCTCCTTTCTGCACAGCCTCCGATAGGGCGCTCATGAACCGTTCGTATAGTTCGAGAGTGGTTTTCGGCAGCCGAGTGGCGCCTTTCGGCTGAGGGTTGTAGACAATGGCTTTGCGGGAGACTCCTATATAGATGATCCAGTTGCCTTGATTGTCGCAACAGGTGGGCGCTATGTCCGTCGGCCGGTGACCGGTCACCTGCTTCACCGCTTCTTCTATAGAGTGCCTTACTTTCTCCCCCTCTGTCTCAATCCTGAATTCATCCCCCTCATGAAACGGCAACGCGGCGCGGACCTTGTTGAGATCGATTATTCCCGCAGAGCCGAAGAACTCAATCTCTCCGATGCGCTTTTCCTTATCCTGCGCGAGGGCGCTCGAACGAAGGACGATAATGATCACCAGTATGAAGGCCTTCACGTGAAAGAGTATCCAGTTCAAGGATGAATCCGGCAAGGACCGGATAGATTGCAAACCTGCCTACAACAACGAGAGCAGCGCCAGAGCGAAGACCGGCATGATGCGCGCCCGGTTGGATCGCGATAACACAACCTTCGACTCGACGAAGATGATCCTTGCTCACCTCGCCGCGATCTCTGGTAGAATCGGCGTGAATCGAGGCCGGGGGACCGCGGAATCGGTTGCGTTGTGAGAGGGACCTGATGAGTTTTTCCTGAGTTGAATCGATGCGGACGTCGGATAGTGATCAGGGCGCGCCTTGTCACGGGCTCAAAGAACGCGGCCACTCAAAGGAATAGTCTCGGAGAGCCTGGCTATGATTTCGACACACCGAGAGGGTCGATGAAGACGATACCACTCCTTCTGATTTCCGGCTTCTGCCTGTGGAGTCTGGTGCTCGCCCAGGAGACAGCTTCATTCAGGCCGAATCTGAAGTTGACGCCCGGCGCTACTCTCGATGTAACTCAGAAAGAGTTGTGCGAGCACGGGTACGAGAGTCCTGATCGTACGATCCCCATCACCCTGAAGATTCAGGTTGCCGACAGATACGCCATCCGTCAGGATATGGCCGGATATAATGTGGATCACTTGATACCCGTAGGACTGGGCGGGTCGAACTCTCTTAAGAACCTCTGGCCGCAGCCGCTGTCAGGTGAATGGAGCCATTTTAAGAAGAATGAGTTAGAAGCCAGGCTTCGCAAGATGGTGTGTAACGGGGATCTCGACCTCAAGAAGGCTCAACAAGAGATAGCAACCGACTGGGTGAGCGCGTACAAAAAGTATGTGGGTGAGCGCTTGCGTTAGCGAAGAGGGCCAGTCCCAGCTCTAATCACTGCTGCACCTCGAAGCGTTTGCTTCGAATCTTTGTCATGGGCAGCGATTGTTGCGAGCTGTTCTTGTGTCCTCCGGGGATCGGTGTATATGATAGGCGGACTCAGGAGGGAGACTCTCTATGAAACGACTGGCTGTGTTGTTAGGTCTTTTGACGGCTGGGGCCGTCTCGATGATTTTCGCGCAGCAACAGCAGCAACAAAGACCGGCTCTCGAAATTCAGAAGGTGAAAGACAACCTGTACGTCATCACCGGCGGGGGCGGGAATACCGCCGCGTTCATTACCGAAAAGGGCGTCGTAATTGTGGATACGAAGAACCCGGGTATGGGACCGGCTATCCTGGAGAAGGTTAAATCGGTCACTCCAAAACCGGTGACAATGATCATCAATACCCACACCCACGGCGACCATGTCGGAAGCAACAGCGCGTTCGCCGGAATGGTCGAGTTCGTCGCTCACGAGAACTGCAAGACCAGCATGGAGAAGATGCCCGCGTTTCAAAGCGACGAGGGTAAGAAGTTTCTTCCGAGTAAGACCTACAAGGACAAGCTCAGCCTGCTCAAAGGCAAGGAAAAGATCGACCTCTACTACTTCGGCCGCGGCCACACCGGCGGCGATACGTTCGTGGTATTCCCGTCGTTGAAAGTCATGCACGCCGGCGACATGTTCGCATTCTCGAAGGGGCTGCCGATCATCGACATTAACAACGGAGGCAGCGGGCTGGAATATCCCAGGAGCCTCATGAAAGCTGCGTCTGGGATCAAAGGCGTCGAAAAAGTCATCCCCGGCCACAGCCCGGTGGCTGACTGGGCCGAGTTCAAAGAGTACGGCGAGTTCCTTCGCGATTTTGTCGCGGCCGTCGAACAGGCCAAGAAGGCCGGCAAAACCGTCGATCAGGCGGCGACCGATCTGAAGCTGCCCGAAAAATACAAGGACTACAACCTGGGTCGCGCAAAGGCTGGGGTCACTGCGATCTACAACGAACTGAAATAGCGCAACTGCACCCGCACGAGTACCGGGCGTGGCTTTGCACTGAGACCGCGACAGGTCTCGAGCCCGGCCTCGTCGTGAGCTTTCCTGCATACCGACTCACTTCGCTGCTTGCCGATAGTCAAAACCACAAAACGCAAAGAAGCCCACTCTATGCTATGGCGTGTGGCCTTGCCGTCCCTGGTCCTGGGATGTTTGGTCTCGCCGGTTCACGCTCATCCAATACCGTTCAGCTACCTCGACCTTCGTCTGAGCGAAGGACAGATTGAAGGCACGCTCGTTGCGCACATTGTCGATCTCGCGCACGATCTGAATTTGGAACCGCCCGAAACGCTACTGGACGCAAAGGTGGCGGAATCAAAGAAGGATGCAATCGCGGAACTCGTACGGGCCCGACTTACCGTGGTTGCCGATGGCCAGCCGGTCGCGTTGGAATTGTTGCGCGTTGAGCCGCTTCCAGATCGCCAGGCATTATCGTGCGAGCTGAGACTCAACACGAAGGCCAAACCGGACGTTCTAAGAATTCAGTGCGCGCTCTTTCCCTATGATCCGCAGCATCAGACTTTTCTCAATGTGTATGAAGCGGGAAGCCTGGTCCATCAAGAGATTTTCACCCAGGACCATCAGATCTTCGTTTACAGAACGGGTGACCGTCAGGGTTGGATGTCCGTGGTGAAGGAGTTCATTCCGGCCGGCATCTATCACA
Source organism: Blastocatellia bacterium (assembly GCA_036003885.1). GTDB lineage: Bacteria > Acidobacteriota > Blastocatellia > UBA7656 > UBA7656 > DASYSA01. The sequence goes on along the minus strand of DASYSA010000555.1, from coordinate 3,423 downwards.
TCTTCACAGGACCGGATCACGTCCTGTTCATTGTCGGACTGTTGCTGTTGGGAGGAAGTTTGCTGCGGCTGCTGGGCATCGTGACCGCTTTCACGATTGCTCACAGCATCACGCTGTCGCTCGCCGCGCTGAACTTAGTCAATCCGTCACCCCGGCTGATTGAACCCGCCATTGCTTTGAGCATTATCTACGTAGGTATCGACAACCTGATGGTCGGCAAGACAGGACGGGACGTGCGCGCATGGATAGCTTTCTTTTTTGGCTTCGTGCATGGGTTCGGCTTTGCGGCAGTGCTGAGGGAGTTCGGCTTGCCACGCGAGGCGCTTGGTTGGTCGCTGTTCTCGTTCAACTTCGGTGTAGAGATCGGACAGGCTTGTATTGTCGTTGTTGTTGCGTCTGTGTTAGCGGCAATTCGAAATCGAAATCAGGAGCTCGCGAGGCGAATCTTGAACGTGGGCTCAGTATGCGTGATTCTGGCGGGAACCTACTGGTTCGTCCAACGTGTCTTCTTTTGAGATTCCGGGTGGGCCCAAGCGCACGTAAGGTAATTAACAACGGGGGAAATGGAATCGGGAGCGGCGCTCCGCGCCAGCAGAATCTCAGCATTCCTTTCCATCTAGTATTGGTCGACAGGTGCCATTTTCGAATATTTATCCGACTGTGCCTGCGCCTTTGGCGCAAGAAAACCGATGCCGATTACCAGCACCAAGGCCATGACACTGATCACTCTTTCCCTCGTGCGCCCTCATAGCGAGGTCTCCTTTCGCCGCCGCTGCTCGCTCTCCTTCATCATTTCGCTTATGTCCGCAACCGGCCGTATCTCAACCGGTCCAAGTCCATACTTAAAGCCTGGAAGCTGTGACACAAGCTGAATGGCATGATTGAGGTCTCGCGCCTCAAGGATCTGAAGGCCACCGAGCTGCTCCTTGGTTTCCGCATAGGGGCCGTCGGTCGTCGCGACTTTGTCGTTTTTCCAGTACAGGGTCACGGCGGTCTCCGGAGGCTGAAGAGGTACTTCGGCAACAAGATGTGCGTTGGCGCGCAGATGGTCGTTGTACTCAAAGCATTCGTCGAGCGTTGCGTGTCGCTTGTCCTCGGTCATCCCTTCGAATGTTCCTGGCTCAATGTATCCCAAACAGATGTATTTCATTGTTCTTCTCCTCTCGGTGGGAGCCAGCAGCCCAGCTGTCGCAAATTTCTCTGTCACCGTTTCAAGTAACGAAGCGCAACACATCCTGATTTGAAAAACTTTGACTCGACAAGCTTTAATTGCAGTCTCTCCGACAGACTAACGCCCTCCAACATCCGTTTCCCTTCCCCCGCAACAATTGGTCCAACGACAAAACGATACTCATCAACCAGACCAAGCTCGATCAGTTGTGAAGGAATACTTACACCACCGAGCAAAATACCTTTGCCTTGTTCTTGTTTCAGTTTAAGTATTTCGTCCTGAAGGTTCGTACGGACAATTCTCGTATTTCTATCTTCAGCACCGTCTAATGATCGTGAAAAAACAATTTTGTTGATGGAGTCAAATGCTCGAGCAAATTCGTTCGATGCTTTTGTCATCGACTGGCTTTTTGCGACTTCAGGCCAAAAAGGGACCATCAATTGGTAGGTGATACGCCCAAAGACGAGCAGGTCGACCTCACGCAGGAGGTTCGTAAAATATTCATGTGTCTCGTCATCAGCAACTTGCTTGGTATGGTCGCAGCAGCCGTCCAGGGTAATGTTGATTGCGAAGATTAGCTTTCTCATTTGAGTGTCCTGCCCCGTGTACCAGTGCTTACGAGAGTTTGAGGGTGGCTGAGCGCCGGACCGTTCATCCTATAGTCGGCGCGCGCCGAAAAAATCGACACGTTGCAAATCGTAATACTTGCGGCGAACGTGCGCCCAACACACGGCGCGAATGTTTATAGACTTCCGGTTTGGACCGCACCTGCGCGTTCGTAATTCACGAGAATGACGCCACTCGAACCGACCAGGCTTTCCGTCACCTTGAACGCGGCCGGGATCGTGCCGCCGGCAAACAAACGTTTCCCCTCGCCCAAAGTTATCGGATAGATCATCAACCAGAAATTATCGACCAGATCATGCTTCATAAGCGTCTGGAGCAGATTACCGCTTCCCCAAATGTGCAGATCGGGTCCTTCCCCTTGCTTGAGTTCGGCGACTTTTTTCGCAACGTCCCCGCTTAAAAACACCGAGGGTCGCCATTCGGAAGAAGTCAAGGTGTTCGAGGCGACGTATTTAGTGGCCGTGTTGACGTTGGGCCAAATGTCGCCATGTTGCGGCCAAAACGCGGCCCAAATATCGAAAGTTTTACGCCCCAGCAACAGGTCGATCGGCATATCCAACATCTTTTTCACGGCCGCTCCGATCGCATCGTCGTCAAAGGGCGCTGACCATCCGCCATACGCAAAGCCGTCGCTCGTATCTTCCTCCGGCCCGCCTGGGGCTTGTATGACACCATCAAGTGAAATATGTTCAAGCACGATAACTTTTCTCATGGCTGAGTTCCTTCGAGTCCTATCTGATTTGTTCTCATTGCGGCTTAGCGAGCTTCCGTTCCGTCGGATCACCGTTGCACGGCAATCACGAACGCTCGATCGGGGCCATGCTCGGATAAGCTGTCTTGGCATTCTGTGCCATCGCTTGGTAGGCCGTACCGAGCACAACAAGTAATGCGAAGCTTTTGATTGCGATTGCGTGAACCTTCTTTTTCTGCATTGTTTTCCCTCTTGAGAATGGAGCTATCCGTGACCGCCGGCTTATTGCGAGCAACAATATCGGCGAAGCCTCGGAAAGCGGGTGGAGGCGTCCTTCAGGGGCCTCGCGGCAGGCGCCGGGCACGACAACCCGGCGCCAGCGCGCTGCGGCCAGACTATTCCGTTGCTCCCTTCGGGTCCGGGAAGAATAGAAGTTCGCGCACCTCGCCCACCGCATCGCAGGAGATGGAACCCTTGCGCGCCCACGCGAGTACCTCGTCCATATCGGCGGCTTCCAGTATCCAAAAACCGCCTATGTGCTCCTTGGTCTCCAGGTACGGCCCGTCGGTGACGAGCACCGTGCCGTCGGACTGCTTCCGCACCGTCTTGGCGTTGGCGGCCGGGGAAATGCCGCAGGCGAACTTCCTCACGCCGGCAGCAATCATTTCGCGGTTGAGCGCGTGGATCTCTTCCATCATTGCTTCGGTTACAGTGGACGGGTCGAAGTCGTCGGGGAGGTAGTTAGCAACCAGATACTGTGGCATGACTTTTTCTCCTTGGTTTCTGTGGTTTGTTTCCGATGACTCGTTTCCTGTTCACTCAGGAACCGTAGCGCATCGTTCTGTCACCAGATAGTCGTTGGGGAGACGGAAAATCGACAGCTATCCCAAATTTATTTCAGCTGCCGAATCCGCTCCTGCAGGAATTGCCGCTC
>DASYSA010000554.1:0-5716 GCA_036003885.1 Blastocatellia bacterium | reverse complement strand
GTTTGGTCCTTATCCTGCCGGTTGGTTCGACCGAGGCTCACGGCCCCCACTTGCCCCTTGCCACCGATGTCATCATCTCTAAAGAGATGGCGCGGCGTGCCGCATCAAAGCTCGCCGAAAGACAGATTGAGGCTGTAGTGTTGCCGCCGATAGCTTACAGCGTGACTGACTTCAGCGGTGACTTCCCGGGCACCATTTCGATAAAGAAGGCGACCGCCGTCGCGCTGATTCGCGATGTGTGCGTGTCACTCTATCGACAGGGTGCCCGACTGGTTGTCATTGCAAACTCGCATCTCGAGCCTGAGCACATTGCATCGATCAATGACGCGATCGAACAGGTCAAGAATGAGACCGGCAGTACTGTTGCGTTCCCCGACAAACGCAGACGCCGATGGGCCCAGACGCTCAGCGAGGAGTTCCGCCGAGGTGATTGCCACGCCGGTTCCTATGAGACTTCGCTTGTGATGGCGGTACGCCCCGAGCTTGTGCGCGACGACATTCGGAAAGAACTCGAGCGAGTACCGATCTCGATCTCCGAAAAGATCCGCGAAGGGGCCCGGTCGTTCAACGAGGCGGGAGGAAGTGAAGCCTATTTCGGCGACCCGCGATCCGCTACACAACAAGACGGAAACACACTCTTCGAGGCGCTCTCAGATATGGTTGTGTCTGCGGTGATGGAGTCGCTTGGGACACTAACAGGAGAAGAGCAGCGAGAGGAAAGCTGAATGGCTCAAGAGTGGACTCGAGGCGAGTACGTTATTGGAAAGGCACTACCCGAATGTCTACAAGGCGGAGTAGCAAAGAAGAGCGAGCAACTGAATCCCACCAACTATGCCATCCAACTCACTTGATAGACTGCTGACCAGGCTCGACCAGGCGAAGAGCCGCTTCGGCCCCGGTGACGCGGCACGTGTTGAGAAGCTTCTCGAGATGGTCAGCCGAAAGCGATTTCGAGATCTCGATTCATTGTTGCTCTTCCATGAGATTCTGCTATTTCTTAGCGCCCATCCCCACAATGCGCGCGTCCTCCGTTTGACGGAGCAACTCCTCTCCTTATTTGTCGACAGAGTCGGGCAATTACGCTCCGACGGGGTGGACCTGTACTCGCTCGACTACATAGAGAACTCTGGTCTCGCGGGCACGACAATATCCGGCGCCTTCAGCTACGGCATAGTCCGCTGGTTGGTCAGGCGCTATCCGGCAAGCGTGGAGATTGATTGGGAGAAGTATGAGAAACGAGAGCGATTGGGATCGACGCTGCCGCGCTTTCTCCCGTTGCTGAACGAGGACTCCCTGGTAGAAGCGAACATCCCTTACCGAAAATGGCTCCGGGCGGCGACTGGACAGAAGGACCGGGCGCTCGTGTGGCTCATTCAGCGGTTCCAGGCGCTGGACGTTCCCGAAGAGGAGAAAGGCGAGCTTTATGACTCTCTAGTGTTGCCCATCCGGTGGGAACTCGGGAATGGACCAGCTTCCAGGACCCGGTTGAAGCAGCGAGTGCGAAGCGTGTACCACCACCGAGGGTCGCTGCTGAAGCGAAGCGACGTCGAACTCGCTGACCAGTTTACTCCCCGTGGTGTGGAACTTCGGCCGCTCTCCTTCAGCGCCGGTGAAAAGATCGTAGATATGACGCGCACAGTGACCACCGTCCGCTACCGGGAGTTGTATGGCATCACGCACGGCAACCCTGGCAGCGTCGTGAAGGCCGATGTCGGACGTGGAGTGGAAATCTTCCTGTGGGGATTGCCGGTGGAGTACAGGTTGCCCCTGCGGAGCTATCACGCCGGCATCACACTCAAGAACGGGGTGCCGATCAACTACATCGAGGCGATCTCGCTCTTCGAACGCACGGAACTTGGTTTCAACACGTTTTACACTTTTCGCGATGGCGAGTCCGCGTGGGTTTATGCGCAGGTCCTGGGACTGCTGAATCAACTGCTCGGAGTCACCTGCATATCGGTGGATCCATATCAGGTTGGCTTCAATAACGACGAGGCGATCGAGTCGGGCGCCTTCTGGTTTTATCGCAAGCTCGGATTTCGGCCCACTATTCCCGCGATCGCGCGAGCGGCTGAAGCTGAAGAGAAGAAGATCAAGACACGGCCCGGATACAGGAGTTCTGTTCGGATTCTCCGCCGGCTTTCACGGGGCAACGTGGTTTATGAGGCGCCCGGATCGGACTCCGGCGCCTGGGATCGTTTTCACATTCGAAACCTCGGGCTGGCGGTTCAGAGGCGGATGGCTGAGCGCTTTGCGGGCGAGGCAGGCAGGATCCGGCGCGCGTCGAGTGAAACCGTCGCCCGTGCAATCGGCATAACTCCTGATGATTTAAAGTTGTCGCGGCGGCGTTCCTATGAGAACCTCGCCCTCGTGCTGGCCTTGATCCCTGATCTGGCGGATTGGGAGAAGGGCGAGAAGAGAAACGTAGCTCGTATTATCGAAGCCAAAAGTGGTAACGATGAGTCGCGCTATTTGAGATTGCTTCAACAGCACTCAAGACTGAAAGACGCCGTGATCGAGTTGGGATCTGCTCCCGTGGGCGGAGGTGATCCAGGAGAGGATTGAGGTCAGACTCCGGTTAGAGGCTGTGCTTCTTTTTCAGATTGTGCACGTGGACCTTCGAAACGCCGAGCTTGCGAGCTGCTCGAGTCAGGCTATTGTTTGTCTGGCGCAAGGCGTTTCGCAACAGGAAGCCTTCCAGAGTTCGCTTTGCCTCCTGCCAGCGAGGAAGCTGATTGCCATCGAACACTAACCTGTTGTCTTCGGTGAAGACGATCTGCTCCTCGTACTTTGCAGACACTCGATTGAACTCCTCAGTGAGCCAGCCGTCCTCCAGAGTGTTAAGGATCTCGCCGGCGCGAATGAGTTCCGTGCGGCCGGCCCTGGTGTCTACATTATGATAGGCCTCGGCCAGGTAGATGGTCGCTTCGAGTTCGAGGCGCGCCGCTTCAGCCGAGCCTCTAGCCTGCCCTGCAAGGTCGGCGGCTTCGCGCAGCAGTTCGGTCGCCGGTTTGAATTCGCGTTCCGCTTGCTTCACTTGTCCCATCGCGACCCGTGCCCGGGCACGCGCTTCGGGGGAATTACCCTGATCGGCCAGATCGACGGCCGCAGCCGCCAGCGAGGCCGCCTGATCCGCTTCGTTTTTTTGAAGCGCCAAAAGCGCAAGGAGAGAGAGAGATCTACTCCCGCCCTCCGGATCAGTGCCCGTCAGATCCCGGCTTTCTTCGGCGAGCTTTTCGGCGCGTTCGTACTTCTTCAACCTCATCAACGCCTCTGCAAGCTTGAGCTGGGACTGCGCGAGATCTCTCCTGAGATCGTAGCGCTCAAATATCGTGTTGGCTTCCTTGTAGAGTTCGAGTGAATCCGCAAACTCGCCAAGCGCACACTTCAGATCTGCGATGCCCAGAACGGCTCCGGCGTAGAAGCGACCGCGCTCGGTGTTCTTGAGCAAGCGAGTGGCTTCCGCGTATGCCTCGGTCGCTTGCTCGATCTCGTCTTTGTTTACGAACAATGCCGCCTGTTCGCAGGAGATCAGACCTCGAAGGAATTCTGTGCGCTTGCTCACGCGCCCTTTCACTCCCTCTTGCGCTGCGCTCAGCTTTGCAGAAGCTTCGTCAAAGTCGCCGCGCCAGCGGGCAAGACGGGCGAGTCCGAGCTGAGCCTGGCTCAGTCCAAAGGGTTCGCCCAGAAAAAGATAGAAGTGATAGGCCGTCTGAAGCTGAGTGCCGGCCTGCTCGTAGTCCTTGAGCCAAATGGCAAGGCGTCCCCTGGCCAAAGAGAAACGAGCCGCCACATCCAGGTCCGAGATCCGGGGCGCAACCTGATCCAGGAGCGAGGCCCCGTCCTGAAGCCTGTCGAAATACATTGCAACCTCTGAGCGGACGACCATCTCCATGGGATCATCGGTCCTGCGCTCTGAGAACATTTCTTCTGCTGTTAAGAACTGACCGCCATCGATCAGGTCAACTGGTATCTCTTGTGAAGCTCGCCTCTCCATCACTTCTCATCCCTCCAATCTCACTGGCCGCAGCCGCGCGAAACTCGGGCCCAACAACCCCGCTGGGGATAACCCATCACAGATAGACCAGTGAACTCTGTTTCAGACACGCTTCGTGGGAAGGGTTATCAGTTATCCGTGTTTCGCTCGATTCTTGACCTGCTCGGCACAAGCCGGCGACTAACATAGTCCCCTGATCGCCGGCTTAAAGTAGTTCAAGCGATTTCCTACTTGGTGACGAAATCTATCAAGTCAAGAAGATGATTACAAGTGCATTTTCGCATATACAAGGCTGAAACCCAAGTGGGAGGACCAGGGCTCCGTCCTGTCGTAGGCAGCGTCAATCCAATTGACTTCACACTGCCGACTTGCCGCTGCGAATAGCCGGGCTGCCCGAATCCAGGCAATGCCTGGTAAACAGAAAGCAACGATCAGAGGCCGCTCAGAATACACTGACGAACCATGATCGAATGAGTGAGTCGAGCGACGATGGCGTTTTCAACTGGGCAACAAGCGACGACACTCGCTCCCCGATACGCTGCAACAAGACTCATTCAAACCGAGTCGTAAGCGAGTGGAGACAGAAGCGGGAGCAATTAAGCAAACTCACATCCGATGGGTGCGTTTCTTCTTTCCAGTTATGATGTCCTTGCGGCTATCCCCGACTGTTCCGAGGATAGCCGCTGAATCATTCTGAAACAGCGTAGCGGTGTCCCTCTGAATCGCTGATACCGCTGCCTGTCTCGGAATGGTATCTGTGACCTAACGGGCAAGTATACCAGACCGAGTCCTCAGTGCTGGCGACTCGCCGCAGGGGGTTAAAGCACTTTGGGCATTTCATACGAGCAATTCTAGCACAACTCTGCCTTCCGGTGGCATTTTTTCTTCTGCAGCTTTTCCCCTTTTATTCCCAAACTTTCGCCCAGGCCCGCTGCGTTACTTATGGCCACAGGCGCTCTCCCTGTCACTCTAAGTGGGGCAACCGGAGGGGTCCTGCGCAACACTTGTTTGCACCTTTCATGGACAAAACTTTCTGACTCTTCAAGTCGCAATGGGCGGAAAACAAAGCATCTGGCGAGCACTCCTGACCGCCTTACCCGAGCCGAGAGTTCACATATTCTCAACATTCCCCTTGACTTTCGCTTCGATTTAAATTAGAGTCGCGCTGCTTTTCAGGTGTCTGCAAAGCTGGCGACAAAAACCAACGCAATTCAGGATGTCCGTAGACCTTGCTCTTTAAAGTGGGGTCGGTGGGTTGCCGAAGGCTACAGGGTGATAGCCTCCCAGCCGGACCGACTGAGGGTGCGAGCCAGCCAGGGTTCCAAGGGTACACGCTCAAGCTAGAAAAGATCAGGCAGCTAACTCAATTAACCTGTCTTGGACGAAGTGTGCTCCAAGTCCCGGAAAAGGAGGACCCTCTGAATGAAATTCCTTAAGATTTCCCTATTGTTTCTGTTCGCGGCGGCGCTCGTTGTTCCATTCGCCTTCACGCGCTCCGTCGAAGGACAAGCGGCAACTGAAGCCTTGACGACTGCAATGGATGCTCGCCAGGAGGCCGACAATCTCTTCAACGGGCTTGGGGTTTTTGAACCCACTCCCGCCATCGATGAGTGCACAAATCCGGCGACGGCTGGACGCTCGTTCCTCGATAACAAGGTCATATTCGAGGAACGGGAAGAAGTAGATGAAGGCCTTGGGCCTATCTATAACGACGTAGCC
>DASYSA010000553.1:0-16151 GCA_036003885.1 Blastocatellia bacterium | reverse complement strand
TTTGAAAGATGAATTGATGCGGGCGATCTGGGCTGACTCATTCGTCGAAGAGAACAACCTAAGCCAGAATGTCTCGACATTGCGACGGGTGTTGGGAAAGCGCCGCTACATTGTGACGGTCCCCGGGAGCGGCTACCGTTTCGCCACCGAAGTCAAGATCATAAGCGGCCCTGCAAAGCCGGTCTCCGCCGACGGCATACCCGCTACGACGATCGCGGTGCTGCCATTCAAGCCTATTGTGGAGCTGAGCCGGGATGAGGCGCTGGAACTGGGCATGGCCGACACATTGATCGCGCGCTTGAGCAGCAGTCGGAAGCTAATCGTGCGCCCCCTGAGTTCGGTGCGCAGGTACGGCGGATTGGAGCAAGACCCGCAGGCCGCTGGGCGCGAGCTGGGCGTTGAGTCGGTGCTTGACGGAAGCCTTCAACGTTCAGCCGACCGCATCCGCTTAACGGCCCGGCTCATCAACGTCGAGGACGGTGCTTCGCTTTGGGTCGGCACGTTCGACGAGAAGACTACCGACGTGTTCGCTGTGCAAGACGCCATCTCTCAGCGAGTGGCGGGCGCGCTTGCTATTCCCCTCAGCATTGAGGAGAGGCGCCTGCTGACCAAACGGTCCACGGAAAATCTTGAAGCATATGATCTTTATCTGAAAGGGCGCTACTATTGGAATAAATTGATCCCGCGCGAGGTCAGGAGGAGCATTCAGTTTTTCCAACACGCGATTGACCTCGAACCGACTTACACGCTGGCTTATGCGGGAATAGCGGAAGCTTACCGGTCACTGCCCATGAGTAGTGATGTGCCGCCTGATGACGCCTTTCCACTTGCTCATGCTGCGGCAGCGAAGGCGCTGGAAATTGATGAGACCCTCGCCGACGTCCACGCTACGTTATGCACCCTGAATAGCTGGTACGACTGGGACTGGGACGGCGCCGAACGTGAAGCTAAGCGCGCCGTCACGCTCAATCCGAACTCGTCGGAGGCGCACCGCGCTAACGCTTTGCTGCTATCGACCCTGGGACGCCAAAAAGAGGCTATCGCGGCGGCGGCGCGGGCCAGAGAGCTTGATCCGCTGGCGTTACTCACGCGCACCCATGAGTCACTCTTCCTCTATTACGATGGCCGTAACGAGGAGGCGCGAGAAAAGTTGGTCAAGACGCTTGAGATAGACCCGAACTTCTGGATCGCCCTGCTGACGCTGGCGAAGATTTACATCCGCCAGGGACAGTACGCCGAGGCAATCACGGAATTGACCAAGGCCAGGAGCTCTTCGGGCGGCAACACGCAAACGATCTCCTTGATCGGATATGCGTATGGGCTATTGGGCGACCACGGAAAAGCGCGGGCGGTACTAGACGAACTGAAGGCCTTGTCCACGCAAGGTTACGTTCCACCATACAACATTGCGGTGGTCCATAACGGGTTGGGCGAAGATGAGGAGACCCTTACTTGGCTCGAGCGGGCTCTCGAGGAGCGAGATGTGCTCTTATCAGCTTTCATCACAGTTGATCCAAACTGGGATCGGATGCGGACAAGCCCTCGCTTCGTGAGAATTCTCAAAGGCATGAACCTTGAATAGTCAAGACAACAGCGCTAACAAGTTATCTACAGTCAATTACAAAACTATCTACAGTACTCGCGAGTGTACTGACGGACAACCACAAGCAATACACTAAACGATTATCATCACAATGCCCACGAGTAGCCGGGCCGGGTTTGGATTCCGTGGCGGCTGAACTAGAATCTGAGGGCCTGAACAACTCGAGTCAAGGATGGTGTATGGTTAGGCGCGGATCGAGAAAGCTCTCGCTGTTAGGACTGAGAGGCCTGTCCCTTGGCGTGATGGTGTTCGCATCGAACTTCGCCTGGGCCGAGCGTTTACCACTCAAATCCTTCACGACTGGCGAGGGGCTGCCTCATAACGGAATCAACCGGATCGTGCGCGATTCACGCGGCTTTCTCTGGTTCTGCACCGAGGAGGGGCTTTCGCGCTTCGACGGCTACACGTTTACCAACTACGGCGTGGAGCAAGGGCTGCCACATCGCAACGTCACAGATTTTCTGGAGACGCGCTCTGGCGAATTCTGGGTGGCGACTTACGGGGGCCTCGTCCACTTCAACCCAAAAGGAACGCCGCTTGGTCGGGTCGTCTACTCGAATGATGCGGTCACACCGGCGCCGATGTTTACGGTAGTCGTTCCGACAGAGGAAGACCGCAATGCCAGGGCCGCCACGGTGCTGCTTGAGAGCCGCGACGGCGCGATCTGGTGTGGCACGATGAAGCATCTCTATCATCTGGAGCGACACGGCGGCCGTTTCGAGCTCCTACCCGCCGACATCAAAGTTGTGGGCGGATCTTCGAGTCAGATAGCGCCTACTGACCTGCTGGAAGATCGCAACCATTGCTTGTGGATCGGGTCGTTCGAGGGCCTGTTCCAACGTTGGCCCGACGGTAGCATGAAGCAATACACCAAGCGCGACGGGCTGCCAGACAACAACATCCATGACTTGCTCGAGGACCACGAGGGCCGACTATGGGTGGGGACACGACTCGGCGGTTTCTTCCGTCTCGAGGTGTCTGCCGGCCAGGCGCCGCGAGTCGCTGAAGTTTACAGCCGCCAGAATGGCTTGCCTACCGACTGGATCTTTCAGCTTTACGAGACTGCTGACGGTAGATTCTGGGTCGCAACCAACAAGGGATTGATCCAATTCTTCCCTGGCACAGGCGAAGGGCACGGACGCCGCTTCAACACGTACACCCGTAGGAACGGCCTGAGCTTCCAGGAAATCACGGCGCTTGCGGAAGACTCGGGTGGCAACCTTTGGTTGGGCACGAACACTGCCGGGGCAATGAAGCTGGCGCGCAACGGTCTCGTTACTTATGGCGAGCAGGACGGGATCGTTTCGGTGCATGCGATTTTCGAGGATCCGGCGGGCGGGATCTGTTTCAGAGGAGTCGTCCTCGGAGACCAGCGTGCAAGCGCCTTTGACGGCGCGAAGCTAGACCTGCTTCGCGCGGGCGCCGATACCTTCTTCCCGCGCTTCGGGCGTTTCGATGGACAGCGATTAGAGTGGTTCAAGCCGGACATGCCTTTTGACTTCGGCTTTCTCCCGGATCAGGCCGCGGTGCAGACGCGCGAAGGCGAGTGGTGGGTCGGCAGCGGTGCCGGGCTTTACCGGTACCCGCCGTCCGACAGTTTTGCGAGTATCAAGATGGCAAAACCGGTGGCGCTCTACACGACCAGGCAAGGGCTCCCTACTCAGCAGGTGGGTCGCATTTTCGTCGACTCCGCAGACAACGTCTGGGTCTCTGGGTTTGGCCTCGCGCGTTGGAATCGCGACACCCAGGCCTTACGTAACCTGGAGGATGCGCCAGGCCTACCCTCACTTACAGATAACGAAGCCGGCTCGTTCGGCGAAGACCGCGCCGGCAACATCTGGATCGCTTTCAACACCGGAGTCGCCCGTTACCGTGACGGGCGTTTCACCTTTTTCAGCGTTAGCGATGGCCTGCCAACGGGCCCAATCAGGAACATTCATAGCGATCGCGCGGGACGACTTTGGCTCACTTCATCGCGTGGCGGACTGATTAGTCTTGACGACCCTGCGGCGGAGCGGCCCGCTTTCAACAGTTTCACCACCGCGCAGGGCCTTTCCAGCAACAGCACTGAGGCAATCACCGAGGATCGGTATGGGCGCATTTACGTCGGGACTGGGCGCGGCGTTGACCAACTCGATCCCGAAACGGGCCGCATCAAGCACTACACCACCGACGATGGCCTGGCGCCGGGCAATATCGTCGCCGCCTTCCGCGACCGCACGGGCGCGCTTTGGTTCGGCACACACCGAGGACTGTCGCGCTTCATCCCTGCGCCGGAAGATAGCGCGGCTCCGCCGCCCATCCTGATAACTGGTGTCAGGGTAGCGGGTGACCAGCAGCTTGTTTCGGCGCTGGGGGAAACAGAGATTGTACTGCCTGACCTCTCGCCAGACCGAAACCAACTGCAATTCGATTTCGTGGCGATCGGGTTCGCCCCCGGTGAAGAGCTGCGTTATCAGTACCAGCTCGAGGGGGCAAGTGAAGCGTGGAGTCCGCTGACAGAACAGCGCTCAGTGACCTTCGCCAACCTTTCGCCCGGCCGCTATCGCGTTCTTGTGCGCGCCGTCAACGCCGACGCAGTGATGAGCGATCCGCCGGCAAGCCTTTCGTTCACGATTCTACCGCCTATCTGGCAGCGATGGTGGTTCATCACCGCTGCGGCAGCGAGTGTAGGTTTTGTCGCATATGCATTCTATCGCTATCGACTCAGACGGCTGCTCGAAGTCGAGCGAGTTCGAACGCGCATCGCGTCGGACCTGCACGACGACGTCGGCGCCAACCTCACCCGTATCGCGATACTGAGCGAAGTTGCTCACAGCCGGTTAAAAGGGATCAGGGATCAGGGATCAGGCGTCGGGGAAGACCAGACAGAACTCAACGCGGAGACGTCGGGGATCGAGACCCCACTTTCTTCAATCGCTCAGATCTCGCGCGAGTCGGTCGCTTCAATGGGAGACATAGTCTGGGCTATCAACCCCAAGCGCGATCATCTGACAGATCTGATCCACCGCATGCGAAGGCTTGCCAGCGAAGTCTTCGCGGGCCGGAAGATAGAATACGAGTTCAAGGCGCCGGATCCAGACACGGATCTGCGGCTCGGAGCTGACGTACGCCGCGATGTGCTGCTCATCTTCAAGGAAGCCTTGAATAACGTTGTTCGTCATAGCGATTGCTCGACAGTTAGTATCGAATTGTGGGTCGAACACTCCTGGCTCAACTTGAGAATCGTGGATGATGGCCGTGGCTTTGACCCGGACCACCCTTCAGAGGGTAATGGGCTCACGAGTATGAAGCAGCGGGCACGCGGTCGAGATGGCGAGCTAAGAGTGACGTCCGTCGAAGCCAACGGTACCGAGGTAACTTTGCGAGTCCCTCATCGACCGCGGTGAAGGCGACACGAAGGGGATCCTGGGTGAATACACAGGTGACGCGAACAAGGTTCGAGGGTAAACTGACCGCGTCCAAACGTCCTATCATTTCCAGGATTTGAGGTTGCGGAGTGATCAACTAACGTGAAGGTGGCCATTATCGAAGACCTGCGAGACGTGCGTGAAGGGCTGTCTGTTTTGATCAACGGCTCCCCGGGCTTTCGTTGCGTGGGCTCATACCGGACGATGGAAGATGCCCTCCACCGAATCGGCACGGAGCTTCCCGATGTGGTCTTGACCGACATTGGACTTCCCGGCATGGACGGCGTCGAGGGCATAGGGGTCTTGAAACAGCGATACCCGGATCTGCCGGTCATCGCACTGACGATTTATGACGACGACGAAAGGATATTCGATGCTCTGTGCGCCGGCGCATCCGGCTACCTGTTGAAGAACACGCCGCCCGCCCGCCTGCTTGAAAGTATTACCGAAGTGGCATCGGGCGGGGCACCGATGTCGCCCGACGTCGCGCGCCGTGTTATCAACCTGTTCAGAGAGTTCCGCCCACCCGGTCGTTCGCCTTCGCACCTCACCCAGCAAGAGACTGAGTTGTTAAAGCTCGTTGTCGAAGGCCACAGCTACAAGACGGCTGCTGCCAAGCTCGACATCAGTATCAGCACAGTCTCGTTTCACCTCCAAAACATCTACAACAAACTGCAAGTTCACTCTAAATCAGAAGCTGTCGCCAAGGCGCTTCGCAATAGGCTCGTGTGAACTCGCCCTGCGTACATACCCAGTTACATGCCAAAGAGGATTTCGCATATCATCGGCCGCGATGCGACCACGACTCCAACATTCTACTGATATTACACTATGAACCCCGAGACCGATCACGGTTACAAATTTGGGCCATTTCGCCTTGACCTCAAACAGCGGCTCTTGCTGCGGGGTCAAGAGATGGTGCCTCTCACTCCAAAACTGTTTGAGACGCTGCTGGCGCTCATCGAAAACTCGGGCGCTGTCGTCACGAAAGACGAACTTATGAAGCGCGTCTGGCGCGACGCGATAGTCGAAGAGCGTAGTCTCTCGCAAAATGTATTCCTGCTGAGAAAAGCGCTCGAGGAAGATTCCAACGGGCGACAGTACATCGCGACCGTCCCAAAAGTCGGATATCGTTTCCTGGCCGATGTGGAAAGGTCTGAGAACGGGTCGAGTCTGATCATCGAGAAACACGACCGGCTCCGCATCTTGTCAACTGAAGAAGACCTTACTTGCGCCGGCGAAGCTGACTCGTCACGAGCTATTGCTCGTAATGCAGTGGCAATAACGAGCTGGCTTAGCGGCGGGACCAGGAAAGGCCGCTGGGCAGCGTCTGTCGTGTTGCTACTGGTGATTGTCACCGGGGCGTCTTACTTCCTGAGCGCGAGCGGATCGAACCGGCCGGAGACTCCGTCAGAAGTAAGATCAATCGCCATATTGCCGTTCACGCCGCTCGCCGCTGATCCCGGTGAGGAATACCTGGGACTGGGAATGGCCGACTCGCTAATCGGCCGACTGACCCATCTCCGTCAGGTTGTCGTCCGGCCAACGAGCGCCATCCGCAAGTACATCGCGCCGCAGCAGGACGCGCGGGCAGCCGGGCGCGAGCAGAGGGTCGACGCGGTGCTCGAGGGAAGTATACAGAGATCAGGCGAGCGGATAAGACTGAGCGTCCAACTCATAAGCGTCCGCAGCGGAGCACCGGTTTGGTCATATAAGTGCGATGAACTTTGCAAGGACATCTTCGCGGTTCAGGATTCGATATCGCAGAAAGTTGCCGAGGCTCTCGCCAGCCGTCTGACTGGAGAAGAGAAGCAACAAATCACTAAGCATCATACCGAGAACACCGAGGCATATCAGCTTTACATCAAAGGGCGTTACTTCTGGAACAAGCGGACAGAGGAAGGACTCAAGAAAGCGCTCGAATACTTCAATCAAGCGATAGAGACGGACCCGAACTACGCGCTGGCCTACGTCGGGGTGGCCGACTCTTACACGATGCTTGCCGACTACGACTGGATCACACCGCCGGAGGCCGCTCTAAAGGCGAAAGGGGCAACGACCCACGCGCTTGAGATTGACGATTCACTGGCTGAAGCGCACGCTTCGCTTGCCGATATCAGAAGGTTCTTCGAATGGGATTGGGCGGGGGCTGAGCGAGAATACAGCAGGGCGATAGAGCTTAACCCAAATCTTCCAACGGCACACCAGTGGTACGGGGAGTTCCTGTCCGCTATGGGGCGTCACGATGAAGCTGTGCGTGAGATGCGCCGCGCTGAGGAGCTGGATCCGCTTTCCCTGGTTGTCAAGTCAGCAACCGGATGGGTTCTTTACTTCGCTCGCCGCTATGACGATGCAATCGTGCAATGTCAAAAGGTAATCGAGATGGACGGCGGTTTCTCGGAAGTCTACTCACAGCTTAGGCGGGCATATGAGCAGAAGGGGATGTACCGCGAAGCTATGGATGCGGATGAGAAGCTCCGCCGCTCCCGCAGCAAGTCGACTGAAGACAAGGTCGAAAGCCGAAACCCGTCGAGCGCGACTGCGTACTGGCAGACAATCCTCAAACTAACGAAGCAGGACTTGAAGAACAATGAGGCCGTTCAAGTCCGTCTGGCAGAAGCCTATGCACAACTGGGCGAGCGAGACCGGGCACTGGAGCTTCTCGAAAGAGCCTACGAAGGACATTCTTGCTGGATGCCATTTCTGAAAGTTCATCCAAACCTCGATCGGTTGCACCTTGACGCTGGATTTGAGCGGCTGCTTGAGCGAGTCGGCCTTAAATCAACCGACACCAATTAGACCCTAATCGGATCTTGTCACATCGAGGTAATGCAATGATCACTATACTCGGCGAGCGGGGTGCGTTCTTGATTGCGAAGCACTCAGAACGCGGTTACACCGGTGGTGTTTCCGTCAGTGAGGAGCTCAACATTGCACCGGCGTTGGTGGCCGTGCACACCGGTCTTGCAAGGTTTGTCGGAACGGTTGACGGCCCGGGCGGGGCAACGGTTGGCATCTCCAGCTTTGCATTCATGACCGATGAGAACCAGTCAAAAACGGTGGACTTCGGGAACGAAGACAAATGGGAAACCGCCGTCTATCACGCTCGCGTCAACAAAGTCACGATCTCCGCCCACGTACACCGGGGGGAGATGAAGGCGTGGTGGTTCCTTCAGGTGTGGGCATAAGGAGGACAACAATGCCTTTTCAGACATTGGATGTATTGGAAATCGAGTCACAGCGCGCCTACGTGGTCTATGACACGCAGACCGGACGCATCGTTCACATACATCGGGTAACGAACTTTCGCGGGGGGTCATCCGGATGTCGGGATGAGGAAGAGACCCGCGCCATGGTTTTGGCCGAGCGATTTGGCCATCGGTCGGCCGGGCTTCGGGCGCTTGCGGTATCACCGACCGAGCTCGATCCCCGCGTCCCACAACGGGTCGATCTCAAAACTCTTCGACTGATTTCAACCGAACTGTGCGGCGAAAACAACAACAGTCTGTCTTAAAGACGCCCCCGTTGCGAGAAGCAACCTTACGGATGTGATGACAGTAACCCACCATTTGAATCGGTAGCCTACTTTCAGTCCTCCTTACGGGAGGACTATACCAATCCCGATCTTCTGCCGCAGCCGGCCGGTCTTCTGAAAAAGTGAATGCCATATCTCTTGTCCAGCGGGACGATAACGTAAGAGCGTTTTGAAGGCTGAGCTTCCTTTGGTTGTCTTTCTCTCCAACGAGAAGGTCATTTTTCGATCACACTGACTCCGGCCAGAAAATGAGAAAAACGTGGAGACTTTGTGAGGACTTTTGAACCCGCGCCGGGTTATCGTCCGGCCTCGTCGAAACCGACGCAAGAGTTAAGACGGCAACGAGGCCGAATGAGGAAGAAGAAGAGAACGGAGATCATCGTCGAAAGAGACCAGGTTCTTGTGATCAGGAATCTTGGCGCTCGGGACCCTGAATGGTGCTCGGAGTGTGCCGAGGGGGCCCGGATGGTGACCGTAGACGAAGCGGCGGCCATCACCCAGGTGAGCGCGCGGACGATTTACCGTCGGGTGGAGGGAGGACGGGTTCATTTTCGGGAAACCGCAGACAGCCGGCTCGTCATCTGCCTCAACTCGCTATTGAACTAGATTAGAGCGGGGGAGTGCCGCTCTTGGTTAAGGAGTGAAATCATGACAATGGACAGACTCTTCTCGATGGTTCTGACGCTGGTGTTGTGCTTCACGACGACGCTCTACCAGGCAGAGGCTCAACAGCATGTTTCAGGATCGAACGGTGCGCCCGCGCCCGCGGGCGCTACCAGCGCAATCAACCTCTCGATGCTGCTGGCGCAGCAGAGGAAGGGCAAGCCAAGGGGATTCAGTCTGATGGCTGAGAGCCGAAATACCGTATCCAGCGGGGCAGGGCTCAACATCATTCCGGCGGCGGCAGGGAACCTGACCGTGACGGGCAGTGGAACGCTCGGCAGATTGACGAAGTGGATTGGATTCACATCGAGCAACTCAGCCATTGGTGATACGACCATCTTCGAAGACAAGAATGGCAATGTGGGAATCGGCACAGACGGCCCACGCGCAAAGTTGGAGGTCGTCAGACGAGACGGTGGCATTGCTCTTTTTGTAACAAACGACGGTGAAGGGAGTGTCGGCATTGTTGGAGAAGCCCCGAACAACGGCATTGGCGTACAGGGATTCGCCAATGAAGGTGATGGTGTCTTCGGCTTGACTGATAGTTTTGACCCCCCACACCCAGGCGGTCCTGCCGGCGTCTCCGGATCTGCCGGTTTGTTTCTTGGTGGCGGGCTCGCAGGGAGATTCAACGGAGTTGTTCGAATTGAAAGGCTCTTCTCCTTTTTGAATCCTGGCGTAGTGCTCCAGCCGGGGGACCTCGCCGTCGAGGGTAAACTCAACGTCAGCGGCACAAAGAACTTCAAGATCGACCACCCGCTCGATCCTGAAAACAAGTACCTGTATCACGCGGCTATTGAATCTTCTGAGGTCTTGAACTTCTATAGCGGCAACGTTCAATTGAACGAAAAGGGCGAAGCAGTTGTGCGAATGCCGGACTGGTTCCAGGCGCTCAATCGAGACTTTCGATATTCGCTCACGCCGCTCGGCGCAGCCATGCCCGGCTTGCACGTAGCTGAAAAGATAAGCGAAAACGTTTTCAAAATAGCCGGGGGCGCGGCGAACTCGGAGGTCTCGTGGCAAGTCATCGGCATTCGATCTGACCCCGTAATGCTCAAATCCCCGTTCGTCGTGGAAGAAGAGAAACCCGAGCGCGAACGGGGCCGTTACCTGAACCACGATGCTTACGACTTGCCGCCTGACAAGAGCATTCATTGGGATGGCCTGTCCCACCGCGAGCAGCAAGCGTCGCAACACCTCAAGAGCGCTCGCATTGAACCCGAGCAAAAGCACAAGCAGCAGTAACTCGAGTCCTGGCCTCGACTCGTTATTGATTTAGATCAGGGTGGGCGGAGTGCCCCTGTTGGTTAAGGAGTGAAATCATGACAATGAACAGACTCTTCTCGATAGTTCTGACGATGGCGTTGTGCTTCACGACGACGCTCTATCAGGCACAGGCTCAACAGCATGTTTCAGGATCAAACGGTGCGCCCGCGCCCGCGAGCGCTACCAGTGTAATCAACCTCTCGATGCTGCTGGCGCGGCAGAGGAAGGGCAAGCCAAGGGGATTCAGTCTGATGGCTGAGAGCCGGAATACCGTATCCAGCGGGGCAGGGCTCAACATCATTCCGGCGGCGGCAGGGAACCTGCCCGTGACGGGCAGTGGAACGCTCGGCAGGTTGACGAAGTGGATTGGATTCACATCGAGCAACTCAGTCATTGGTGACACGACCATCTACGAGGACAAGTACGGACTGGTGGGGATAGGCACGGACTCGCCCGCCTCAAAGCTGACCGTCAATGGGATGATTCAATCTCTCAGCGGCGGACTGAAGTTTCCTGACGGTACCGTACAGACTTCTTCCGCCACGGGCGCATTGCTTTCGATTGCTCACGACACCACGCTTGCGGGCGACGGAACCAGCAGCTCACCGCTGGCGATACGGGTCCCGCTGTTTTTGACTGCGTCGAGTACTGACGTCTTTACGGCCAGGCAGAACGGTGGCTGCACAGGCTGCTCAGCGATAACCGGTTTCGCCGAAGATGCCAGCATAGGTGTAACGGGAGCGGTTACTGCTTTTGTTCCCGTTCCGAGAACCGGGGTCCAGGGAATAAGTGACACCGGTATCGGCGTCCTGGGGCAGAGCAAAACCGACATTGGCGTAATGGGCGAGGGCTCCCTCATTGGCGTAAAAGGTGGCGGAACCGGCACCGGAGTGTCTGGTCTGGGCGGCTCGAGGACCAACGGATTCGGCGGTATCGGCGTGAGTGCCCACGGCGGAGATGGCGGAGGCGCTGGCAACCGCGGCGGCGTAGGCATCTATGCTGTTGGAGGCCTTGGGACAGGTGGCGCGATCGACGGACTGGCCGGGTTCTTCTTTGGGAACGTTCAGGTCTCGGGCACCCTGTCTAAAGGCGGCGGCGCATTCAAGATCGACCATCCGCTCGACCCCGAGAACAAGTACCTCTCTCACTCCTTTGTCGAATCGCCCGACATGATGAACATCTACAACGGGAACATTTCGACCGATGAAAATGGCGACGCAGTCGTGGAGCTGCCGGAGTACTTCGGCGCGCTCAACAAAGACTTCCGCTATCAACTCACCGTCATCGGGACGTTCGCCCAGGCGATCGTCTCTCAGAAGATCAAGGACAACCGCTTCGTTATCAAGACCAGCGCCCCGAATGTCGAGGTGAGCTGGCAAGTGACCGGTATCCGGCGGGACGCCTTTGCCAATCACAATCGAATTCAGGTCGAAGAGGACAAGTCTGAAATAGAGCGCGGCTACTACCTGCACCCGCAAGCGTTCGACCAGCCGGAAGAGAAATCCATCAACTCGGCGCGTCACCCGGAAGGAATGCAGCTACACAAACAACGCACTATCCAGGCCGAGCCGCGAATGAGAAGGGAATAGGTCGGCCAAAGATACGCGCGCACCAGGCTCAATGCCTGCGATAGTCTCAACCACTAATGAAAGGACAAACAACGCTCATGAAACCCAGAGTACTCTCAATTGCTTTGCTGTCCGCTCTCTTGTGCGGGCCGGCAGCTTATCAAACACACGCACAGGAGCCGGCTACTGGATCGAACAGCGCCAAACCGGACGGTCAATCGAATGGACGGATCACACTCACCGATCTACTCGCGCAGGGGTCGGCGAACCGCAGAGCCAGATTATTCTTTTTGGCTCCGGGCGCCATCCCGGACACGAATAAATCGAAAATGAACTTTGCCCCGACGGCAGCAGGACCGAGCTTGACTGTCGTCGGAGGCGGGACCCTTGGGAGGCTTACAAAGTGGACGGGGTTCACTAGTGGCAACTCGGTCATTGGAGATTCGAGCATCTATGAAGACAAGTTCGGTAATGTTGGGATAGGCACGGACACGCCGACATCAAGGCTTACCGTCGCAGGAACAATTGAGGCAAGCGGAGGGGCTTCGGTTCTTCATGATATGACGCTCACCGGCAACGGTACTACTGGCTCGCCGCTCGGCGTTGCTGTGCCACTTGTTCTCACCGGTGCAGGAGGAACGAATGGGATCATTCGGGCGGTCAACATAACCGCAGAAGGGATCGGCTTGAATGCAACCGGCGGCAACAGCGAAAGGTCCCAAGGGGGAAGCGGCGTGGTTGCCCTTGGCGGCATCGGCACCGCCGCCGAAGCGTTCGGCGGCACTGGCGTGGATGCGCGTGGCGGCAAAGGCGTCGGCGTCGAAGCGTTCGGCGGCACTGGCGTGGATGCGCGTGGCGGCGACGGCGATCACTTTGGCGGCCCTGGCGTAGATGCCTTTGGCGGCAGAGGCGGCAACCGCAATGGCGGTGAAGGCGTAATCGCAGCCGGAGGGACTGGCAATGGCGCTGGCAGTTCCGGCGGGATAGGTATCCGAGCCTTCGGCGGCTTGGGTGTTAACGGCGCAAGCAATGGGATAGCCGGATTGTTTTCGGGTAATGTTCAGGTCATAGGCACGCTCTCGAAAGCCGGAGGCGCCTTCAAGATCGACCACCCCCTCGATCCTGAAAACAAGTATCTCTATCACTCGTTCGTAGAATCACCCGACATGAAGAACATTTATGACGGCAACGTCACCACCGACGCGAACGGCGACGCTGTCGTCACCCTGCCCGATTACTTCGATGCGTTGAATAGGGACTTCCGCTACCAACTCACTGTCATCGGAACGTTCGCCCAGGCCATTGTTGCCGAAGAGGTGACCGCCAATCGGTTCGCGATCAAGACCAGCGCGCCGAATGTCAGAGTCTCCTGGCAGGTGACCGGCATACGACACGATGCCTTCGCTAATAAGAATCGCATCCAGGTCGAAGAAGACAAGCCCGAAGTCGAGCGTGGCTACTACCTCCACCCTGAAGCATTCGGCCAGCCGGAAGAGAAATCCATCAACTGGGCGCGCGACCCTGAAGTCATGGTGCAAGTCAAAAAGCGCCGCATCGAAGCCGCGAAGATGCAAGACCAACAACCAAACCATCGATAGCCCGCCCTCTCAATTCTCACAGCCGGGCGGGTCCAGGCAATCACAGGAGCGTTCAGTGATGAAACCAAACAGACTGTTCTCGGTATTCGCAACTCTTGCGCTGTTTCTCACCTCGGCTGGCTTTGTGGCGATGGCGCAGCAGCCGGCTTCACAATCAAGCAAGACAGCTCTGCTGTGTCAGGCGGTAAGCTTCAATTGACAAATCTACTTGCCCAAACGCGTCGAAGCAGGCGAGCTCCGTTCTTTCTGATGCCATCGAGCAGCTTTGCGAGCACAGGCGCGTCGGCATCCAGTACCGTTCCGCTAGCAGCAGCTCCGAACCTGGCAGTGACGGGCGGCGGGACGTTAGGGAGGCTCACCAAGTGGACAGGCTTCACCGGCAGCAATTCGGTCATTGGCGATTCGAGCATCTTCGAAGACAAGTTCGGCAATGTGACTATGGGCACCGGCAACTCGACGGTCACGATCGCAGGGACCATTCAAGCGAGCGGAGGGAGTACGGTTACTCACAACACCACGCTTCAAGGCAACGGCACGGCTGCTTCACCGCTGACGGTCGCAGTGCCCCTGTTGTTGAGTGGAACCGCGGGAACCGGGGCCGGCCCATTCGATCCGATTGCTGTAATACAAGCCGCCAACACCTCGGTTTTCCCCGGTGTGATAGGCACCTCGGAAGGCGCCCTTCCTTTCCCATTCACGTTAGGGGGTGTTGTTGGAAGGGCGGTCGTTGCTGCTGGCGTCACCGGTGAGAGTAGCAGCGGTCCGGGCGTCTCCGCATTCTCTTCCAGCGGCACTGGCGTGAGTACCGCGACCAATAGCATGGACTCAACTCGGGCGGCCATTCACGCCCAGGGGTCTGATTTCGGAACTGGCGCACTCGCGGGAATATTTCAGGGGAACGTTAAGATAGAGCCTCGGATTTCACAGGCCGGCGACCTGACTGTGTCGGGCAAGCTGCAGGTCACAAGCGGCATGAAAATGTTTCACATTGATCACCCGCTCGATCCTGAAAACAAGTATCTCAACCATGCCGCCATCGAATCTTCCGAAGTACTCAACGTTTACAGCGGAAACATCACGACTGACGTAAGAGGCGACGCGGTGGTCCAGTTGCCCGGATGGTTTGAGGCGTTGAACAAAGACTTTCGCTATCAACTCACCGTTGTTGGCACCTTCGCCCGAGCCATTGTCGCAGAGGAAATCAAGAGCAATCGTTTCGTAATTCAGACTGATGCTCCCAATGTAAAAGTCAGTTGGCAAGTGACCGGCGTGCGTTCAGACCCGACCGCGCGCAAGTTCAAATTTGAAGTCGAAGAAGAAAGACAGAGCGCGAGCGCGGCTTCTATCTCAATCCCGATGCCTACGGCCAGCCCGAAGAGAAATCCATCAACCGGGCGCGGGACGCGGAAGGCATGAAGCAACTCCGCGAGGGGCGACTTGAAGCCGAGCGGATGCGAATGCACCAACCAAATCGGCCACAGGTCGACAAACTCGCGCCACTGATCAACAAGGAGCGATAGAGATGCAAACGATACCAGGAGACGATTGTCGATCGCACGCAATAATACTCTCGTGGAAGCGTCAACCTATCCAACGAGGGCAGACGTAGACTACAGCGTCAAACAGTCATCTGTCTCAACTCTTTATTGATATAGATTCGGGCAGGCGCGCTTGAGCCGCCCATAATGCAGGAGTGACTCGCCATGAAAACAAACAGACTCTTCTCGACAGTCGCGGTACTTGCGCTTTGCTTCACCTCGATTGTCTTTCAGGCTCAGGCGCAACAGCCCCTCTCAGGTTCGAACAATGCTGAGAATAAGGCGAGCTCAGACTGCAAGACTCGACTCACGAACCTGCTGTCGCGGGCGCGGCCAGGGAAGCGATCTGGTTTTGCGCTGATGCCATCGGGTAGCTATGAGAACACCGGCAGTCCTGCATTCAGCATCACTCCGCTGGCGGCGGGGCCGAGCCCGATTGTGACGGGCAGCGGCACTCTTGGCAGATTAACAAAGTGGAGTGGATTCACCAGCAGCAACTCGGTCATTGGCGATACAACAATCTATGAAGACAAATTTGGCAATGTGGGAATCGGGACGGACTCGCCGACATCGAAGCTGACGGTTTCGGGGGTCATTGAGTCAACCGGCGGCTTCAGGTTCCCAGACGGCACTGTGAAGATGTCGGCAGGGGTCATTCACGACGCGTCGCTCAATGGCGACGGCACAACCGCTTCGCTGCTTGGTGTTGCCGTGCCGCTGGTTCTGAAGAGTTTGGGAGGACCCCTGGGCGTCATTCAAGCGACCAATACAACGAGCGGCGGCTTCGGCATTCGCGCCGTGGGTGGTAATGGTGATGTCGGAATCGCAGGCGTTGGTGTGGTCGGCATCGGCGGCGCGAGTGTCGTCAGCCAGGGAGGCGCTGGAGCCGCATTCGCCGGCGGGCTCGGCGACAACAACATCGGCGGTGAGGGGGTGCAGGCTTTCGGAGGCAATACGGTATTTGGCAGCG
>DASYSA010000552.1:0-5898 GCA_036003885.1 Blastocatellia bacterium | reverse complement strand
TTTCACTCAACCGCTCCAGTTCAATCTCTATCAGGCTTTCTCGCCCTAAGAGAACCGCTATGCGGTCCGCCTCACTCGGCTCCAGCTCCAGCTCGCGAGCCAGATCCGCGGCCGACAAGCCGAGCAACCCGCTCGGCCCTTCGATTCCCGAGGTTGTGATCTTTCGCTCCAGCTCGCTCCACTCTTTTGGTCCGAGTGGACGAATGGGTTCGTCATCCGCCCGACCGATCATCGAACAGAGCAACAACACCACCTGGCTGTCTGAGTCCATTAGCTTCCTCCTGCTGCGGCGCTGGCCAGGGCGAACGGGTGAACGGGTCCACTCCCATTTTTCCGCAGCAGCCAGGCAACTACTGTGATCGTCCACCTGGAATCTATCACATCGTCGATCAACAGAACCGGCCCGTCAGGCACTCGAGCCGCGATCTCGAAGGCGTCTATCAGGTTTCTCAGTTGTTGCGCGCTGTTCTCCATAGTCTTTTGCTCGGGTCGTTCAGTCTTCTTTCGCAAAACATCGGCGAACGGCAGCCCAAGTCTTTCCGCCACTCGGCGCGCAAAAGTGTATACGAGCCGGGGATCGCGCAAGGAAGGCACGGCTGCCACCCAGGATGGCGGTGGATCGGGCTTCCATCTCGCACTGATCAACTCGACGGACGCGGTCACCAATGGTTCGCTGAACTCGCCGACTTGATATTTGCATCTTGCGACTTCCCGGCCCCATCCCGCATCCCCGTAGATGCTCAGCACACGGCCGGGGCATGCTCGAACGGCTTCTGGTATGCGCCCGCTCAGCAGTTGCGACGCGCCCGAGGGCCACTGCCTTCTCGGTTCTATCACGAGCGAGGCGCTGCGAAGGAACTCGTAGGCGCGCTGGTGGAGGGACTCATCCACCGACTTCTTAGGCTGTTTTTTGACGCAGTTCATGCAGCGGCCGCATCGAGCCGCTGAGGGATCGTCCAGGGCTCGCGCGAGAAACTCCATCAGGCAGCCGTCGTGCATAACGTAGCGTCGCATCTCTTCGAGTTCCCGCAGGCGCTGCCGGGTGACTTCTTCGGCGTGGAGCGGGTCGGGACTCCAGCGATTTGCGGTTGCGAAGTAGCGCCTCTCCCGTCTCACGACCGCATCATCAAGCTCGAGCAACTTAAGCGCCTTCTCGATCGTTCCCCATGCAAAGTTCAGCTTGTTGGCAATCTCGTTGACGGTGAGCCCATCGGCTGAACCCAGCAGCTCGATGACCTCGCGCATTGCTCTGTCAGGCGGGAATGCGCTGCGAATGAAGTAGTCCTGAATCTCGTCGTCTTCGCGTCCACTGAGGAGGATGCCGAACGCGTTGTCGACCGCGCGGCCCGCGCGGCCGACCTGCTGGTAATAAGCGATGACTGAACCCGGCCGCTGAAAGTGAATGACGAAGCCGAGGTCCGGCTTGTCGTAGCCCATCCCGAGCGCCGTAGTCGCCACAAGCACCTTGATCTGATTCGATAGCAACGCCTCTTCATTCGCGGTCCGCTCTTCGTTTGTTAAGTCGGCGTAGTAAGGCCGAGCGTCAATGCCGTTCTCAACAAGCCACGAAGCCACCCGGCGCACATCATTGACAGTCAAGCAGTAGACGATGCCGCTGCCTTCGAGTTTGGGCAAACACTGTGCGAGCCACGCAAGCCGCTCGCTCTGGTCGGAAAGTGCGATGTTGAACAGCCGCAGTGACGCACGCGTGAGCGGTCCGCGCTGCACTTTCAAGCCCGATCCGATCTGAGCGACAATGTCGTCAATCACGCGAGTATTGGCAGTCGCCGTTGTGCACAGCACAGGAACGTTCGGGGGCAGGAGTTGAAGCACGCGCACTATTCTCCGATAGTCGGGGCGAAAGTCATGGCCCCAATCCGAAATGCAATGAGCTTCATCGACTACAAACAGACCGATGCGGCCGCTAATGCGATTTAGCACCCTGGTCAGAAAGCGCTCATTGTTCAGACGCTCAGGCGCGATGAGCAGAATGTCGCACAGATCACGCTGCAACTCACTCTCGACTGCATCCCATTGCTCGGTGTTGTCGCTATTTATTATTGCGGCGTTCAGACTGAGGCCGCGCGCCATATCGAGTTGATTTCTCATCAGCGCCCTCAGCGGACTGATGAGCAGAGTCGGGCCTCCTCCATCGTCGCGCAAGAGTCTGGTCGAGAGGAGATAGACAAGGCTCTTGCCCCACCCGGTGCGTTGCACGACGAGGAGCCGGCCGCGCTCACTGGCGACTTCGCGAATGGCTTCCCACTGGCCCTCGCGAAACGAAGCGTCGTTACCGTAAATTTTCCTGAGGAGCGCTTCCCCCTTTGGTCGGTCAGCCTTTGCCATGACACCTCCGCTGCCGCTCGCTGGGGCGAATGACCCTAAGAAAACCAGAAGAGGGGTAGTTAAGTCAACCGTGGTCCGTGGTCAGAGATCAGAGGTCAGAAGTCAGAGGTCAGAAGTCAGAGGTCAGAGGCCAGCAGCGACAGGCACCGGCCGACTAATGACCAGCTGATCTCTGACTTCTGACCTCTGACTTCTGACCTCTGACCTCTGACTTCTCAGAGACTTGGCGGAAATGACCGGGCCAAACGACTAAGTAAGCAGGAAACGAAATTTTTTTGGAGGTGACGACAATGGAAGTGAATCTTGCATGGTATGCGGTTAAGGACCTGGCCGCGGCGAAGCGATTCTACGGCGAGGTACTCGGACTGAAGAAGACCTTCGAGATGGAGGGCTGGTCCGAGTTCAGTCACGCTCATGGGGCAGTCTCGATCGGGCTGTCGGCTATAAGCGAGCCCGGTGAAGGCGGAGCCACGGTTGTGCTCAAGGTTGATGATCTCGATCGGTCGCGCAAAGACCTGGGCGCCAAAGGCGTCAAGTTCGAAGGCGACGTTATGGAGGTGCCGGGCGTGGTGCGCATTGCAAGCTTTCGCGATCCGGCCGGAAATCGCCTGCAGCTTTGCCAGGTGCTGATGCAGCAGTAGTATTAACGTTTCGCGTTTTGCGTTTTGCGTTTTGCGTTCGTGAGGAGCAAGTGGAAGGAGATATGATCACGGCGAACGGCTTCGCCACAGCGTGAAACGTAAACGCAAAACGTAAAACGTAAAACGTAGACACGACGCAGAGAGGAATCTCATATGATCCCGCAGATACCGCTCGAACAGGAGACGCAATTGGTCGAACGCGCGATGGGCGGCGATGAGACGGCATTTGCGGAGCTCGTCGAGCCCTTTCGCAAGCCCCTCTTCTCTTACATCTACCGTATGGTGACCAATGCCCATGACGCAGAGGACCTGATGCAGGACGTGCTCATACGAACGCTGGAAGGGCTTCGCACTTATCGTGGCGAGTCTCGCTTCAAGACCTGGTTGTTCGGTATCGCCAGTCACACGTGCATGGATCATCTCCGAAACAAGAGGCGCTGGCGTGTCGAGGCCCAATTGATCGGCCAACAAGTGACAGAAGCCGACTCGGAAGCGATCGAAAGAGTCGGCGCCACACTGAGTCAGCCCGATTTCGTCTTCGAGATTCGCGAGCACATTGCGTTCTGCTTTTCATGCGTCTCGCGCACGCTCGAGCCCGAAGAGCAGGCGGCGTTGATGCTTCGCGAAGTGTTGGGCTTCAACAATCAGGAAGCTGCCGGAATGATCGGCATATCCGAGCCGGTCTTCCGCCATCGCCTGTCCGCAGCCCGCTCGAAGATGAGGCGAAGCTACGAGGGACTCTGCCAGCTCATCAACAAGACCGGAGCCTGCTGGCAATGCCGCGGACTGCGTGAGTTCACGCCGGAGGCAAACAGGGGTCACGATCTTGTTCAGATAGAGGTACTCCCCGGAGCGACCGTTACTTCGGACAACCTGTTCGACGCGCGGCTGAAGATCGTCCGCGAAGCCGCCTTCCCCGAAAGCTCAACGCGTCCACTCCACGATTCCTTCTTCGAAGGTCTGAACCGCCGCGAAGAAGAAAACAATTGATCTGGGGCCAGGGGTCAGGGGTCAGAAGTCAGGGGCCAGGGGGTCGGGGGTCAGGGGCGCACCCCACTCCCCCTCTCCCCTCTCCCACTCTCCCACTCTCCCCTTCTCCCCTTCTCCCTTTCGTCCTCCCCGCCGTCATGCCCCTCCCTGTTCCCGGCGTCAGGGCGCGCGTCATTTGAAACACAATAAGATAAGTCGTAAGATTTGAGCCTGACTCATTACCAGGACTCAAGTCACGCGAGGAGATAGATATGAAAAAGCCTTCCCTGGTCGCCATAACCTTAATAATGTTGGTCATCGGGCAAATTGCCCCTCTGGCGGTTGCCCGAACGTTTGCCGCTCAGGCTGAGCAAAAAGCCCCGCCGCGCGGCATCGAAGGCTCATGGGAGGGTGCGCTCGATGTCGGTGGAGCAAAGCTCAGGCTCGTACTCAAGATATCCAAAGAGAAAGATGGCACCTTAGCTGCCACGCTGGATAGCCTCGACCAGGAGGCCATGGATCTGCCTGTCAGTTCGATCTCTGTTGACGGGGATGCCCTCCGCTTCGAGATGAAGATAATCGGAGGCAACTACGAGGGGACGCTCAACAAGGACAGGTCCGAAGTGTCGGGTACGTGGCGGCAAGCGGACAACTCCTTGCCATTGAACCTCAAGCGGGTTGAAAAAAAGCCCGAAACCCCGATCAAACCGCAAGAACCAAAGAAGCCTGAGACCGCACTCAAACCGCAGGAACCAAAGAAGCCCTATCCCTATGATGAAGAAGAAGTGAGTTACGAGAACAAGGCCGGCGGCGTGAAGCTGGCCGGCACCTTGACGCTCCCGCGTGCGACAGGGCCCTTTCCCGCCGTCGTTCTCATCACAGGCTCAGGCCCTCAAAACCGTAATGAAGAGTTGTTAGGACATAAGCCATTCCTGGTGCTGTCCGACCATCTGACTCGCAAAGGAATCGCCGTGCTGAGGGTCGATGACCGTGGTGTGGGCGGCTCGACCGGAAGCATCTCCACTTCGACCAGTGAAGACTTTGCGGGCGACGTGCTTGCGGGGATCGAGATTCTCAAAGCGCGAAAAGAGATCAACCCGAAGCAGATCGGCCTCATCGGGCACAGCGAAGGAGGCTTGATCGCCCCGATGGTGGCAGCCCGTTCAACCGACGTCGCATTCATAGTGTTGATGGCAGGCCCTGGGCTGGTGGGTGAAGAGATTCTCTACCTGCAGAGCGCATTGATCGCGAAAGCAAGTGGCACACCTGACAAAATGATCGCCAGGAGCCGCGCCGCCCAGCAGGCAATCTTCGCCGTTTTGAAGGAGGAAAAGGACAACACGGCCGCGGAGAAGCGAATACGCGAGAACTTCTCGAAGATAACCGCGGACATGACCGACGAGCAGAAGAAAGCATCGGGTACCGAAGCGACATTAAATGCTCAACTCAAGATGGTGCTGACGCCATGGTTCCGTTACTTTCTCACCTACGATCCGAAGCCGGCCTTGATGAAGGTGCGGTGTCCGGTGCTGGCCATCAACGGTGAGAAGGACCTGCAGGTGCCGCCCGACGAAGACCTGAGGGTTATCGAGCAAACGCTGGCGTCCGCTAAGAATCCGGACTACAAGATTGTGAAGCTGCCAGGACTCAATCACCTGTTTCAGACCTCCAAGACCGGAGCGGTCAGTGAGTATGCGGAGATCCAGGAGACGATATCTCCCGCGGCTCTCGATGTAATGTCGGACTGGATATTGAAACACACGAGATGAGTGCTGAGTCCTGAGTGCTGAGTGCTGAGTCCTGAGTGCTGAGTGCTGGCGGCCAATCCGTAAAATTCGGGGACCTGATTGCAACGAAGATCGCCATCGTTCAATGGTCCCCAACACGAATTCCAAACTTTGGGCTCTTCGTTCCCATGTGGAGCGACTGAAGGAAGGAGTCC
>DASYSA010000551.1:0-4751 GCA_036003885.1 Blastocatellia bacterium | reverse complement strand
GTGCTGTGTGGAACGGTGCCATCGACCGGCGCCCGCGCCTGATCGCCCGATGCATCGGGACCACCGACGTGGTCGCGGCAGTGCGTTTCGCCCGCGACCACGATCTGGAGATTGCCATTAGGGGCGGAGGCCACAACGTGGCGGGCACCGCCGTTTGCGACGACGGGATCGTCATTGACCTTTCGGCAATGCGGGCCGTGCGGGTCGATCCCGCCGACCGCAGAGCTTGGGTGCAGGGTGGGGCGCTGTGGGGCGACGTCGATCACGAGACGCAGGCGCACGGTCTGGCCACCACCGGCGGAATCGTGAGCCACACCGGCGTCGCCGGGCTCACCCTTGGCGGTGGCGTCGGCTGGCTAATGCGCAAGCACGGCCTTACCGTCGACAACCTCCTCGCCGTCGACGTCGTGACGGCCGACGGCGAGCGGCTGCGCGCATCCGAGGACGAGCACCCCAACCTGTTCTGGGCGCTGCGAGGCGGCGGCGGTAACTTCGGCGTGGTCACCTCGTTCGAGTTCCGCCTCCACTCCGTCGGGCCCACCGTCCTGGCCGGGCCCATCCTCTGGGACGCGAACGACGCCGGGGAGGTCCTCCGCTTCTATCGCGACTTGGTCCGCGACGCTCCCGACGAGCTCGGCACGGTCGTGAGGTTCGGCACCGCGCCACCGCTACCGGTCATCCCCGAGGATCTGCACTGGCGCCCGGTGGTGATGGTGGGTACCTGCTATGCCGGGCCGATCGAGGACGGTGAGCGGGCGCTCCGCGCGCTCCGCGCATCCCGGACTCCCCTCCTCGACCTGGTCGGGCCCACACCGTACGTGGGATTCCAGAGCGCGCTCGACTCGACCGTCGTCCACGGCTGGAACTACTACTGGAAGTCCACCCACCTCCCAGAGCTGCGCGACGATCTCATCGAGGTGATCGCCGAGCACGCGTTCTCCTGCTCGTCGCCACGGTCGTACGTGGCCATGTTCCATCTGAAGGGGGCAGTGAGCCGAGTGGCCGAGGGCGGGACGGCGTTCGGGAACCGGCAGGCATCGCACGCGATCACCCTCGATGGTGTGTGGCGGCCCGGCGAGGACCTCGGCGACCGGGACACCGCTTGGGCGAAGCGGTTCTTCGCCGCCCTCGGCCGCTTCCGCGAAGGCGTCTACGTCAACTTCCTCGGCGGCGACGAAGACCCCGACCGGGTCCGCGAGGCGTACGGCGACTCCGTCTACGATCAGCTGGTCGACGTGAAGACCACGTACGACCCCGACAACGTCTTCCACCACAACCAGAACATCCGCCCAAGGTTGAGTGCTGGTGTGGGTGGCTCCGATAGTGTGCGCCCAAGGACCAAGCATGCTCGAAACGGTACTAGCGACCCCAGATGAAGATTGGGGCACCTTCCCGAAACCCGGCACCCGTGTCAAACGCATCATCATCGAGATTGATCTAGCCGGGGGTGGGCACGCCGCACTCCGGTTCCCCGGCACGGCTATTGGCGGCGCGGTCAATCTGGACGGTGACACTCGAATAGTCTTCAATGTGGTCTGAACAACGCGTGAGCTTCAACCAAGTCATGTTTTCCGACTCGAGCACTTGTACGACTCGGCGGTGTGCGCGGGCGTGAGCGAATCCCACCGTCGGCACCATTCCTCTAACTCACATGACGGGTTGGTAGACCAGCAGCACATTCCCGGTCTCGAAGACTCGTGAGTTTGTTAGGTTAAACTCGACCTTGCCTTTGATGTCTTTCAGAATTGGCGTGCCCTCGCTCAAGGCTACAGGTTGCACCAGAAGCTGAATCTCGTCGATCAAGCCCGCGTCCGCAAACTGATTTACAATACTGCCGCTGCCCAGCACCGTCATATTGCTGCCAGGCGTTTGTTTCATCTTCTTGATTTCTTCCAGGACGTTGTCTTTCATCACGCGCGTGTTGTTCCATTCGACCTTATCCAGCGTTCGCGAAAAGACAATTTTCTCAGCCTTGTTCATTCCTTCAGCAACTTCGGGAGCGCTCTTCATCGCCTCCGGTGTTGGCCAGAACTGCACCATCAGCTCATAAGTTTTGCGGCCAAAAAGAAGGATGTCGCCACCCCCGGCGCTTTCAGCGGCATAATCATTCTGCGGGTGGCTATGGCCCCAACTGATATCTCCATTCTTTCCCTGGAAGTAGCCATTCAGCGTTACGAAATTGAATACAGATAGTTTTCTCATGTCTCTCTCCACTGGATGTCAGGCGTTAAAGTGATCACCCGGGAGATGAGTTTTCACGAGGAAAGAAACAAAAGTGTCCGGTATCTCTCACAATTATCTAGCCATCTCCGGGACGCACGAGCGGCGGAAACTGAGTCTGACAGATCGATTGATTGAGTTTCGCTTCCTGTTCCGATGATCGTAAGATTTCGACTCGGCTTCGTGGAACAGAGGGATCAATCATCATGCCAGCTGCGATAGAACTGGAGCGCCGTCTGCGTTGGGCTGATGCGGATGCTGCCGGCCGCCTGCACTTCCCTCGTATTTTCGAGCTTCTCGAAGAGGCTGAGAGCGAACTCGTGCGGCGCATCGAATGGCCGATGAATCGGAGCATGGGATACGACTTCCCGCGCGCGCATGTTGACTGCAACTTCCGAACGGTACTCTCGCTCGACGATCCTTTTCGCCTGCGGCTCGCGGTTGGCAAGCTCGGTCGCACGTCAATTCGCTATGACTTCCAGGTTTTCGATGCCGGCGAAGAACTGGCCATCGAAGGAACGATGACTGTAGTCGTGCTGCAAAACGGTAAGCCGACTGAGATTCCACCGTCACTACGGGCCGCGCTCAGCGCTGAGACCTCATTCTCAGCTTAGGATACTGTTTCAGTCGTATGTGTACAGTCAGTACCCGGAGCGGTAGCGCCCGGGTAATTGTCCTTTCCAACCGGTTTCTGCACGCCAGCACCCGGTCGCTACCGCTCTCGGTACTGACCTCATTCTCTGATATCTTAGTTCGGCCAGGACATACTTAGACAGACAACCAATGTCCCCTGTTGAAGCAAAACTCCAAACGAATATTAATCAATCGCGCGAAGCCCTGGATGCCTGGGTTCGTGAAGTCATTCAGTGGCACTTCGATCCGGCGACCGGCTGTCCCTTCTGGCTGGATTACGCAAAAGAGCTGTCATGGGATCCACGCAAGGAGATAAGGAGCTACGACGACCTTTCTCGTTTTGGCTTCTTTCAGGACGAGTGGCTGCGTGGCGGGCCTGTGCGGCGCTGGGTTCCAAAAGCTTACGCGGGCAGGCCCGTCTACACCTTCGAAACCGGTGGGAGCACCGGCGTGCCGAAGTCGCGAATCAACATTGAAGATTTTCGGCTCGACTATGAAGCATTCAGCGCGACTTTGCCGAACGAGTTTTTTCCGCCGGGTGCAGATTGGTTGTCGCTGGGACCGACCGGACCCCGGCGCCTGCGCCTGGCGGTCGAACATCTGGCGCAGTTTCGCGGCGGCATCTGCTTCATGGTCGATCTGGATCCGAGATGGGTCATCAAACTGATCAAGAACGGCCAGACGAAAATGGCCGAGCAGTACAAGCAACACGTGATTGAGCAAGGCCTGACTCTGCTGCGCGCGCACGAGAACATCCACTGCCTTTTTACTACGCCCAAACTTCTTGAGGCCCTTTGCGAAAGGGTCTCGCTCAAGAAAATGGGAATCACGGGCGTTTTTTGCGGCGGCACAGAGATGACGCCACAGTTTCACCGGTTAGCGGTTGAGGAACTGCTCGAGGGCGCCTACTTCGCAGCAACCTACGGGAACACTTTGATGGGACTGGCCGTGCACAAGCCGCGCGTTCCGGAAGACAACTACGCGATCATTTACTACCCGCCGCTGCCGCGCGCGATGATCGAGGTGGTCGACGCGGACAATCCTGAACGAGTGGTGGACTATGGCGAAACGGGACGCGTGCGCTTGACCACTTTGACTAAGGAGTTTTTCATGCCGCGCCTTCTGGAACGCGACGAGGCCGAGCGCGAACCTCCTTGCGATCTCTACCCGTGGGACGGTGTGCGTAATGTGCGGCCTTTCTCGAAACTGAACGCCACGGTCGTCGAGGGAGTTTACTAAAATGAGCTGCGGATGGACGCGGATGAACGCAGATCAGAAACGTAACTGCTGTCAATGAAGCGTGACCAGGCATATCTCTTGTTGTTACTTATCCGCGTGTATCCGCGATAATCCGCGGCAAGAATTACCATGCTTCAAATCCCTTTACTTCGAAAAGGTGAACCCTACACCAGTCTCGACCTCGTGCGTGTTCCGCATCACCGCACGCGCGAACCATTCGTCGAGATCAGCCAGGCTAACACCGGTCTAATTCGCCGCGACTTGCGCGATCAAGAGCGCGGCCGCGCGGCGCTGGCAAAATTATCAACCGCTGAACTTGTGGACATCTGTACGCGGGCCGCGGAATACTTTTTGAGCGATGCACTTCCGCTCGACGCGATGCCCCAGACCGCGGATGACTATGTGAGACAAGTCTCAGCGACCACCGGATTGCCGCACGTGCTGGTGCGCAGGAACATGCAGAAGATCCGCAGCATGTTTGCTGAGATGGGAAATGTGCTTGATGGACTGACCAGAAATCTCGACTGGCGAATTCTCGATCGAGGGTTTGGAGACTTTGAAGGACATCTCTTGAGTTTTTTTCCCCGGACGCAGTCTCTCGGCATAGTTTTACCGAATAACTCTCCCGGCGTGCACTCGCTTTGGATTCCGGCCTTCGC
>DASYSA010000550.1:0-3291 GCA_036003885.1 Blastocatellia bacterium | reverse complement strand
CGATGAGATCCGAAGTATACCCTTTGCCCGTACGGTCGAGAACCTTTACGTTGATGATCTTCGCCCC
Organism: Blastocatellia bacterium; assembly: GCA_036003885.1. Classification (GTDB taxonomy): domain Bacteria; phylum Acidobacteriota; class Blastocatellia; order UBA7656; family UBA7656; genus DASYSA01. The sequence goes on along the minus strand of DASYSA010000550.1, from coordinate 3,224 downwards.
GGGCGCAATCCCCGTGTAGGCGCCCGGGCCGACGTGTCCGGTCCCACACGCGATCGCCGCAACGTGGGTTCCGTGGCAACTGTAGTCCTTTGCGTCTGTAAACTGGCTCACCGCAGCATCGACCGATATTCGACTATTCCCGTTGTAGCTCAAGTCGTGAACTGTCTTGTCAATTCCCGAGTCCAGTATCGCAATACCAACGCCCGAGCCGTCCAGGTTAACGCCGCTCACCAAAGAGCGAATTTGCGCTGCCCCCGTTGTGGTTTCGAGGTGCCCCAGCTGCTGAAGAGGCCGGTCCGGCGAGACATAGCTAAACTCCGGGCGACCAGCCAGAGTTTGCAGCGCCCTCAGCGACATACTGGCGGAAAAGCCATTCAAGATCGAATATGACTTCTTGACCTTCCCCCCCAAACCCTGGATGATTTGGGCCTGCGTGGCGGTACTTGCGCTGGCGCACTGAACAATCACATCAAGGTCCTGGTCCTGCGCGGCCATCGTATTGATGGCGCCCGAATCAATCTGATCGAGCAGATCAGGGGAGATCTTGTTGCGCCAGTTGAGTGTTTTCTTTGAGGCTGCGCCGCTGCTCCCGGTGAAAACCACCAAAGCGATGGCGGCAACGACGATGGCGATAGCAAGAAATCTGGTTGTTTTCATAGGGGTTCTCATCCTCTCGCACAGTGCTGTTTGTCCGCTTTTGCCCGCGATAGTATAACGAAATCCTTATCGGTACAACTGAGTCGAGAGTCTGACGAGCCACTCGCTGGGCCAGACTTCACAGCTATTCGACAGATCTGTAGCAACCAGGGGGCCATGACTCGGATCGGCGAGGATTCCAGCTAGTTCAAAGATTGCCACACCCTGGAAAACCGTCGTAAGACACAGGGCATTCATCCTGACTGATGAGGCTGACCGTATTCCGTCAAATTGCGCAGTTGACAAATGACAAATGTCGCGTTGACAAAGCCGCTGGGCCGCCAGTAACCTGCTTTTTGAACCTTTGATTGACTACAGACGTTTACTAATCCATCAGATGAACCAGAAACAGAGACTCGACCCCTATCCCGGCATTGTGCTGGAGGACGATCCCGACATAGAGATAACCTATCCTGAACGATCCGAAGATTCGGCGGGACTGTGGGTCGAAGTAAAATCGATCGCTCGCGACATAATCTTCGCGGCGGTTATGGCCGTCCTGATCATAGTGTTTGTCGTCCAGCCTGTAAAAGTGGAAGGCACTTCGATGCAACCGCGACTGGAGAACGACGAAAGGATCTTCGTCAACAAGTTTCTCTATAACTTCAAACCCATCGAGCATGGCGACATCGTGGTCTTCTGGTATCCGAAGGAGCCTTCGAAGTCATTCATCAAGCGGGTGATCGGTTTGCCGGGCGACACCCTTCAAATAGACCAATGGGGGCAGCTCATTAGAAACGGACAGCCGGTTGAAGAGCCCTACCTTTCCCCCGATAAGAACCGCAGTCCGCGAGCGCTTGCTCTCACCACTGTCGAGGCGCATTACTACTTCGTCATGGGCGATAATCGAGATGCCTCGAACGACAGTCGCACCTGGGGACTCGTCCCTGAGAAATACATTTACGGCAAGGCAATGTTCCGCTATTGGCCTTTGGCGCGGGTGGGTACGCTCGACTAGGACCAACCGAATTCTGAATCGAAAAAGGGGTCGGTGAACAGAACTGATCGTTCATCACTTTCCTGCTGAATGCGCTCCAAGCTGATACCTCTAATCAAGCTTTGGTACAGTCCGGCGCAGGCGATATCCGATCTCGCGTCGGGCGCGCCTTACCTGACCGGTGGGATTCTCGCGTTTGCCTCGTCATTCGTCTATGGAATGGCTCTGAAGGGAGAACTCACGGTGCTGCTAAGCGCAGCGCGGGGGGAGCTCCCAGCGACATCCTCCTGGCTGGTAATCCATCTGGTGAGCCGGTTCATGTCCTCCGTCGGTCCGCTCCTCTTTCTGACCGTTGTCTTCGTGCCCACATGTCTGTTCGTCGCCAACCTGCTCGACAGACGCTCGAGTTTCGGCGTATTGCTGCGACAAGAGTATGGTCCGTTCGTCAGCTCAGTTCTGTACAGTTGGGCGGCCTCACACCTGATGATGCTGATCGTCGCTACGGTGACGAGCCTGGCAACTGGCTGGTCGGCGTTCGAGCAGCCGGCTCCGGTGCGCAGGGAGTTGGACATCGCCTTGAGCATCTTGCCGTTGCCGTACTTCCTTTTTCTTGTTGCGGTCGCATTGCGAGTCGTACTTCGGCTCAGCTACAAGCGTGCGCTGGGCGGAGTGGCGCTGGCTGCACTTGCGCTTCTGGCTCTTCCGCTCTTGCCAAAGCTGCTGTTTGCATTCACCTCGCCGTTTCTCCTCATCCTCCTCTTCTTCGTGCTGCGAAACTTCTTCAGCGATATGTTGAGCGCCCAGCAGGCACGCGAACAGTTCAAACACAGCATGGAAGCGGCGACGCTGAACCCGGCCGACGCCTCAGCTCATTACAACCTGGGCCTGCTACACCAGCGCCACGGGCACCTGGAGGAGGCTAAGGAGTGCTTTCAACGCGCGATAAGCATCGATCCTGAGGAGACCGACTCGCACTATCAACTCGGCAGGATAGCCCGCGAGCAGGGCGAACTGTCCGGTGCTATCGCTCACTTCGAGGCAGTAGTGACTCGCAGCGCAGAACACAGCCAGAACGAGGTATGGCGGGAGATAGGTTGCACCTATTTCCAGGCAGGTCAGTTCGAGGATGCCCGCACCGCCTTCGAACGGTTCCTGGCGAAAAGAGAGTCCGACGCTGAAGGGCGCTATCACTACGCTTTGACACTGCACAAGCTTGGAAGAGACCAGGACGCGGCAAACCAGATGGAAGCCTGCATCGAGACCGTGCGCACCTCGCCGGCTTTCAAATATCGCGCCGAGAAGCGTTGGATGAATGACGCAAGAGCCTTTCTGCGGTCGCAATCCGGCGACAGATAGTGGTCAAGCTCCGCTTTGTGCATAATACTGTGGACCTCAGGAGGTAAATGTTGGAAGCGATACTTGCTTTGGAAGACGGACGAATCTGGCGAGGTCGAGGCTTCGGCGCGGAGGCGGAAGTCGTCGGCGAGGTTGTATTCAACACCTCAATGACCGGCTATCAGGAGATTCTCACCGACCCGTCATATTGCGGACAGATTATCACCATGACCTATCCGCTTATCGGCAACTACGG
>DASYSA010000549.1:0-7131 GCA_036003885.1 Blastocatellia bacterium | reverse complement strand
AGAAGCAGCCAATTCGATCCTCAAGACCCTGGAAGAGCCGCCCGACACCTCACTGATTCTGTTGGTGACTTCAAAGCCGTATGCGCTGATTGAGACGATCCGCTCGCGCTGCCAGATGCTGAACTTTGCACCGCTCACCGTTGCCGAGCTCGAGGCGTACCTGGACTCCAAGCACAAACGGCCCATTGCGGAGACACGCATGCTGGCCAGGCTTGCGCGAGGCAGCATCGGTCGTGCGCTCGAGATAGACCTGGGCGAGTATCGCAAGATGCGCGGGATCATGCTGGAGTTGATGGAGACGATGGCCGTGTCGAGGGACGCCGTGCGGCTGATGAATGCGGCCGAATACCTCGGCAAGAAGTTGGAGCGCGAGGAATTCGAGCAACATATTGATGTGCTGATGGTAATACTGGCAGACCTGTTTCACCTGAAGCTTGGGGATGGCAGCGAGTCGTTGACGAACTCCGACGTTGCTGAGCGGCTGACGCGAATGGCCGAGCCAACGAGTGTGGATGAAATAGTCGAGTGGGTCGATGGCATTGAGCTGGTGTTACAGGGTTTGATTCGCAATCTGAATCGGCAACTCGCGATGGAAGCGGTGCTGGTAGGATCCAGGATTTAGGATCTAGGATTTAGGATTTAGCTCCCGGATCCTAAATCCTAAATCCTACTCAGTTCTCTTCGGCCGGCACGACGAGTACAGGCCGATCCGCAGCAGAAAGAACCCGCAGCATCACATCGTTCAGCCCAAAGAGCGAGCGGGACCGCGATTGAGGACCGTGGCACCCGATGACGATGAGATCGTGTTCCCCCTTGGTGGCCACCGCCAATATTCCCGCCGTCGGCGTCTCAGCTTGTTGAATGAGTAGCTCAGTGGGTACGTCGAGCGCACGCAGAGTAGCCGCCGCCCGCTCCAGATGGTTGCGCGGCAGGTGACTGGCATCTGGACCCTCTCTGGTCACGTAGAGCAGAGTGACCGCCGCGCCGAGGCGGCGCGCGAGCTGCCCGCCCACCTTTACATCGCTTTTGCCCGGCTCGCCGGCGGCAGTGCAAATGAGCACTCGATCGAGGGCCGCCCGCTCCCCGTTTACAACCAGCACGGGGCTGTTTGTGCGTTCGAGCACAGTGGCGAGGGTGTCCTTTCGCCGCCTCGATCTTGCTCTGAGCCCACGTGCAGGTACTCTCGAACGAGCGGAGGCCGCGGTCATAATCAGCATGTCGTAGAGAGATTCGCTCTGCTCGCGTACGATCTGCTCTGCCGGGGTGCCGTAGCGTATGCGCAGTTCGGCCTTCGACAGTCCTGCCACCAGCTGACGTTCTTTGAGGACGTCTCGTAGCTTTTCAGCTGCATCGGCGGTTTCGGCCACGCCCAGAACAGTCGTTTGCGCCCCAAGCTGTTCGGTGAGCAGGTGAGCCAGAGTGAGGGAGCGGAGAGGACCGACGCCGGCATCGCAGACCATCAAGCGAGACGCGGGTTGCTCGAGAATCGTCCATCCGCGCAGACCTACCCAGATCTCCTGGCCGTTCAGAACCTCATCGGAGCCAAGCACTGCGTCGACGAGGAGACCTTCTTCGCCAAACGGCAATGCGGGAGCGATCTGCCGCGTACCGGGAAGGCGAGGCAATCGCAATCGGAGACGACGCTGCGACCCGGCAAACATCTGTTCAACTGCTTTACCCTGTCCAAGGACGGGGATGTCAGGGGGAGGGTCATCGCAGCTCAATACTACTTGCTCGGGACGAAAGAGAAGCTGCACACGGGCACCCTCTTCGTGCGGGACGCGGGATGAGATTGGAAGGCTGAGCGATCCGAAGTGCGCCTGTCCTTCCTGGGCGCGCCCCACGAGAATCGTGCCGGCTCCCAGAAACGTGGCTGTGAACAGCGATCTCGGTGTGGCGTAGAGATCTTCTCCCGCCCCCACCTCGAGCAATCGCCCGCGTTCCAGGACGCCAATTCGGTCCGCGAGTTCAAACGCTTCTTCCTGATCGTGGGTGACGAGAATAGTCGTCACGCCGAGCCTGTGCTGAATCTCTTTGAGACTTCGGCGGAGCTGGGATCGAATCTTCACGTCCAGGGCCCCGAAGGGCTCGTCGAGTAACAGAACGCTCGGCTCGTAGATAAGGGCGCGGGCAAGGGCTACGCGCTGCTGTTGGCCGCCGGAGAGTTGACTGGCCCGCCGGCTGCCGAGGCCCGCGAGTCCAACGAGATCCAGGAGCCGCTCGCTCCGCGTTGTTCGCTCGCGCCTGGAGATCTTTCGAATCTTGAGGCCGAACTCGATGTTCTCCGCGACAGTCATGTGGCGAAAGATGGAGTAGTTCTGAAAGACGAAGCCGGTACCGCGCTCCTGCGGTGGAAGCGCCGTTACATCTCGACCATGGAGCAACACGCGTCCTGCCGAAGGACTGGTGAGCCCCGCGATCACGCGCAGCAGGGTGCTCTTTCCGCTTCCGCTGGATCCAAGCAGGACGAACAATTCCTTCTCGGCGACTTCGAGCGAGACGTTGTCGACTACACGTTGATTGCCGTAGGTCTTGGTGATCTGTTCAAGAACTATCGACATCAGAGTCGGCCTCCAGAACGGGTTTGAAACAGATTTTCATTGAATCCGTTTGACTCGCAAGCGTCTAACTCTATCATGGACGGCCCGTGGCGCGACGTGTCGGCGATCATCGAATGGTCTCTCGATTAAGCGTCTCGCTTAAGCATCCCCGCTAGTCCGGCGCAGCGGGTGTCGTAAGAACGCTAAAAGGAGACCTGAATTCGGCTGAGCACGACGTAGAAATTATTGGCGCCGGGCTTTGGCCTTCGCAGAGTGTCGCCGAAACGTTCAATCCCGACATCGAACAGATGGCGGACGTATCGGTTCAAATACCAGTTGACTCCGAAGAATACAGTTTCGGCGCGATTCGACTTCGCCGTGGCGTCGGAGATCTGAAGATTCGAATACCGCAATTTCAATTCCCAGGCTCCGAAGCCGGGCTTTCCGTTCTGTTCACCAAAGAGGTTGTTCCTTGGGACTACGGCTCCTGACTCAGGTTTGGTCTCGCCGGTTACGAGGTAGGTGAACAGGGCCATCGTTCCCTTTGCGACCACGCCAGGCAGAGTTGTACCTCCCGGTCCGAGGTTCTCCCGCTCCTGACTGGTCTGAACATATTCGGTTCGGAATGCAGCAGGTCCGAGCATCCAGGTGAACTCGCCGTTTGCGCGATTGATCTGGCCATTGACGGTATCGGGTGTAAAGAAAGTGAAACTGCGGCTTTCGGTTTGCCCGCGCACGCTCGTACCTGCCAGAGTTCGGCCCTGAGTATAGGCGCCGCCGAAGGCAATTCCCCGGGTCCAGAAATCTTTCGAATTTTTCCAGGGCGCGAATCGCAACCGCAGGGCTCCTTCAGGAGTACTGTTGTTGTTTTGCGCAAGCAAGCCCTTTCCATTGAACGCGCCGACCTGATACTCGAAGACGCCTTTGCCAATGACGCCGGATGCCATCATACCGGGGCTGCGGCTGGGCACGAGCCCATTGACCAATGAGCGCTCGACAAAATCCTGAACGGCATCCTGCCGAATCTCCTCCTGGCTGATCGGGACGCGGACCTGGCCGAAGGTCAATTGGAGCTCATCGAAGCGGTGAACTCTCACATAGAAGTCGCGCAGTGCCGTGCTGGTGGTGTCGGAAAAGTCCCCTTCAATTCTCCAATCGAAGTATCGTTCCAGTTTTCCTTCCACGATAAGCCGCGCTCGCCTGATCAGGAATGTGTCGGGAGGCACATTCCCCGCCTGGTAGCCGTGATAGTCAAGCTGCCCGTACCCGGTTACAAACGTCTCGAAGCTGCCGTCAGCGCTTCTCAAGAAAGCGCGACCCCGATCCTTATCCCAACCTGCGAGAGGCGCAGGTTTATCCTCCGCCTTCGCCTGACTCGTAGCGGCAGCGCCTGAGAGATTCACCCCTCGGGCGGGCCCCCCGATGATCCTTACGGCTCCTGATTGGCGAGTGACCGGACTCGGAGTTTCTGACGATGGCGCCGGTGTCAGCGCGGCCGTTTGTGCTTTTGTTCCGGTTGCATCAAGACGTCGTTCCAGTTCGGCAAGGGCACGTTGTTGCTGGTCAATGAGAACCTGCATCTGATCCAACTTTGTTTTCAGCTGGTCGAGTTCGGTCTGGGATCGGGAATCGGGCTTCGAAGCCGGCGTGGCACTCGAATCGATCTCCGGAGTGGCGCCGGCGTGTTCCGAGCCCGAGCGCTGTTGTGGTGTACCTACTGCTGCCGCTTTTCCCTGCCCGAATGCCGGTTTTGCGGCAAGAGTAATGAGGGCGAGTATTAGATAGATTAGATAAAAATCACCGCGAGCATTCATGATTGTGTCTCCTTAGACCTTGTTCAGAAATCGTTTATCCTTGGTGCTCACCTCATCCGTTCATTGTCCGTCGTCCGTAGTCCGTTGTCCGTTGTCGGTTGTCCGTTGTCTTCGTTCCTCGTGGACAACGGACCACTGACAACTGACCACTGACAAATGACAACTGACAACGGACTAACCCGTCTCCCGAGTTCTCTTCTTGAAGAACTCCATCAGCATCAGCATGCTGAACGAGATTAGTGCCAGTACCATTGCCATCGCGTACGCGGCGACGGGGTTGCGATCGTCGAGCGATCGAAAGATAAATAGAGTCGAAGTCTCCGTCAGGCCGCTCACTCCTCCGCTGACCACCAATATTGCGCCAAACTCGCCAAGAGCGCGGGCCAATGTGAGAGATACGCCATACAGCAGACCCCATCGTATCGACGGGAGCGTCACATGCCAGAATGTCTGCCAGCCGCTTGCGCCCATGGTGTAGGCGGCGCTCTCCTGCTGGGTCCCGGCCTGGGTAAGGACGGGAATGACCTCGCGAATCACGAATGGCAGCGACACGAATGCGGTTGCGATCAGCATGGCAGGCCAGGCAAAGACCATTTTGATCCCCAGCCTCTCCGTGATTGGCGTAAACCACCCGTTACGCCCGAACAACAGGATCAGCATCAACCCGGCTATAACCGGCGAGACCGCGAACGGCAGATCGACCAACCCATTGATGAAACGGTTGCCCCAGAATTTGTGACGTGCGAGCACGAAGGCGATGCACAGACCGAAGACTGTGTTGATCGCGGTCGCCGCGGCGCCCATTATCAACGTCAGCCTCAATGCGCTCAGGGCATTGTCGGTAGTGATCTCACGCACAAAAACTGACACGCCTTCCGACAGAGCCCCCCATGCGATCGCGAACAGTGGACCCAGTAGGAGGGCTACTGCATAAAGCACGACAATGCCTATCAGCAGCCACTCCGCTAAAGTATGCCGCCTGCGTTGCGCCGCCGGGTTGGGCTTCGCCGATCCCGGCCGATCTACTCCGCTGAAGTCAGGATGCGTCATCAGGCGCCTCCTTCCTTCGCTGTATCGAATCAACCGTCAGTATTAGAATGAACGACAGAGCAAGCAGCAGGATGGAGACCGCACTGGCGCCTCTCACATTCTCTGACTCGATCTGCCCTAAGACATGCACGGGCGCTGTCAGCGTTCGCATCGGGATGTTTCCGGCTACGACGACTATGGAGCCGAACTCCCCCAGCGCGCGGGCAAAGTTGAGCAACGTCCCTGTGACAAGAGCCGGGGCAATGGCAGGCAGAACTATGTGGTAGAAGGTCACCCACTTGGTCGCCCCTAGCGTATAAGCCGCCTCTTCCTGGTCCTTCTGCATGCTCATCAGCACAGGCTGAACGGCGCGGACTACGAACGGATAGGTAACGAGCAACAGGGCGAGAACGATTCCGGGCGTCGCAAAAATGATCTGGATTCCATGTGACTCGAGCCAGGCGCCCACCGTTCGCTGCGGACCATAGAGAACTACCAGCATCACACCCGTAACCAGCGTTGGGATTGCGAAGGGCATGTCCACCAGTCCATTCAGCAACCCGCGTCCCGGGAATTCGTAACGCACGAGCACGTATGCTGTCAGCGTACCCATCACGGCGTTGATCACCGCGGTGATCAATGCGACGGCCAGAGTCAATTTGAGGGCCGCAAATGCGATTGGATTGGTCAGATCGTTCCAGAACGGCCGGAGCCCATCCTGGAAGCCCCTGGCGAAGATCGCAGAGAGAGGCAACACGATCATCACGGCCAGGTAGCTGATAGCCGCACCCCGCAAACCCCACCTGCCCCACGCGAAGCGGGATGCCATGGTGCCGGAAGATGCAGGTCTCAGGTCGGCGGAGGTGGCGCTCATGTGACTACTGGCGCTCCTGCGTCACCTTCGTATAGACACCCTCGGGTCCATATATTTCGTCGGTGACCTTCTTCCAGCCGCCGAGGAAGCCAATTTTCCAAAGGTCTTCAACCGGCGGGAATTGCGCCTTAACCTGCTGCGCTATCTTCTGGTCGACAGGCCTCAATCCATAGTGTGCGTAACCGAGTTGGGCGTCTTCCGACCATAGGAATGCGAGAAACGCTTCGGCGGCTTCGCGGACTCCGTGTTTGTCCACATTCTTGTCCACGATTGCCACCGGGTTTTCGATCAGAATTGTCGAGTGGGGCATGACGTATTCATAGGTCTGACCGGCCTGCCGGCCTACCAGCACCTCGTTCTCATAAGTGATGGCGGCGTCGCCGACGCCCTTCTCATAGTTGGTGATCGACTCACGAGCGCCCTTATCGAGAATCGAGACATTGTGAAAAACGTTTTTGAGGAACTCCTGTGCGGCAGCCTTATCGTCCCTGGCTACGCCCGCGAAACCTCTCAGCGCTGCTCCGTAAATGGCGTTGATGTTCCATTGTGCCCCTCCTGAGGTTTTGGGGTCGGGCGTCAGGATGTTGAGTCCCGGTCGAGCCAGGTCGGCCCAGTCTTTGATGCCCTTTGGATTTCCCTGTCTAACGGCGATGACAACGACAGATGTACTCACCATTCCGCCGTTGGGATGGGACTTCCAGTTGTGTGTGATGAGGCCGGCGTCTGCTATCTTGTCGATGTCGCCCTCGAGCGACAAAGCTGCTATGTCGGCTTCGAACCCTCCGATGATCGCGCGCGATTGTGCGCCACTGCCCTGATACGACTCCTGAAAGTCGACCTGTTGTCCGGTCTTCTCTTTCCAGTACTTTTGAAA
>DASYSA010000548.1:0-14988 GCA_036003885.1 Blastocatellia bacterium | reverse complement strand
TCACGGATCACGCATCACCCATCTTGTGCTATATTCGACGGCGGGATGATAAGGCTGAACGTCAATATCGACCACGTTGCGACAATTCGCCAGGCCCGGCTAGCGCAGGAACCGAGCGTCGTTGCCGCAGCCATCCTCGTGGACATGGCCGGCGCAAGCGGCATCACAATTCACCTGCGTGGCGATCGGCGCCACATCCAGGATGAAGATCTGCGATTGTTGCGAAGAGTCGTGAAGACTCACCTGAACCTCGAGATGGCTGCAACCGACGAAATGATAGAGCTGGCCATGGAGGTGATGCCGAATACGGCGACTCTCGTTCCGGAACGCGCCGATGAAGTAACCACCGAAGGCGGACTGGACGTGATAGCGCACGAGGATGAGTTGAGCCGTGCGGTCGATCGCCTCACCTCGGGTGGAATACTCGTAAGCACTTTCGTGGATCCCCTGTTGGTTCAGGTCGAGGCGTCTCAACGCGTGGGTGCCCGCCAGATTGAAATATGCACATCGCGCTATGCCGACATCACTGACCCGGCCCTGGGAGCAGAAGCAGGGCAGGTCGAAGAGGAGATCAAACGAATAGCCGAATGTGCCGAGCGTGCCGGAGAACTGGGGTTGCACGTTGCAGCAGGCCACGGGCTGACGTATCGGAATGTTTCAGCGATCGCCGAGATCTACCCAATTGAGGAGTTGAACATCGGGCACAATATCGTTGCCAGAGCCGTGATGGTGGGTCTGGAGCGGGCAGTGAGAGAGATGATCGCGGCAATCGGCGGCCGGGTTTTAGGATCCAGGATGTAGGATTTAGGATGTAGGATCTGGGATTTAGGATCTGGGATTTAGGATTTAGTTCCTATCGATCCTGACAGGATACGAAAGAAACGAAAAAAAGTGCCGCGCGGTTTTTCCTGCGCGGCACCCGATGTAGGAAACGATTCACTCGAGGGACCTCGTCTTCGTACATATGGAGCAGGTATGTAAGAAGCCAGCCCTCAACCCTGCCCAACATTCAATCACCAACGATTCAAACCATCTACATTACATTCCCGCCCTTTTCCCCACAGCGGGATAGCTTACGAAGAGCAAGACTCGCGCCAGAGCTAAATCGCAAGAAAAGGCATCCTCTCTTGTTGATGTGGTGCAATCTTGGACAGAGCTCGGACTCAAGTTGTAGGTGAATGCCACAGGGAAGGATGTAGGATCTAGGGAAGGATCTAGGATTTAGGATTTAGGATCTAGGGATTTAGGATCTACGATTTAGGATCTAGGATCTGTGATCCACGACTTAGAATCCTGGATTTCCTAAATCCTAAATCCTAAATCCTAGATCCTAAATCCTAGATCCTAAATCCTAGATCCTACTTCCGGGGTTGGTAGCTGGTCAGGTTACGACTCTTGTCTCGATGGCGTTCCAGCGCCAATTCGATGAGCCGGTCGATCAATTCTGAATACGAAATGCCGCTTGCCTCCCACATCTTCGCGTACATACTGATCGATGTGAAGCCCGGCATGGTGTTTATCTCATTCACAAGAACTCGGCCCGTCTCGCCTTCGAGGAAAAAGTCGACTCGTGCCAGGCCGGCGCCGTCGACGGCCTGAAACGCCCGGATTGCATCGCCCTGGATGCGCTGGATGGTTTCCGGGGGCAGATCCGCGGGCACGCTTGTCTGCGACGCATTGTCGATATACTTGTCTTCGTAGTCATAGAATTCATGGCCGAGAATGATTTCACCAGGAAGACTCGCGATCGGGTGGTCGTTGCCCAGCACGCTCACCTCTATTTCACGTCCAACCACTGCACGCTCCACCAACAGTCGCCGGTCATACCGCGCGGCATCATTGATCGCCGCGCGCAACTCATCTTTGCCACGAGCCTTCGAAACGCCTACTGATGACCCGAGATTTGCCGGTTTGACAAAAGCGGGAAAGCCAAGCTTGCTCGAGATCCGCTCGATTATTGGGGTGGGGTCCTCCTCCCATCCTGAGCGCAGGAACCATTCGTAGTCGCCGATCTCCAGATTCGCCTGCGCGAACAGGTGCTTCATCACGATCTTGTCCATACCGGCAGCAGAGGCCAACACGCCTCCGCCGACGTAAGGCACGCCCGCCATGTCCAGCAACCCTTGAATCGTGCCGTCTTCACCGTAAGTGCCGTGGAGCACTGGAAACACCACATCGATGCCTCGATTCGGGAGTTGGCTCCCCTCGCTGTCGAGTGTCAAGAGACCCTTTCGCGTCGGGTCGCCGATGATCGCAACCTGCTGCTGATCGGCCGAGGCCATAACGGTTTGGGGCAGCATAGCCGTGGCGTCCCCCGAAACGAGCCAGCGGCCTTCCTTCGATATGCCGATTGGGACGATCTCATATTTGGATCGGTCCATCGCATTGATAACGGACTCCGCGGACCGAAGGGAGACTTCATGCTCCCCCGACCGCCCACCGAAAATCACACCTACTCTCAGCTTCTTGGTCAATTCAACCTCTCAACGAATTTTGGATTTTGGATTTTAGATTTTGGATTGAAGGATTGTCCGTTCCAAGGCAAGTCGCAAATCCACGGGACCTCCTGCAATCCAAAATCCAAAATCTAAAATCCAAAATCAAAGGATCTTCTTACCCAATGCTGACAGAATCAATTCCACGGCAAGCAGGGCGGTCTGATTCGCCACGTCGTATACCGGATTCACCTCCGTGAGCTCGACCGACAAAACGCAACCGGACGCGGCGATCTTCTCCATCGCCAGGTGGCTCTCGCGATAAGTGGCCCCGCCTCGCTCCGGCGTCCCTACTCCCGGCGCGTAGAAGGGATCGATGAAGTCCATGTCCATGGTCACATGGAAGCCGGCAGTGTTGCGCGTCGCTATCTCGACTGCCTCCGAAACGACGTCGCCGAGCCCTCGCTCGTCCAGTTCGCTCATGGTGAAAACTCGCACGCCCAGGGACCTTAGCAGTTCACGTTCGCCCGGGTCCACGCTACGAGCGCCGATGATGGCTGTGTGTTCGGGCAATACCTTCGGCGCGAATCCGGCGATGTGAGTGAGTTCCCTGGCTCCGTAGCCGAGCAAAGCCGCAAGGGGCATCCCGTGAATGTTCCCTGAGGGCGAAGACTCGGGAGTGTTGGCGTCGGTATGTGCATCCAGCCAGATGATTCCCACCTTTTGCTTTAGCTTGCGGTGAAACGAGGCAAGCCCTGCCACGCTTCCGACCGCAATCGAGTGATCGCCGCCAAGAATAACCGGTAAGGCGCCCTCTTCAAGCGAAGACTCGACCATTCGCGCCAGTTCTTCTGACGCTGCGGCGATCTCGGGCAGATAGTGTGCCCTCGGGTTTGTTCGCTGAATTGCCTCGGCAGGGCTGATCTGAACGTTCCCAGCATCGACCACGTCGAAACCCAGCCGCGCTATAGCCTGGTTGAGGCCGGCGATACGAATTGCAGACGGTCCCATGTCCACGCCGCGACGCCCAGCCCCAAGGTCCATGGGTACGCCGATGATTCTGATTTTCTTGCTCATACTGTTGACCTCAGTGACTTCAACGGAGGGGGATAGCAGAGATTCAGACGCCGGGACCCGGACTAACGACGGCCGTTCTGAGAACTCGCTCGAGCGGATTTGCCGATATCGCCGGGCGCAACTTTGCAGCGGGCCCTCTGGCGCCCGGTAGTCCTCCGTCCGCCTCTCCATCGCTATTTCTTCGCGCTTGGAATCGAATCCGCTCCATGCGTCCCGATATAGCCCGCCAGCAGACGCGACTTGTAAGCGCGTCGAATATCAGTTGAGGGGGGAGTCGCGGCGGTTCCCCTCTTGGTCTGCGGGGCCGCAGCAGCCTTCGGCTTGGATGCCACGGCTTTTGTCGCTTTTGCCTGAGGTCGTGTCCTGGACTCCACGGCCCGCTTCGCTCTCTTGCTCGCCGATGCTTTCGTTCGAGTCTTACCCTTGCTTCCCTGTCCCTTTGCTGGTCTCTTTGCCATTAGTTTTCTCCGGATCAATCCGCTTTATCTGTAAACCAAACCCTTGATTCAGGATCTCCATGGTGTCACGGCCGACTCGTATCGTTGCTCCTGCGGTTTGCGTCGCTCACTGAAACTGCGAGCATCACACCATGCGTTCTCTCAGGGCCGCCACTGCTTGCTCTGCGGTATCAACGAACGAGATGTAGGTCATGTCGTCGTCCGAGACTACAAGGTGCTCGCGCAGACATGCCATCGCCGGGGGCCAGCACTCGCCCAGCAGAATCAACGGCCTGGGCGGGAGCACTCCGGTCACCAGCTTATTCCAAACGAGAGAGACCTCGGTGACAGTTCCCATGCCCCCGCGAAGCGCAATGTAGCCAACCGATCGAAGGATCAGTCCCTGAAGACGCTCATAGAAGTCTCGGCTGGGGACAGTTTTCTTGATGTACTTATTGGGAGTAGCCTTGAACTGAGTCATCGTCATACCGACGACATGACCGTCGGCATCGTGGGCGCCTTTGCTGATGGCTTCCATTATGCCCGAGTAGCCGCCCGAGCAGACGTGAAAGCCCGCCTCAACCAGCAGGCTACCAAGCCTCAGGGCTTCTTTATACTCGAGCGCATCCGGACCGCAACGCGATCCCCCGAACACCGTAATCATTTTTCCGCCAATCGCTCCGCTCACTTGTCAGTCGCATCTCTTGGTCGGCGCATGATTCAATTCGCCAAAGTCTTCAAACCCGTCGAGGCAGATGACCACGCGCCGCACGTTGGGAAACTGTTTTAGAACCCGATTGAGGGATTCGGTAAATCGCCACACCGCCAGGTCATCCGGAAAGCGAGGACAGTCGCCACACGAAGAAGCCAAGCTTACTCGTGCTATGCCATTGATGATTTTTAGATTTGTGATCGTCAGTCCTTCTGTGTACGGCGCAAGCAAGCCCCTGGTCTTTTCATCTGAGGTTGGACCGGCGATCAGCGCTTCCAATGCTCCGCGCGCCGGGGAGACGACGCTCACTTCGCGCTGAACCGGCACCAGAGCCAGCGCGTTCTCCCGCGCGGCACGCTGTGAAATTGGCCGCCCTTCCAATCCGACCTCATTGGCCGGGTAGAGGTAGACCCAAACCAGCCTCTTGCCTGGAGACGGGTGCTGCTGGGCGCTCAACGTGAGGCCCCCGGCGGCAAAGACCAGCACAAAGATGAGGAACAAAAGCGTGCGATAATTCTTCACGATAACTGCTCCTGGAAGGGGCCTACCTCGAATCAGGGCTTCAATCGGTAGAGCATTCGAGGGAAGGGAATCGCCTCGCGCAAGTGCTCTATTCCGCACAGCCACGCCGTGCACCGCTCTATGCCCATCCCGAATCCACCATGCGGAAACGTCCCATACCTCCGGAGGTCGAGGTACCAATCGAACGCCTCCTCCGGCAGGTTGTGTTCGTGTATCTGCTTGAGCAGATAGTCGAGATCTTCTGCGCGCTGGCCTCCGCCGATTATTTCTCCGTATCCTTCGGGCGCGAGGACGTCCACGCAAAGGGCAAGATCGGACCGCTCCGGATCAGCCTTCATGTAGAAGGCCTTGACTGCACGGGGATACCGGTGCACCATCACCGGCCTGTCGAATTGATTAGACAGGTAGGTCTCGTCAGGTGCGCCGAAGTCCCCGCCCCACTCAAAGAGAGTTTCGGTCTCGCCCTTTTCGTGACCTTCCTTCAACATTCGCACGGCGTCGTCGTATTGGAGCCGCGGAAAGGGCAGCGCGATTTGTTCGAGCTTCGAAATGTCGCGCTCGAGTTCTCCAAGCTCCCTCCGGCGATTCTCCAGCACCCGATGTACGATGAAGGTAATAAAGTCTTCGGCGATATTCATTACGTCGTCGAGATCTGCGTAGGCTACCTCGGGCTCGACCATCCAGAATTCCGTCAGGTGGCGCCGGGTTTTGGACTTTTCGGCCCGAAAGGTCGGGCCGAAGCAGTAGACCTTCCCGAACGCCGCAGCGGTGGCTTCATTGTAGAGCTGTCCTGACTGTGTCAGGTAAGCTTTCGCGTCGTCGAAGTAATTTACCTCAAACAGGTTGGTCGTGCCTTCACACGCGGCCGGTGTAAAGATTGGAGTGTCCATCAACAGGAAACCGCGCGAATCGAAGTAGTCGCGAACTGCGCGAATGACTTCCGCGCGAACAGAGAGTATGGCGTGCTGGCGCCGGGAACGGAGCCACAGGTGGCGGTTGTCCATCAGGAACTCGACGCCGTGCTCCTTTGGGCTGATCGGGTAGGCCTCGGCTAACTGGACGACCTCCACATCGATTATGTCCAACTCGTAGCCGCCCGGGGCGCGCTCGTCCGCTCGAACGCTGCCCCGCACGATTATTGACGACTCCTGGGTGAGCCGTTCGAAGTCGCTCCAGACGCGTTCGGCGACGTTTTTCTTGAAGACCACGCCCTGAATAATCCCTGAGCCGTCGCGTATTTGTGGGAAGATGAGCTTGCCGCTCGATCGCTGGTTGTAGAGCCATCCCTTGAGGGTGACCTCTTCACCTACATGGCTCGAGATGTCCTTTATGTATGTTTGCTCCATTATCGCTCCCCGACCGGGTTATCAACCTGACTGCACTATCCTACTACAGTGGGTGCGGCAAAAAAAGTTTCGCCTCGGAGAAAATGGCCGCGAGTGATGCGTGAACCGTGACTCATCGCTATCGCTCGTCACGCATCACTCGTCACGGATCACACATCACGGCTCGAAGATCATTGTTTGGTCCGATCAAAGTTGGTAGAATCAATGAAGCCCCATTCACCAGCGCCAAAATCAAGGCATAAGCGGCGCGCGCCGCAAGAGCCCCCTCGAATATAGACCACGAACCCAGGAGGGGATGGAATGAAGACGTGCCCCGTTTGTCGCGAACAGTTTGAAGACGAGTTGCGATTCTGCACTTTCGATGGTGCGCCCCTTCCCGGCGGGCCAAAGGGCGCTTCGGGCGCGCTCAGGAATCAGCACCTCGATGAGGAACCGACAGCCGTCTACGGCGGTTCGCATAGGCGCGAGGGCAGCGGCTGGAAGTGGGCCTTCTTCGTCTTGCTCATGCTCGTGCTGGCAGGCGGCGGAATTGGGGCCGCTTACATGGTGAAGAACAGGCAGAACCGAGCTCCGGCGATCACTGCGTCTCCGGTTGTGGTGACAGAGGCCAGGCAAACAGCAGCGACGCCCATTTCCGACGAGGCGGTTGACAAGCCGCCTTCGCTGGCCGCGCTGAGCCGCCAGGAATTGATGGATCGGTTGCCGCAGAATCTGCTGCGGAGGTTCCACTCGGGGGATCCGGGTCAGGGTCTGCCTGATGACTTGCGCATTGTCGCGGCTCCAAAGGGCGAATGCGTCGTACTTCTGGGATCGGGAAGGCTCGAAGGCGGGCCGCGTACGCTAGTTGAGCGAATTCTGATTCTGAAGTTTGAGGAGGACGAGTTCAAGGATATGACTCGTCAGCTCCTGCCCGCCGCCTACGGCTCGGGGACGATTACGGGACGCGGCGCGCAGGTAAAATTCGCCGAGACCGGTACGAATATTCTCGTGCGCGGAACCGCGTCTTCGAACTCAGTCGTAAAAGAATGCGCGACATGCGATCATGCCTATCAGGTCGTCACGCTTGAATGGAAGAACGGCCGATACGTAGAGTCGGCACGCACCTGGGAGAATGATCGCTACACGGTCTTCTACCTCGTAGCGGAGGCGCTTGAGAAGAAGAAGGTAGACAGTCGGGCGCGGCCGTTCATCGAGACCTCACTCGATCCGATCATAGCTCAGGGCTTCCCCCGCAATGGAAACGAAGGCTGGACGGTTGAGTTCCATGGGGAGGAGGGGGCCGAAACCGCCGCTTATGAACTGGGCAACAACTTCGACCGTCTGTCGATCACTGTGGCAATGGTCAAAGGTCAGTGGAAAGCCGTGCAGATGGTGGAGTGACAGGAAGCGATCGGGCGTCACCGCTGCAACGAGGTGTTAGGTGTCGCCCCGCTACCAGGTTTCCACTACGCTCTCACCTGGTCGGTAGGAATGCAGGCGGAACGTCAGGAAGCCGCTCCCGTGGGAAATTGGATCGTTCGTTGGAACTAAAGCAAATCGTTAATTGACGTGCTTAGCCACAGTGTGAAAGCATTCTCTCAAGCAAAAAGGAGCAGGCTATGCACGGCATAATCTTCGCGGAACTGAAAAAGTACGTTATTACAAAACTTGGCGATCAGGCCTGGGACAATCTCCTGAATGAATCCGGCATCGGCACAAAGATATACCTGGCTTTTCAAACATATCCGGACCAGGAAGCGGTTGCCCTGATTTCCACTGCCTCTAAAGTGACGGGAGAATCCATCCCTGCCATTTTGGAGGATTTCGGTGAGTTCATTACTCCGGATCTAATGGCAATGTATAACCATCTGATTAAGCCTGAGTGGAGAACGCTTGATTTAATTGAACATACAGAAGAGACAATTCACCATTTGGTTAGAATCAGGCAAGCAGGCGCGCAACCTCCTGCGCTCCACTGCAGTCGTGCTGACACGGATGAAGTTGTCATCACATACAGTTCACCTCGCAAGATGTGTGCGTTGGCAGTTGGAATAGCTAAGGGAGTTGCAAAGCACTACAATGAACGAATCACCGTGAAGCATACAACCTGTATGCTCGAAGGAAGCTCCAGTTGTAACATCTCCATAAAGCTAACTTGAATTCCCGATGGATGCCGGGAAGCAATCTGAAATAATAACCTTCGCATGAGCTTCCTCTTTAGCCTGATGCATTGCGATGTGGCGTGGGCGCCCAGAGGCAACCCGAGTTCACCGCCGAACAAGTGGGGCAGGAATTGGTGGCGCGCGCGCCTTCAGTGTTGACTAAACGCCGAGCAACTCAGGTATATCGGTTTCGTTCACGAGCAGGTACGGGATTGGGAGGTTAGTCGCCATCTGGCAGTTCTTGTAGAACTCAGTCCACTCCTTTCCACTGAACCCCCCGGCGATCACCTGGCAGCCTGCTGACCAGTTGCCTACGTTCTCCTTGTTCATGATTCCGGCGTGTATGTGCAGGCTGCCGTCCGTGATCTGCCATGTCTTGCTGTCCGTCTCGTCGTAGGCCTTGCCCTTCTTGGCCCGCTCGCCGAGCACTGCACCAGCCTGAACCAGGCACGGGTTTTTGCCATGATGTATGCCATGCTTGAAGAAGTAGAAGCCCGGCGACATCTTGAAATCGCCTTCGGGGTTAATGACCTCCTTAAAGAGGCCTGACTCTGTCGTGCCCGCGTACTCGTAGACCTGCTGCAATCCATCGCTATCTATGCGGACGAGGCTGATGGTGTCGTCGGCGGTGTTCTCGCGGAACTCCTTCTCCTTTCCCTCGCGGCGGATGCCGATGGCCGCAACATCGCGCGGGGCGGATGGGAAGGCCGGCTTGCCGAGCGTCTCGATCAGCTTGACGAAGAAGTCCTGACCTTCGTACTTCCTGATCACACCGTCGAAGATCTGCCTGTACTGCTCGAAGGTGTACTTTGACATCTTGTACCTCCTTTGGCTTTGCCTTGTGCGGGTTGTGAGACATGAGTGACGCCGCTTGCATCAGAGCACAAGAGTGACACCCTTGTGGCATACATCTTACCGAAAAGCGCAGCTATGATACGACCACCTTCAGAGGGTGTCAACACCGGGTGTGCCTCAAGACTGGGACTCCAGGTTACGGGACGATCGGTTCTCATTGTATGGAGTTGCCTGCTGAGTGGCCTTGCGACTGCCGTAGAACATTACGGCTTTGGTTTCAATCGAGATCCTTCGCAGTACTGCTGAACCCCGGCGAAGATCTGACGGCAGTATGGGTCTGCGGGCATTCCGGCGTCTTTGCATTTCTGCATCTGCCACGACGCGCTCTTCATGATCTCGCTTGGGCGAGGGACATCATCGCAGAAACCGGGTGTTGGACTGCTCTCCTCGAGGCAGCCCTGGAGGAAGATCCTGGTCGAGAGCGCTCCGCCGATGCCCGGACTCTTCTTGTAGCGCGCCAGTGACTGGTCGACGCAACCCTGGTTGTCGGTCTTCTTGCCTGCCTCTTCGCCTTCCTTCATGCCGTTTTCCATAGCCTGCAAGGCCTGGCGGCCGTGGTGAGACCACCAGTAGGCGCCTGCGCCCACCCCGCCGATAATGAGAAGAAGCACGCAAATTGAGATGACGATGATTACTTTGCCGGCTGTGGACATGAGCCTCCCCCCGGGACGGATTCCTTAGTTTTGCGACTGCTTGAGTTTGGCCAGAAACTCCACGTTGGTCTTCGTGTCTCCCAATCCTTTCAACAGCAATTCCATCGCTTCAACCGGTTTCTTCCCCGCAAGTGCCCGCCTCAACAGGTTGATCTGCGGCATAGTCCCAACGTCGAAAAGCTTCTCCTCTTTCCGAGTGCCTGACTTCGAAATGTCTATGGCGGGGAAGATCCGTCGCTCGGCTAGCCTGCGGTCCAGCACGATCTCCAGGTTGCCTGTGCCCTTGAACTCTTGAAAGATCACCTCATCCATTTGACTGCCGGTGTCGACCAGAGCCGTTCCGATGATCGTTAGCGAACCGCCCTCTTCCGCCTTGCGGGCCGCTCCGAAGAAGCGCCGTGGGAACTCCATCGCTCGAGAGTCGACTCCGCCGCTCATGGTCCTGCCCCGGTTGCTGGTCTCGCGATTGGAAGCCCGCGCCAGTCGGGTAATCGAATCGAGCAGCAGTACGACGTCGCGCTTGCTTTCCACCATTCGCTTCACACGTTCCAGCACCAGCCGAGTCACCTGCAGATGAAGCACTGAGTTCTGATCTGCCGAGCTTGCGATGACCTCTCCGCGCACTCGCCGCTTCAGGTGGGTGACCTCTTCGGGCCGCTCATCGATCAGGAGAACCACAAGATGCACTTCCGGGTGATTTTCGGCGACCGCTTCGGCGATCTCCTCGATGATGGTTGTCTTTCCGGTTTTGGGAGGAGCGACGATTATTCCGCGCTGGCCCCTTCCGATGGGCGCAATCAGATCCAGCACGCGCATAGACATGTTGTCGCTGCCCAGCGACAGTTCGAGCCGTTCGGTTGGGTCTATGCTCGTGAGCTTTGTGAATTCGACAGTGCCCTTGTACTCCTCGGGGCTCGCCCCATTTACCTGCTCGACCTCGGACAACTGGTCGGACTGCGATTTGCCCCGGCCGTCTTGCCCGGGGCTGGCCGGGCCTGCCACGAGCACGCCCTCGCGCAACGAAAACCTTTGGATCAAGTTGCGCGGCACGAAGACATCCTTTGGGCCAGGCAGGTAATTGCTGGCGGCATTCCTCAGGAAGCCGAAACCCTTCTCGTTGATTTGAAGTACACCTTCAGCTATTGGTTGAGATTCCATTTATCCTCTATAGATCAAAAAACTCGAATAACAGGGAGACCACGAATTTCACGAATGGGCACGAGTCTGGTTGCGAACATCAGTGAGATTCGTGGCTTAGGGGCTGTCGGCAGAGTCTACAAGGGCAATTCAAGTAGTACCTCTGAACGGCCGAGCATGACCTCGCGGCCGAAGTCGGTGAGGGTCACCGTCGGGTAAGCACCCTGTTGCACTGAAATGCATCCAGCTTGTATCAGCGCCTTGACGTAGGCGGTGGTGTCTTCCTGGGTCATATGGCACAACAAGCCATAAGTTGAGAGCTTGTCGAGATGATTATCCAACACCCGTTTCGATGTAGATCCGCGAAGAACCGCTGTCACGGCGCCTTTTCCATATCTGCCTTTGAGCCGCGCCACACAACTGAGCACCTTCTTTACAACGATGAGTTCATCCTCGCTCAGAGACTTCGTCCGAGATCCTTCAACGTGGCGCTCAACCTGATCTAACACCCGTGCCCGTTGTGTCCGCTCGCGAAGCTCCTCCCGGAGATCTCTTCCCGATGGCGCCTCGTCGATGATGAATCTGTCGAGCTGCGTTGATTGCCGAGTTGGTTGCCGAGTTGGGTGCCGAGTTGGGTGCGACAATGCGCGGCCCTCCCGTCCAAGCGAGAGTGTTCCGGCAGGTTCTTCAATGCCGCTCAAAGAGACGCCGGCGCCGCGTCCGCCCCTGGCGCAGTTTGAACAGATTCCGCAATTCTCTATATGTTTGCGATCCCCGAAGTAGTTCAGGATGAATCGCTGCAGGCAGCCCTTCTCCCAGTAGCAGTAGTCGATCATGCGGCGAAGCTTCGATTGTTCAGCCGCGGCGCGCGACGCCAGCTCTTTGGTGTCGATCCTGAGAGTCCTGGACGGCTTCTCGTCCAACAAGCGAATGCCTCGTCCATCATAAGAGTTCCGATAAGCGACGATGCCTCGGGCGGCAAGCGCCGAAAGCGCTCGGCGAACGCGTGCTTCCGGCGCCTCAAGCTGCGTTGCGATCCGGCGAAGATCGATCTCAGTGTGATCGCGATCGTTGAGATCCCAACTGAATATCAGCTCGCGAACGAGTCTGTCTTCGACCGATTCTTCCGGCGCCGCTTCCAGGGCCTTATCGGCGGGCAGTTTCATCCAGGCCACAAGAGTTGAGCCCGAAGGGCGGCCTCTTTCTATGTGTTTTGCCTTCTCGAGTATCCCAAGCGCCGAGGAGACAGACATGTCGTTTTTTATGCCGGCCAGCGAGGCAATCTCGCGCGCGGAGAGTTGCACGGTCTCTCTTCCGGCGTGGCATATCTGGTCGTAGACCTGGCCAATCACTTCCGGCGAAGGGTGGTTGCCTTCAATGAAGAACTGGTGAGTCCGCGTATCCGCGTAGTTGAACATCAACGAGCATTCGGACTCTGCGCCATCTCGCCCCGCCCGGCCGACCTCCTGATAGTAGGCCTCGATCGAGCCTGGAAGGTGGTAGTGAACGACGAACCTGATATCCGCCTTGTCTATTCCCATCCCGAATGCGTTGGTGGCCACAATGGCCTGGGCGCGGCCTCCCATGAAGGCATCTTGCACTCGTGTTCGCTCGCCCTCTTCCATTCCTCCGTGGTAGGCCTCGGCTCGGAGCCCGGACATCTTGAGCTTGCCGGTGATCTGTTCGACGCTCTTGCGAGTGGCGGTGTAGACGATGCCCGAGCCGCCTGCTCTGAGTACCGACTGTTTGAGAGTGTCCAGCTTCTCTTTATCGCTCGAGGTATGGAGGACACGCAGCGCGAGGTTGGGGCGGGCGAATCCTGCAACGAAGACCCGGGGATCGGCGAGTCCGAGTTGCGTGCTGATGTCTGCCCTGACCTGCGGCGTAGCGGTTGCGGTCAGCGCAATGATCTTGGGCCTCCCCATTCGTTCGGCTGCCTGCTTGAGTCTCAGGTAGTCGGGTCTGAAATCGTGTCCCCAGTGTGAGATGCAGTGCGCTTCATCAACGGCGAGGAGTTTGACCTGTACCTCTGAAATCGAATCTTCGAAAGCCGCGCTGCGGAATCGCTCCGGAGCGACATAGACGAGCTTGTACAGGCCGCGCCTCATTTCGCTCAGCCGCCGGTTGGTCTCGCTGTAGCTCAGGGAGCTGTTGATAAAGGTGGTCGGAATACCGCGAGTAACGAGCGCGTCGACCTGGTCTTTCATCAATGCGATCAGGGGTGAGACCACCAGGGTTACCCCTTCGAGCATTAGCGCCGGCAACTGATAGCAGAGCGACTTGCCGCCCCCGGTAGGCATGACGGCGACCGAGTCGTGGCCCTCCAGGACAGAGTCGATGACCTCTTCCTGGCCCTCTCGAAAGTCAGTGAATCCGAAGTACTGTTGGAGAGCTTCGCGAGCTCTGCCGATGCTGCTCACCTGGAATTCCTCACGTTGATCTAAGGTCTTAGAGCGGTGTGACCTGGCTGAGACTTGGTGAACCCTAACCATAGCACGGGAGGTAGGCTTTCTCAAAGAGCAGGATTTAGGATCTAGGATTTAGGATCTAGGATCCAGGATCTGGGATTTAGGATCTAGGATCTAGGATTTAGATCCTCTAGAGATCCTAGATCCTAGATCCTAGATAATCCTAGATCCTAAATCCTTCTTCTGTCCCTCATCCACAGAGCACCGAGCCGCCATTCACATTTAGCACTTCGCCCGTGATATGGCGCGCAAGGTCTGAAGCGAGGAACAGGATGGGGCCGGCGATGTCGTCTGCAGTGGCGATACGACGAAGGGGAATGGCGCTGAGGATGCCGGGGATCGCTCGTTGGTCATGCAACGGCTCAGCCGACATATCGGTGTCAACCCAGCCCGGCGCGACTGAATTCACGGTTACCCCAAAAGGCCCTAGCTCGCTGGCCAGCGATTTGGTGAGCGAGATGATGCCGCCCTTGGACGCCGCATAGTGCGAGTGGAGAGCCTCGCCTCGCTGGCCCGCTGTTGACGATACGGTGATGATCGCGCCGGAACGCTGCCGTTTCAAATGCGGCGCGGCAAAGTGACAGCAGGCATAAACGCCTTTCAAGTTGATGTCGATCGTCTGTTGCCAGTTCTCCTCATCGAGGTCTTCGATGGCTGCGCCTGTCCATATCCCAGCGTTGGCGATGAGTATATCAAAGCGGCCGAATTCGGCGAGAGCCTGGTCGAACAGAGCGCGGACATCTCCGAATCGGGAGACATCGGCGCATATGGTAATCGCTCGCACGCCTCGCTTGCGCGCCTCCTGTGCAATTCGCTCGGCGTCGCCTTCGTGTTTGAGATAGTTGAGCACGAGCGATGCCCCAGCGTCAGCGAACCTGAGAGCGGTTGCCGCTCCGATTCCACGCGACGCGCCCGTTATCACTGCAACCTTGCCTTTAAGATCAATCATTGGGTCTCTCCATCGAGGATTTAGGATCTAGGATTTAGGATTTAGGATCTAGGATTTAGGATCTAGGATTTAGGACCTAGGATTTAGGATCTAGGATTTAGGATCTAGGATCTAGTAGTGATGCTGCTCGATGGGAGTCACCATCGCGAAGGAGGTTAGATCCACTACTTACCTAATTCCTGAATTCTTGCTGCTAATCCTACGGATCCTAGATTATCCTAGATCCTAAAATCCTAGATCCTAAATCCTAGATCCT
>DASYSA010000547.1:0-3230 GCA_036003885.1 Blastocatellia bacterium | reverse complement strand
GAGAATTCAGAAATGACTACCAGAGCACTCAGTCGTACTGCAACAGCGCTTCTGACTCTATTGTGTTCCCTGTTACTACTCGGTCCATCCCAGGCTGACTCCGGCGACCTGGACGCCAACTTTGGCTTTCAGGGGCGAGTGGCGACCTCGTTCGGCCGGGTGATCCGGGCTACCTGTGTTGCTATTCAGGAAGACGGAAAGATCGTAGTCGGCGGAGTAGCGTCTGGCGACACATCGACGGCTTTCGCGATCAGACGCTTTCACCCCAAAGTCAACCTCGACTTGACGTTCGGTCTGGGGGGCGGGGTGATGACCGAGTTCGGGCCGGGCGGGACTGTGCTGAACAAGCTGGCGATACAGCGCGATGGTAAGATCGTGGCGGCGGGTACGACATACAGCGGGAAGAGCGGTGGCCCCGATTTTGCCCTGGTTCACTACAATTCTGATGGCAGCCTCGATGAAACCTTCGGATCAGGTGGAAAAGTCGAGACCGACTTCTTCGGCCATTCGGACTTATGCCTGGCGATGGTACTCCAGCCGGACGGCAGGATTGTCGCAGCTGGTCACGCTTTCGCAGACACCGATGCTGCCGATTTTGCCGTCGCCCGATACAACTCGGATGGAACTCTGGATGAAACTTTTGGCTCGAGCGGAAAGGTGACCACAGACTTTTCGGTCTTGGATTCAGTAGTTGGCCTCGCGCTCGGGGATGATGGAAAGCTTGTGGCCGCGGGTAACTCATTCTTTGACGGGGACACGCTTCTGGCGCGTTACAACGGCGATGGTAGTCTGGATTCCACCTTCGGTTCAGCCGGCAAGATTCGTGTAAATTTCTTCACTTCCCCGGTCCCGAACCAGGTATTCGTGGCCTATGCTCTCGTTATTCAGTCCGATGGAAAGCCGGTGATAGGCGGGCACACGGCACGATGCGTGTATTGCGGCAATCCTGGTGACTGGGATTTTGGTCTCTTCCGTTTCAATGCGGATGGGAGCCTCGACCTCTCTTTCGGCTCGGGCGGCAGGGTATCAACGGATTTCGGGGGAAGCGAGACCTGCGTGGCGCTTGCGCTCCAACCGGATGGAAAAATTGTAGCGGGCGGCAGCACTGACGTTTTAAATGTATCGGATTTTGCCATGGCTCGATACAGAACCGATGGGAGTCTCGATCGTTCTCTTGGGTCCCGCGGCAAAGTGGTGACAGATTTCTTTGGCAACGTGGACAGGCTGAACGCGCTCGCGATCCAAGCTAACGGCATGATTGTAGCGGCAGGAGAGGCGTGGACGGCGGCCGGGTCGACGTCAGGGTTTGCCGTAGCGCGCTATGACAGCGGCTTGCCGATCCCCACCATCACCGGCGCTTCACTGCGCGGCAATAAGCTGATCGTGACTGGAAATACATTCGATGAGACCGCGGTTTTGGAGGTGGATGGAAAATCGCAGAAGACCAGGAGGGATGATCAAACTCCAGGCGAGAGACTGATCGCCAAAAAAGCCGGGCTTCAGATCGCCCCTGGCAAGACTGTTGCAGTGCGCGTCAGAAACTCGACTGGCGTTCTTTCGGATCAGTTTACCGTCCGGCGACCTTCCCAGTAACGGCCTGGTTCGCAACAAGACCCGGTGTCGGGCGTCAACTTCCTGGCCGCGATCACAGAGACATCTGCAACCTCGGCAAAGAATTCTACAGCCGGTCTCGCGCCTTCCGCAGGGGCAGCGAATAGTACCCCACATGTATTGACGCTCGGGAATCCTTCGGCATACAGTTGGCCGATATGCCGGCAACGCTCAATCTGATGAGTATTCAGAAGGCACACGACCAGCGGAGGTTGCGCCGCTGTTTGGCAATCAACGACCTCCATTCCGTTTTGGGATTTCTGGATGACCACTCGAACCTATGACCTCGCCATTGTGGGCGCCGGCATTGTCGGCGCTGCCTGCGCGTATGAAGCGGCGCGTGAAGGAATGGCCGTCGTCATTGTCGATCGCGGCATCATCGCAGGCGGCGCCACCGCGGCTGGTATGGGTCACATCGTCGTGATGGACGATTCAGACGCCCAGTTCGATCTCACGCGTTATTCACAGGTCCTCTGGCAAGAGCTCGCCCCGGAGTTGCCCGCCGACGTCGAATACGAAGCCTGCGGCACAATCTGGGTCGCCGCCGATGAAGAAGAGATCGGAGAGGTGAATCGCAAGCAAGCGGTCTACGGGATACGCGGTGTGCCGGTCGAGGTGCTGGATGCTCAGATGCTTCGTGACGCCGAACCTAACTTGAGCGAAGGTCTGGCCGGGGGCTTGCTCGTGCCCGACGATGCGGTGATTTATCCGCCCTCAGCCGCGCGCTACTTGCTAGAACGCGCCCAGGCGCACGGGGCCGTTCTGTGCCTCGGACAGCCCGCTATTGCGCTGACCGAAGACGGAGTGAAGTTAAACGACGGCACGTTCATCGGAAGCGGCCTGACGGTCAATGCGACCGGCAGTTGGTCGCCCGACCTCACTCCAGGAATCGACGTTCAAAAGAGGAAGGGCCATCTTGTGATCACCGATCGATATCCCGGCTTCGTGCATCATCAGCTTGTCGAGTTGGGATACTTGAAGAGCGCGCACTCGCTGACAGTAGACTCGGTTGCCTTTAACATTCAGCCCAGGCGCACGGGCCAGGTGCTGATCGGCTCTTCGCGCCAGTACGGAATCGAAGATTCAAGGGTTGATCCGGTAATACTAGGGAGAATGCTGGCGCGTGCGCTCGAGTACATGCCTGGGCTGACCGGGCTCTCGGCCATTCGAGTGTGGACGGGATTCAGGGCCGCGACGCCGGATAAGCTTCCGCTGATCGGACTTTGCCCGGGTCACGAACGGCTCTACCTCGCAACCGGACACGAGGGGCTCGGAATTACGACCTCCCTCGCCACGGCGAAACTCCTGGTTGACCAGGTGCTCAATCGTCCCTCTCAAATCCGAATCGATCCGTACCTTCCGAGCCGGCCCCTGCGTGAGGTTATTGGTGTGTGATTCGTTTCGCGTTTCGCGTTTCGCGTTTCGCGTTTCTCGTTTGTCATTAGGGTCTTCAGCGGTGCGTCGGGGTCACGAACGAAGAATGGCAACGTTCCTCTCAATTCGGGACGACGCTTCACAAATGAAGGGCTGGAGCCGCAGCAAATGACACCCATGCGAGAGTTCGGTACAACCGAGCTTCTTAATCTTAAAGCCGCCGGGCAAGATCTACGTCACTCTCC
>DASYSA010000546.1:0-3200 GCA_036003885.1 Blastocatellia bacterium | reverse complement strand
GCCCGGACTTGTGCTTTATCTCCTGCAGCCGGGCCTGCTGCTCGGCGCTGAGTCGGTTCTTGATTCGGATGACCAACGCAATATGGGTGCGTTTTATCTCACGCTCGAGGTTGAGTACCTTGTCGAGCTGCGCCAGCGTCTGAGCTTCGTCTACCTTCTCCTGCTTAACAAGAGAGGCCATCGTCTCCATTTCAGCCGCCAGCTGCCACTGGAGTTCGTTGAACCTTGCCTGAGCCTTCTGGAGCTCGGCGCTGATGAAACTCTTCTGGTCCGGGCTCAGACCGATCTCCTGCTGATGTTGCATGATCAATTCGGGCGGAATGAAGCTATCGCCGATCGGGTCACTGCCGGGTTGCGGTTGCTGTGCCCAAACCGATTGGACTCCCGCGAGGAGAAAAATTGTCGATGCTAAGAATATCCGTCTCATTGTTTCCTCCGCTTCAATTGTGTTTTTCGATCAGGCTCTTAGTGATGCCTGGGGATGAATCCGGGACTCGTGGAAGGCTCTTCAGTAGCTCATTGCCGGGCACTCTCAATAGAAAGTTGGTCGGAGACTGCCACTGCGAGATGAGTACTGTTGAGTTGTGAGTCGGCGAGGCCGGCCTTCGCCATTGCGACCGCTTCAAAGGGACCGGTCGGAAATGCCCCATATATGTCGGCGGCACAATCTCCGGGCTAAGCCCGGGGTTAGAAGGAACGGGTGAGGGAATAGTCTGAAGAGTCGTGAAGTCCCCCGGGGGAGCAGGCCCGGTCGGATGGCTAGCCAGCAGCAGTAGAGCGACAACGATGGCCAGGACCGGCATAGCCACTACGGCGGCCAGTCGCCAATAACGCAGTCTGCGGCCAGGCCCTCGACTCCTCATCAATACGGCCTGCAACACGTTTGCGAAGCCTGGTGCTTTACGCTCGTCCTCACGGCCAAGCTCATTGAACAGTTGTCTTATTCTCTTCTCTCGCCAGTCCCGATTCATCGAATACCCCCGTCTCATCAATCAGTTTGTAAAGTCGCTTCTTGCCGCGTTCGTAGTGAGTGCGAGCCGAACCTATCGAACATCCCATCACTTCGGCGGCTCCCGCCACGGTGAAGTCATGATAGAAAACAAGCTGCAAGACCTCCCTTTGCCGCCTCGGCAGCGATGAGAGCGCGCGCCGAAACAGTATCTCGATCTGCGATCTGTAGACCGCCTGATCGGGACTCTCTTCCGGGGCGCGAAACAAGGCGTCCCGCCCCAGTCTGACCAGCCTCAATCCCCGCAGCATACTTCGCCGGCGCTCGTCGAGAGCCGTCTTCCTGATCACCGCAAACAGCCAGGTCTTGAAGGAGGATCGCCCATCGAATCGCGCGCGTCTTTCCAATACCTTGAGATACACAGTCTGGAGCACCGACTCCGCTTCGGCCGGATCGCGCGAACAACAACCTAGCGCCCAGCCGTAACTGGCTTGATGGTTCATCTCTAAGAGAGCCCGGAGCTCTGAATCTTCCATGCGGTTCCGAACACTCCCTGTCTGTTTGTCTGAAGTATTAGTCGCTCAACCTGGACGACTATATGACAACTACGAAGCGGAGGGTGAATATTTCCCGTGAATCGTCTGCCGGGGTTGGCTAATGAGGCTGATGACGGCGCGAGCTGCACGATGAGACGCCGAACCGCCGCCCGACCTGAGCCGCTCGCGCACCTCGCCCAGATCCAGTTTCATCAGGGCCAGGCGCTTTGGGTCTGTCAGAAGGGCGGTGACTTCGTTTGCGATCTTGTCCCCGGTGACGTCGTGCTGCATCAGTTCCGGCACGATCCGCCGGCCCGCGATCAGGTTCACCATGCCAAATGTGTCGAGATGGATGAGAGGGCGAATCAACCGCCAGTTCAACTCTGATCCCCGGTAGATGATCACCATAGGAACGCCGGCCAACGCGGCTTCAACGGTGGCCGTTCCGCTTGCAACGACCGCGAATGAAGAGTGGAAAAGCGTGTTGTAGGTATCCTGCTCAACGAGTTTGACGTCGATGTCGCCCGGAGCGCCGGCTTCCTTAAGAATGGTGTCGATCTGGTTGCGGCTGACTGTTGACGCGAGGGGAATGAGGAAATTCGAAATTCGAAATTCGAAATTCGAAATTACCCCGTCGACCGCCTCCGAATTTCGCGTTTCGAATTTCGCATTTCGAATTTTCTTTGCTGCCTCCAGCATGGCCGGCAGATGATAATGGACCTCTTTCTCGCGACTCCCAGGAAGAAGAGCGATGATCGGCCGGTCAGGAACAAAAGCATGGCGGGCACAAAACTCCTCGCGCGTAGTGGTGGACCGCACGGCCCCCGCAAGCGGGTGGCCCACGTACTCGACCTGCACGCCTGCCTCTTCGTAGAACTTCTCCTCAAAAGGGAGGATGACCAGCATGCGGTCGACATCGCGGCGAATTGCTCGAACTCTATACTTACGCCACGCCCACACCTGCGGGCTGATGTAGTAAACAACCTTGAATCCCTCCCGATGGAGACGCCGCGCGAGTCTCAGATTGAAGTCCGGCCAGTCGATCAATACCACAACATCGGGCTTACGTTCTCGGGCAGCCTCGAGGAGCCTTCTATATGCGCGGTAGAGCCTGCCCAGAGCTCGGACTATTTCAGGCACTCCAATGATGGCAACCTCACGGGCGTCCACGAGCGTCTCGACTCCTGCCGAGCGCATCTCGTCGCCACCCGAACCGAACAGTTCGAATCTCGTTTCGGGATAGAGATCGACGAGCGACCGCGCGAGCGCGGCTCCGTGTTTGTCGCCGGAGGCCTCGCCGGCAACGATCATTATTCTGAGTTCGGAGTTGAGTTTGAGTGAGGATTGGTGATCGGGCGCGTCTGCTCCCATCTCGCTTGTTCTCGTACTACCAATCGCGCCTGGGAACATCCCATGCAGTCGGTCCGGGTTTACGGATAGAAACGTGGCAGGCGAACTCACCCGGTGCTGCGCCGTGCCAGTGCCAGCGCCCCGCCGGAGTGAAGGCGTGATCGCCGGGATGAAGATGCTTGCGCTCAGACTCGTCGGCTACGATGCACTCACCTTCGACGACGGCCAGGACTTGATCGGTCGAATGAATATGAGGTCGGGTTCGGGCGCCATTATCGAAGAAAACGGCAATGATCTCCAGTTCCTGGCTCTCCTCTTTCGTGACCAGGTGGTGCATGTGAACCGTCCCCTCGAAATGTTCGGGG
>DASYSA010000545.1:0-3097 GCA_036003885.1 Blastocatellia bacterium | reverse complement strand
GGCTGCTTATACGGCATGGCGGATAGTCTACGCACCGGATCCGCCGAGCCTCAAGTCCGCATGCGCGCTTGAAAGACGGCTGGCCGCGTAATACGATTGGGTCGCATTCCCAACTCCCACAATGCCAGCTATCGCAACCATCGCAATCATCATACCGGCACTCAATGAAGAAGAGGTCATCGGGCGAACAGTCGCTGCAATTCCACGGGAGATGCCCTGCGAGGTGATAGTGGTCGACAACGGCTCAACTGATCGGACCGTCGAAGAAGCGTTGAAGGCCGGGGCTCGTGTCGTTTCGCAGCCGAAACGGGGCTATGGACGTGCGATGCGGCGGGGCGCGGAGAGCCTGTCCGCCGACTGTGAGATCGTCGTCCAGATGGACGCCGATCTGTCGGATGATCCGGGCGAAATGCTGCTGTTGCTCGAGCCCATCCTCGAAGGAGACTACGACCTGGTCCTTGGCTCGCGGCTGCTCGGCCAACGGGAGAAGAACTCGATGACTGCGGCGCAGGTTTTAGGATCGAAGCTCGCGTCGTTGATGATCCGAGTGATCTATGGTGTGCGGTATACGGATATGGGGCCCTTCCGCGCGATCAAGCGCTCAGCGCTGAAGTCACTTGAAATGAGCGAGGAGACGTATGGCTGGTCAATCGAGATGCAAACCAAGGCGGCTTCTCGAGGGCTGCGGGTCACGGAGATTCCTGTGACCTGGCGCAACCGTGCGGCTGGCGCCTCTAAGGTGGCTGGCACCGTATCGGGGTCAGTTCGAGCCGGGGCCCGAATAGTGTGGACAATTCTGAAAGTATGGCGACAAGAGCGCCGCAGTCGATCAGCGCCGCACCCAACCAGTTAGAACTTTAGAGAGTCAGGTGGTCTCGCACGACGACGAGGTGCGCAACTGAGTGATTATCGGCGGCTATCAGGCGTACAAGGGGCTCGCGGTGACATCCTGGATTACTTTGTGAGGATGACTCGAGATCTACAAGGCTCAGTCCACTGCGAGCCCCTTCAGCGGTCAGAGGCGGAGACGAAGGTCCGTTAGGTGAACAGCCCCGACCGCCGGGGCCGTCGAATCTATTTCTTGGCGCCGAGGACTGAATCCTTTGCAGCCTTCGCAACGCGAAATTTGATGACCGTTTTGGCCGGTATCTTGATCGTCTCACCGGTTGCCGGGTTTCGACCGTCACGCGCCTTGCGTTGTTGCTTGACCAACTTTCCTATTCCTGGAATCGTAAACTCGCCGGCTTTCTTTGCTTCGCGATAGGCTATCCCGGACAAGCTCTCGATGAACTGGGCCGCGATCTTCTTGCTCGTCCCGGTCGCTTCAGCTAATTCCGCCGTAAGCTGCGTCTTGGACATCTTCTTGGCTGCTGGTTTTGCTGATGACATAGAATCGTCTATCTCTCTTTCTGTCTTGGTCTCTGTGCTCACTGCACAGGGTATGTAGTAATAAGGTTGAGAACATCAAGCGGTGTAGAGAACCAATCACCCTCACCCGCCTGGCCCCAAAAGGAAACCCCTGCTCGGCCGCCCCGTTCGAGTCAGCAAGGCAGGGGGTTTTCTTCGACCCGAAGATTACTACACTAAATTAAAAGATGCAACTAAAAAAGCGCCAAAAGTGCCCATTTTTATTAGGTGAAATCGTCATTCCAGTTTCTCCGACATGCAGGTGTGTACTACAATCGCCCCGACCTTGACTCGTTGACTCAGCGCCCGGATCGGTGAGACAATCCTTTTGGCATTTCCCCCGCAGGTGCCCCGGATTACAGAACGGCCGCATGTTGTCCATCACCGGAGAACGCAGTGGCCTTCGAGAAGCGAGAACCAATGGAATCAATTAACCCACATAGGCTGGAATCTGAATCAGCCAACCCTTCTCTTCGATGGAATATCGGAATGGAACGTCGCCAGGTCGCGCTCTACGTTGTGCTCGCACTTGTCGGCGGCTTTGCGGCCGGCTTTGTAACTTCAAAGTACGCAACCACGACAGGCAATCAGCAGAAGCCTCTTGCTGGTACCTCTCGCGAAGCAGCCACCCTTGCGGGCGCGGCGGTAGTGACCGACACAAAGGACACCCCGAATCAAGACTTTCATCGGGTTACCAGAATAGTAAGGGCTGACATTATCGAGGTCGAAGACGTCGGTCCGGTGCAGATGATCGGGATTGAGACACCAGACGGAAAGGGACCCAAAGAGATCTACGGACGCTATGCCGAGAAGTCCCTCGCATTCGCTCAATCTTCGCTGGTGGGCCAGAAGGTCCGGCTCGAGTTCGACACTGCAAACGCAGCCACCGGAAACAAGGGCACCGCCGGGCAGACGCTCGCCTACGTCTACACACAGGATGGCACTCTGTTCAACGGTGAGATGATCAGGCAAGGCCATGCATTTCTGAGGGATATTGAATCCTTTCGCCGGATCGATGAGTTTCGCGCTTTCGAACGCGAGGCCATGCAAGCCATGCGCGGCATATGGGGATCGAGCAGTCCGAATCCGGCAAACCCAATGGTCGCTTCTACGAATCAGCCACCAACCTCTACGAGTCCAACAACCAGGGACGAGAAGTCGAAGAAGATCAGCCCGCTTCTCCCTTCTGATCTCGGGCCGAACGTGCCTGCTATGTCGGGGCCGGTCTCGCCATCTGAACAGTCCGTCTTTGTCTCAGGGGCAGACCGCACCTATCACAGGGTGACCTGCGAATTCCTGGGCAAGAAACACCAGGCCATATCTCTGTCGCAGGCAAAAGCTGAAAGCTATACGGCCTGCAGCCGTTGCTTCGCCTCGACTGTCATGAAGGCGCGATAAATCATCGGGATCAGCCACAGATTACGCAGATGCCGCCCAGGACAATCCACAGATCACGCAAATGCCGCAGATGAAAAAGCAACAACGTGATCCGGGTTAATCCACAATACGATCCTCACATCTGCGAAATCTGCGACATCTGTGGATAGCTCTTGACGGATGGTTTATACTGTTGCCGGATTGCCCAGACAGGATTGACGCTCCGGACACCCCTCCGGATCGACTTCGCCCCATAGGACAACAAATAATCATGCTTTCAACGCGATTCGGGCGACGTTACTCTGCCCTCCTC
>DASYSA010000544.1:0-8357 GCA_036003885.1 Blastocatellia bacterium | reverse complement strand
CTGGTTTCGGCGCTGCCGTATTTCGACTGGCGGTTGTCCGGGATTGTCACCTCACCGAGAAATCAAGGACCCTGCAACAGCTGCTGGGCGTTCGCGGCTGCCGAAGCGTTTGAAAGCCGGCTCATGTACAACGTCAACAGGGCCAGGCTGTTTAGTATTGAGGACCCCACTCCGGTTATTCAGATCGCGCTTTGCGTTCAGGGAGTGTTGGATTGCGTCAGTGGCGGCAGTTGTGAAGGCGGTCACCATGCCGATGCGTTCGACCACTTCATGAAAAAGGGCGCCCGCCTGTTTGAGTTTAATGAAGAGGGTGTACCGATTGATGACTCCGGAGCATTGATGGGGAAGCAGGGTCCCTGTAAAGAGGAGAATCAGAACGGAATCAAAGCGCTGGCATGGTGTTTTGTGTTCGAGAGCAATCCGGTATTGGTTCCAAGGGGTGAAGGCTCTATTCGGAAGATGAAACGAGCGTTGCTCGAGTATGGCACTCTGGCGGTGCTGGTCAGCAAGGGCGTGAATTTGGAGTTCGATCACTACCGGGAGAAGGATTATCATCGGGGAGTCTATTGCCCGACGACAGACGAGCGGGTGCCGATGGGAGATCACGAGGTCTTACTGACGGGCTGGGACGATGATAGGAATGCCTGGATCATTGTCAATTCCTTTGGCCGGAAATGGGGCGGCTCATGTGTAGACATAGAGAAGGTTGCGAAACACTTCCCATGGAGCATGCCCAATGCGAAAAACCTCCGGAAGGAAAAAGGCTGTATGTACATAGAGCGGGGCGTCAGCAACATTGGCCAGATGGCCGCATGGATTGAGACTCGACTGGACAATGAGAAGTGGCTGAAAAAAGCCAGGATTGAAATGGCTGAGAAGAAAGCTGACTGGAAACAAAACCCGTTATGATTCCGGTAAGGCGTAATGAAACGGCAAGATCCCTCACAGACGTAACCCACACAGACGATCGCGCAGCCACCCGGTCGCGATGAGACACTCTCGCCTTCCCTATTACAT
Source organism: Blastocatellia bacterium (assembly GCA_036003885.1). Classification (GTDB taxonomy): domain Bacteria; phylum Acidobacteriota; class Blastocatellia; order UBA7656; family UBA7656; genus DASYSA01. Next base: position 7,340 of record DASYSA010000544.1, on the reverse strand, counting down.
TCATTGGGATTGCTTGTTCACTCGGGAGGGTAAGAGTACGAATAGCAACAAGACCGACAACGCCGCCAACACCGTCCCAAAATAAAACGTCGCGGCCGGGTCTATCTTGTCCCACAACAACCCGCCAATGTAGCTCGCTAGAATTTGCGTGCCCCCTATTACGCCTGAGTAAATTCCAATCGCAGTCGCGCGGCCCGCGCTTCCGGCGGTGTCCGTCGCCAATGCCTTTGCCACTCCATCTGTTAGCGCTGGAAACAATCCCAAGAACGCAAACAACGGCCAGACCAACCGCACGTCGGTCGTTACCCCGAAGCCAAAGTAGGCCAGCGCGTAAATCGAGTAACCGATGATCAGCAAATCGCGCCGGCCCAGACGATCACTCGCCTTGCCGGCCGGAATCGAGCACAGCGCGGCTACCGCGTTGTAGAGCGCATAAGCGATGATCGTCGACTGCGTGCTCAGGCCCAGGCCCTGCGCCCGCAGGATCAAGAACGCGTTGGCCGAGTTCGCCAGACCAAAGACTCCGACAACGATCAACAAGCGGCGGTACTCCCGAGTCGTTCCAGCGAACGTAAGCTTCAGGCTCTTAGCGCCGGTGATAATATCGCCGCGCCGTTCCCGTACCGTGAGTATCAACAGCGACGCTATTGCAGCCGGAATGCAGGAGAGCAGGAATACGTTACGTATATTCAGCCCCACCCAGGCGTATAGGAAGAGACCGAAGAGCGGCCCTATCACGGCGCCGGCCGAATCCATCGCTCGCTCGAATCCAAAGGCATATCCGCGATTTTCTGCGGTCGAAGACTCGGACAGAAGGGCGTCGCGTGGTGCTGTCCGTATGCCTTTGCCGAACCTGTCGGCGAAACGCGCTCCAAGCACCACCGGCCACCCGGCGGCGAAGGCTATCAGCGGCCTCGATAACGCCGTCAACAAGTAGCCGACGAAGGCGACCGGTTTACGCCGTCCTATGAGATCCGAAATCCGGCCTGATACGCCGCTCACTATGCTCGCGGTTCCAACCGCTATGCCTTCGATCAGCCCGACGATGGTTGCCGGCGCGGCCAGAGTCTGAGTGAGGAAGATCGGGAGCAGCGGGTAGATCATCTCGGAACTGATATCGGCCATCAGACTTACGAGGCCGATGATGATCGTGCTGCGTGATAGGGCGGCGCGAAGACGGGGTGATAGGGCGCCCTTCTCATCCTGCGAGGTTTCGGGGTCTCCGCTTCTGCGAGTCACTTCCTCAGTCCTCCAGCGTCAGTTTGGTGATGAAGAACCAGGAGCCGGTCGGCTCAATCTGGATGTTACGGACTCGGGAGCGCGCGACCAGAACGTTGGCAGAATACCACAGATAGATTTGAGGGAGGTCTTCGGAGACGGTCTCCTGAATCTTCGAATAGAACTCGATCTTGGCCGCGCGATCGTTCACCCTGTCGGCTGCGTTAATCCATTCATCGACTCGAGGGTTGCAGTAGCGCATTCTGTTCTGCCCGCCCCGTTCCGTGAGGACACCGGCGATTTGGAGGTAGTACTGCCTCTGAGTCTCGGCAGGGGAAGCGTGCTGCGCCATCCTTGCAAGACTCTCGACCTCTGCGTTAGTACAGTATTCCTTCCGTTCCAGGATCGAGGCAATCTTATCAAGCAGAGGTCTCATCTGGGACCGGTCGCTCACCGCGCGCAGCCTGGCGATGGCGTCGTTGAATTCAGGATCCTGATAGCGGCTGTGGTAGACAAACTGAAAAATGTCGGTGCTCTGATTGGCTCCTATGCTTCGCAGATAGTACAGGTCGAATTGAGATTTGTTTATGCGGTCGAATAGAGTCGCCCGTTCGAGCGACTCAAGCTCGAGCCTTATGCCGACCCCTCGCAACTGCTCTTGCAGAATCGAGCCGATGTTGCGCGACAACTGAGCGGTCGATGTCATGAGCCTAAGGGTGAGCCGCGGCTCAGCGCCGTCACCGTCGGCATCCGCGTAACCGGCTTCGTCGAGTAACAGCTTCGAGCGCTCCGGATCGTGTTGGTATACCGTAACGTTCTTGTCGTAAGCCCAGTGCTCCGGCGGCATGATGGCGTCGGCCTGCCTCGCCTGATCTCTGAGCAGGCGATGGATGATCACTTCGGGCTCTATTGCGTAGGCGATCGCCTGACGCACCTTCTGGTTCGAGAGCTTCGACGCCGGCGAGAGGTTCAAGCCCAGATAATCTATGTTGGTCCCCTCGCCTATGACCACCTGCATGCCGTGGCGGTTTTGAAGAGCGCGAATCGTCTCCGGATCGAATTGCGCATTGTAAGCGAGATCGACCGCGCCGCTCATCAGTTCCGCCTGCCGGGTGCTGTTGTCGCCCACCACTCTGATGTGAATACGGGAAATGACGGGCGGGCCCTTCCAGTAGTCGTTGTTCGCTTCGAGGCGAACCCCATCGCCTTCGGAGTACGAGACGAACCTGTATGGACCGCTGCCGACTGGAGAATTCCCCATCTCGAGCCCGGCGTCCTGCGGAATGATGCCGATCACGGGCAGGTTGCCAATGAAAGTGTAATAGGGCTCGCGCGCCTTAAAGACCACGGTCGCGGGATCGGGCGCTTCAATCGAGCTAATCTTATCGAGCAAGCCTCTTATGGGCGACTTCAGCGCCACCAGTGAGTCAAACGTGTATTTCACATCCGCGGATGTCAGCGGCTTGCCGTTGTGAAACATTACACCGGAGCGCAGATGGAAAGTGAAGGTCGTGTGGTCTTCGGACTCCTCGAAGCGTTCGGCGAGGGAAGGCGCAAACTCGAAGTCCTCGCGCTTAACAAGAAGCGTGTCGTAGATCAACTGCATCACACGCGCCGAGATTCCATCAGTCGAAGAGAACCGTGGATCGAATCCGGGGGGCGGCGCCTCGATGGCGATGACCAGCGTGCCTGGCGTCCTCCCGCGCCGGCAGGCGGTGCTGGAGGCGAGGAGTATTGCCGCAAGCAAGAGAATGAGAGGCGACTTAAAGATGGAGGAAGGCGCGTAGCGCCGGCTCACAGTGGCCGAAGCAAGATCATTCCCGAATGGGGACCGCCACAGGGGACCGCACCTGTGAGCCGTCTCGACAACGCCGGGTCTGCCGGCGGATCTGGTATTCATTTCGAATGTTGCAGGACGAGGTTTAATTCGGCGATGCGCTCACGGAGGCGTGTCACTGCCACATCGCTGAGTGCATGGGGAGGCGAGACCATGGATTTGACTCTTGCTATGTGATCGAAGGCCCGGCTGATATGAGTCTGGGTGATGCGCCCTGCCCGTGCTGCATCGACCATCGCCTGCCAGACCGCTGTGGCTCGCTCAGGAGATCCGGTCATCAGGATCATGTCGTTGCCGGCTTCAATTGCCAATACAGCCGCTTCGCTCACGTCGCGGCTTCCCGTGATAGCGCCCATTTCGATATCGTCGGTGATGGCGAGGCCCCTGAACTGCAATTCATCGCGAAGCAACCCGCTGACGATGTTTCTGGAAAGCGATGCCGGAAGCGGGGAGGGACCATCGAATGCCGGATAGTGCGCGTGAGAAATCATCAGGGCATTGAGCCTGGCGTTGATCTTGCTGAACAGATCGAGGTAAGGCAACAGGTCTTGCCTCATTATTTCATCGCGTGATCTCCCAATAGTCGGCAGAGTCGTGTGAGTATCCGACGCTAATGCGCCCAGACCGGGAAAGTGTTTGCCGACGCCGATGACGCCCCCGCGCTGAAGTCCCTCCAGATAGGCTCCGGCCAGCCGAACCACCTGCGCCGCGGAGTCTCCGAGGTAACGGCCCTTCAGCCCATTGTCGGCCGAATCGTCGACTGCGATGTCCAGCACCGGCGCAAGGTCTACGTTAAATCCCAGCGTGCGCAACGCCTCGGCTGTGATCTCACCCAGTCGATCGGCTAGTGACGCATCTCCAGACGCGCGCATGAGATCGGCCGACGGCATAGGCGAAAAGACAGACTTCAACCGATCGACTCTTCCCCCCTCCTGATCGACGGTGACAAGCGGAGGTACTTGCAAGATCGACCGGATGGACGAAGTGAGCTCGACCACTTGCTGCGCGCTCTCGATGTTCTGCCCATTGAGGAATATGCCCCCTGGCTGAATAGTCTCGAGCATTCCGCGCGTAATGAGGTCGAGGCTGACCCCCGGCACGCCGATCAAAATAAGCTGTCCGATCCTGTGTTCTAATTGCATAGCTGGGAATTGCGGATTGCGGATTTCGGATTGCGGATTGGAGCGAGGCGGAGATTGGAGTCGGATTTCAGAACTCGACAGTGGCGGCGAATCCGCAATCCGCAATCTGCAATCACTTCTTTCCTTTCTTTCCTTCGAAGAGTGCCATTAAGCTCGTGTCGTAAGGCTCGCGCGCGACGCCCGCATCGGTGATTATGGCCGATACGTAGCGGTGGGGTGTCACGTCGAACGCAGGGTTGGCGGCAGCAACGCCGTCCGGGGCGACTTGCTGGCCGCGAAAATGAGTGACCTCGCTCTGGAGGCGCGACTCGATCGGTATTTCGTCGCCAGAATTGAGTTTGAGATCCACGGTCGACAGCGGCGCCGCGACGTAGAATGGAATGTTATTCTCGTGCGCCGCAATTCCGACCATGTAGGTGCCGATCTTGTTTGCAACGTCGCCATTGGCCGCGATGCGGTCCGCTCCGACTATAACACAGTCGACCTTGCCCGATTTCAAAAAGTGTCCGGCCATCCCATCGGTTATCACCGTGACCGGTATGTCGTCCTTAGCCAGTTCCCAGGCGGTCAGGCGAGCCCCCTGCAAGAAGGGTCGTGTCTCATCGGCGAGCACATGCACGCGTTTACCTGCTTCTACGGCAGCGCGAATAACGCCGAGCGCCGTTCCGTAGCCGGCGGTGGCAAGGGCGCCCGCGTTGCAATGAGTGAGGACGGTGGCTTTGTCGGGTATGAGATCCGCCCCGAAGCTTCCCATGCGTCGATTGCTCTCTATATCCTCGCGGTGGATACTGCAGCCCTCGTTCACCAATAGCGACTTGATCGCAGCGATGGATGCGCCTTCACGGCGCGCGCGATTGAAGACCCAGCCCATCCGTTCAACGCCCCAGAATAGATTCACGGCCGTAGGACGCGTGCGCGAGATGCGCGCGCACAGTTGTGCGAATTCGACTTCCAACGCTTCGAGAGATGTGGCGTTTGAGTTCTTGACGCCGATCGCTATTCCCATGGCCGCGGCCACTCCAATGGCCGGAGCGCCGCGAATGACCATATCCTCGATAGCTTTGGCTACTTCTTCGCAGGTCTTGAATACGGGATAGAGTTCCTGAGTGGGCAACAGGCGCTGATCTATCATCACGACGCCTTCCTCTGTCCACTCGATTGTCTTTATCATACCCGCGACCGCCGGAAGGATAATAGCCAATGGCCGCCCGGCTGGCAACGAATGGACGAAGTAAGGCTTGGCGGTAGGTGGATAATGCGGCGCCTGCTTGAGTGCTCCTGGCCGCTTCGGTCTCAGACTTGTGTCAGATGAGGGAACTCCGGTATTCCGGTGAGCGCAGAAGTTCGTTTGCGCTACCGTCTCGCACTGCACGAGGTCACAGGTTGGAAGCGAGCTAAGGGCCGCACGCCCCACTAGTAGGAGCACTGGAGCGTTTACAGTCCGCTTCCAACCCGTGGTTCCTCGCCGCCTCCAGAGCTGTCACCCCCAGCTCCTGAAGGCTGTGCGGGGGGAATTTTGGAGTAGGCATCTAGCCGCCGGGCAGCGCAAAGCGCGAGGAGACGCCTCGCTTATTCACCTGGTGCGGCCTGTGCCTTCGAGTATCGTGGCGGATATCGATCTTTCATCAGTTTGATGTCAGTCGATCTGCTGGGTGATCCTCCAGAGACTGTATATGTCGCCCGTATAGCCAACCGTTATGATAGCCGTCACGACGACCTTCTTAGTTGTGGTAACCGGCAGTATGGCATCTTCATCAATGTGGATCTTGGTGCCTCCGGCTAGATCGACAGATTTGGCGGCAATTGCTCCGAAAAAATCGCCATTACCGTAGAGTTTCAACTGATTATTAGGCGCGTAGAAAACCCCTACGGTGTTGCCGCCGCCATGAATCTGAACCACCTCGTTATTTCCCCCTTGGAAGTTCCAATGAACCGCCGAGGCCGGCGTCGAAAGGTCGGAGATGACACCTTGACCGCCTATATCCAGGCTGCTTTTGACGTTAATGACTACAGGCCCGGCATAAATGATCTGAGTCTGGGCGCCCGTGACGAACCCCTGGAAGTTATACGTCGTTGTCTGGCCTGGCGTGCCCAGCACAACCTTGCCCGAGGACGACAGGTCCAGCGTTCCGTAGGTGCCACCGGGGACCGTGAGCTGGCCTTTGGAGATGTTAACATTGTTATAGTTGCCTGCCGGAAGCGTGGCGCTTGCGGCGGTGTTGTAGTTATACGTATTCCCTGTCGGCGAGGGTATGGCGGGAATAGGTGGAAACGTCAACTTCGGCTCACCGTATGTTTTATGCCCCGAGTAAGATGGTACTTCTGCACTACCAAAGAAAACGGTTGGATCTGGATTCTGGGTGTACATCACTTTGGTGGAATCAACGTGGATCGGGCCTGGAGGTGGCGGAAGAAGTGGCGGGCCGTCTGTAACCCAGTCGCCGTTCACTAATTTACCATTCGTGCCGTCTTCAAAAAATGTAGAATAGGCGTTGCCGGTCACCACGCCATTGGTGATATCGAGATAACCATATACGCCATTTATCAATTCGTTATTGGTGCGCACATCGCCCCGGCTGCCTCTATTTGAGGTCCCGAACTGTCCCTCAAAGGTGTTCGCCGCCAGATACCCTCCGTAGGCGCCCTTTGAAGACTTGTAGCTATCTATCGTAACGGTATTGGAACCCAGTGCAACCATGCCGCGCGAGACAACGCCTGGATCAGCATTGACGGTCGTTGTGCTCGATGAAACCGTTCGACTGCCTTTCACCTTGGTTACGCGCGCTGACATATAGGCCCAGACGGTAGCGCTTGCCATTGTCGATGACCCATTCATCAATTTGCCCTCGGACTTGAGCAGCCAGGTAACCATGCCAGACCCACCACCAGTATCTGGAAGAATAGATATAAGGATTGCCTTAACCGTAAACCTCCCGTCTCCTACTTGTTGATTGACTAGATTATTCCTGAAGTTGCTAACTACATTGGTATAGGTATAGGTTGTGGCAACTGGTGGAGTAGCGGCGTTCACCCCCACTACGCTATAGCTGGCCGGATAGGTGTTGGAGGGATCAAGATCACCAGCCAGCACCACATTCTGTAATTTGGTACCAACAAGAGTTTTCACAGATGTTGGGATGGCC
>DASYSA010000543.1:0-6584 GCA_036003885.1 Blastocatellia bacterium | reverse complement strand
GCTGTTGCGTATGAAGAAGGTTGATGTGCTCGGCCGATAGACTCCGATCGTCCAGGTTCCATTCCCGTCCCAGTCTCCCGCGATGGGCAAGTCTCCGCCAGGCCCATCCCCGAATGACAGAGTAATGTCAGGGGGTCCTTGAGTATTACTGTTCCGCAAAAAGAACGTCGAGCTGCTCGGCCTGAATAGCCCTATTGTCACAGTGCCGTTGCCGTCCCAGTCGCCGACAATTGGAAGATCTCCAGGCGCGCCGAAGCTTATGGCGACGTCTGGTGGGCCCTGGGAGTTGGTGTTCCGCAAGAAGAAGAAATTGCCCGCGGGTCTAAACAGTCCTATCGTGTCGCTACCCCCACCGCCAGTCCCGGCGACAATCGTGAAGTTCGCATTCGACACATCGAAGAAGACATTCCCGACCGCTTCCACCTTTACGCGAGCTGTTGTGGTGGCATTATTAGGCACGACTATAAGTTCTGATCCGTCGTTAGGCGTACTCGACGCAATCACGATGGGAAATGTAGTTCCGCCGTTTGTAGAGAGCGAGATCTTCACGTTCGCACAGTTGACCGGCGCCGCGGTCGTATTTGCAACGTTCCACGTAACAGTCTGAGAGGTTCCGCCCGTCCATGACACCGCCGTGTTGGGCTGAGTCACGACAAATGGACCACTTGTAGCTGTCACGTTCAAAATCATCGCGTCAGAATTGACACCGCCACCCGCTGCCCGGTTATCTCGCGCCGTCACTCTGAAATTCATGCTTCGCGTGGTGGTCGGCAAAGTCTCACCGATCGTAGACGTGTTGTTCAGGATATCGGAAAGCTTCGGAAAGGTTCGCGATGGACTCGCGGCTCCTATGAACGAACGGAAGAGAGGCCTGCTGCCATCGTCAGTCATCGGCGGCGAAGCTGTCCCGATATCCAGCTCCTCCCAGGAATATGTAAGCGCGTCGCCATCGGGATCGGTTGCAGTAGCCGTCAGCGTGAAGGGTGTTCCCATTGGTACACTGAAGTCGGGCCCAGCCGACACTGTCGGCGGGTTGTTTCCGGTACTCGTCGATGTTGAGCAAGCGCCGCCGGCCGCGCTGAAACTCACTATCTGATCGAAGGTCCCTCCGAGAAAGTAGGTGTCGCTGTTACTTTGCAGGTTCTCCGGCGAACAGGTCCCACCGTAGGACATCACGGTTGATCCGCTCCCTGGTTCCCACGCGGTCGAAGCATTCCGATTTCCCCCACCGCAGTTGCCCGAAGTGCTGTTGAACGTGTGAGCTGCGCTGAACTCGTGGCCCCACTCGTGAGCAACCAGACCGCTGTCGATCGCGAAGTTTCCGGTTACCAGGGCAATGCCCAGAATGGACGCGCCCCGGCCCTTATTAGCTCCACATACGACACCGAGCCCCGCTATCCCTCCGCTTGATCCTGCCGGTGCGAGACCAAGGGAATGCCCGACGTCATAAGAGCCAGACCCTATCCCTGCGTTGATTACGCCTGTACTCTCACCAAGCATCGTGCTCTGGTTGCCGTTCGTGAGGCCGTCGGGCTCAACGTCGAAAATAATCGAAAGCTCGCTTGCAACGAGTTGAAATCGAATTGAGACTTCGCGCTCATAGATCGCGTTAATCAGGTTCACTATGGTATTCAGTTTGGTGAGTGTCGAAGCTTTGCTTCCTCCGTATGTCGCGTTATTCGTGTATTCGACGGTTGTCGCTATGGCGAGGCGATATGTGCGCAGCGCGGTCCCTACAGATGCGGTGATGGCGATTCCGTCTTTCAGTCCTGCGGAAGCCTGCATCGCCTCAGTCACTACGCACTGCGGTTGTTGGAATCCCTCATGTAGATCTTTCTTATAAAAACTTATGCAGTTTTGTGTGTCTCCGGCAGTGCGAGGGGCGATGAACACCGTCTCACTTGCCGAGAGGATTATTGCGTTGAATCCATTCGGACTCCAATCGAACCGAGTGGTCGCGGTAGGATCGTCCACTCCCTGCCCACGGTACGATTTAACGTCTGGAAACTGGGCCGCAAGATCGGGCTCCATCGATGGCGATTCCTCGATTTGGAAGCCGGCGAAGCTCCCATCAGGCATCGGCAGTTTCACCTCGGGACGGTTTTTCGCAGCCTCTTGACTAAACTCCATAGGAGCGTTGGCGAGTACACGAGACAACGCCTCAGCATTCAGTTCAACGACCTGGTACGCATCAGGCGACGCCGTTTCAACGCGGGCCGGCAGAGAGTTGCGATCGACTGCCGTCCAGATACCATCCCCGGACTGCCTCTGGGACGCGGCGGCTCGAGCATTGGCCGGCTGGCCAGTGTACCCGGAGGCTCTTCTCCCCGGGGCGGCCGGAAGAAGAAAGAACGAGACCAAAATCACACACAAAATGAACAATTCGTAACCCCTGCGTTTTGTGTCCCGCATGGGGTGAGGTCGGACTAATGCTCGCTTCATACTGAGATCCTTATTTATGGGCTCATGGGCCAGTAAGAAAACCGTTACAACCTTTGGGGGTCACAAAATACAGCCTGCGTTTATCTTTGAATGGACTCTGCACGAAGTCAATACTCTATTAAACCTGCAAAAACGCACGATAGATCAAAAACCGCTCGCTATGTCGGTTGACGGTACCGGTTCTAGTTATGGAGACATGGTTGGACGTCTAAGATTTATCTCTGGGTTGCTCTATTGGCCTGCCTGGGCTTTCCGCGCTCGTCTCAGAGCGATGAGTCGCTCAGCGAGTTCTTCGCGAGATCCCTTCCGGGGAACCGGAATAAGACGTTTGAAGAACAGGACCGTCTTCATCGCGCCTGCATAGAGGGCGACTGAGGCGCGGCCGCGGTGCTTCAAAAGGAAGAGCATCTGACTGTAATAGAATTGGCGGAGCATTTCGAGTCTGTTTTGCGCTGTCGATGCTCCTCCGTGATGAACTGCCGAGCCGTGCGCGGAATGACAGATTGACCATCCATGCCTTCTGAGTCTAAAGCACAGGTCCTCATCTTCCGAGTACATGAAAAAGCGCTCGTCGAACAGACCGGCCTGTTCAAGCGCCGCTCGTCTGAGCATCAAGCAAGCACCATCTATCCAGTCCACAGTACAGTCGAGGAGGTTCACTCCATGAGTGGGACGATGTGTCCTCCGCAGACTGCGTAAACCTATTCTGCCTGTGAGGCCGGATTGTTCAAGAGGCTGATTGAGCGCCGTGAGAAAGTTTCTGGTGTTGACGACCGGCGCCCCTTCGGCGCTAAACATGAGACAGCCGGCCGCTCCGCAGGTATCGTTGGCCTGCATACACTCCAGGAGGGCCCCGAATCCCTCCGGGGTTAACCGCGCGTCGCTGTTTAGAAGCAGGATGAAAGGGGCCGCCGTGGCCGTGATTGCCTGATTGCACGCTGCGCCGAAGCCACGGTTGGCCTGATTGCGAATCGCGATGACTTGCGGATAGGCTCTACAGACAGCTTCGTGGCTTCCGTCCTTCGAGGCATTGTCGACCACCACGGTTTCGATGTCATCGTTGGACGCGCTCTCGAAGACCGAGGACAGGCATTCCAATAACAGGTCCTTAGTGTCGTGGCTGATGACGACGACTGCGACCTTGGGGTCCGAATTCATGCCGTCCAGAGCATATTTGACTGCCCGACCTCTGTCAATTGTGCTTACCGAACGATGTCAAGACTGCGCGCACGGGGTTACTTAATCGGTTGGCCGGTCGATTTTGCGATCATCAGCTGTACTCGCTTCAGCATTTCAAACAGAAGCCCTTCTTCTCTCTTATCGCTGCGACTCACGGTCCCGGCATTGACCGTCAGTTGACCGATCAGCGTCTTGATCGTAACGAAGAATTGCGACTGGTTCCCACGTTTCGAGACATCGATCGTGAACGCGCGCTCTTCCTTGTTGGAGAAGCGCGTAGTGATAGGTTCGTCCTTGCCAACCGCCTCTTCCGTGAACGCAAACTTTTTGGCCTCAAACAACAGGTCGCGAAAATTGTAGAGCTGGTCGATGAAGAACATACCGGAAACAGATGTCTCCTCTCCATCGGAGAGAATCAGCGCAAAGTCGGTCGTACTCTCCATGCTTTGATCCAACGAGAACCGCGCGGTCGTCGCTGGTTTGTGAGTTCCCTGGGCGGCCCTTAGGGTAGCGGCAATTGCTCTCCCTTGCATCGGCCCGAAAGTTAGAATCAGCAGACATAACGCGGCTACACTTGAAAAGCTCGTCGCTCGGGTAGATCTCATAAACTCCTCGTGATAACAGGCATGATATAGAATGCCGTTGAGTATGCGCAAGTTTGTCGATGAGTGAGTTAAGGTGGGTGTGATCAAGAATGGACTGGTTTGGCAATCACCGGTAAAGCGCAGCCACGAATTACACGAATCCCACGAATGTTCACTAACAATCCGTGTAAGATTCATGGAATTCGTGTGATTCGTGGCTGGCGCTTCGGCGGTTTCAGACTAGAACAGCCACAACTCCGGTCGCAGCGCTTGCCAAAGCTTGTCCGCGACAATCAAACCGATCGACTGACGGCCGAAACTGATTCGAGCAAACCCGGTCATTCCTGGTCTCAAGAGACCATCCGAGTTCTCGACCGACACTTCTACGGGGTAGAACTTCTGGCCGTTCTGGTTGACGGTGGGCTCGGCATTGATCTTCGACACGACGCCGGTGAAGGTGCGGCCTGCAACCGTCTTCAGTTTGAATCGGACCGGGCTATCGAGGCGCACGTTTGCAATTTCGCGCTCGTTCACCTCAATGCGCAGCAGGAACCGCTCTAGTTGGCCTACGCGGCAAATCTCTTCGCCTCGGCCGTAGCGGCGGCCTATCATCTTTTGGAGGTCTTCGCCCAGCACGACCCCAGATCGAGGAGCCACAACGCTCATCCCATCGTACTCGCGTTGAAGCAGGTCGTGCCTCTGGCGGAGGGACTCGAGTTGCTGGCGGTTGGCGTGCAGCTCTGCGATGAGGGCTTCGAAGTTGGAACGGGCTGCACGCGACTCGGTCTCGGCGACGAGTGAACTGGTCTGAGCTCCGCTGGTGACACGGCGATGCTCAACCATTGCAGCTTCCAAACGCGCCCGAGCGCCTTGAAGCTCTTTTTCGGTTACTCGCATGGCGGCAACTGCCCGATCGTATTCCTGGTCCCCCAGAAGTCCCTGATCCACAAGCTTCTTGTACCGCGCCGCCTCGCGCCGGTTGTGGTCGAGCTGCGTCATCTTGAGATCTATTTCAGAGTCGAGTACCGCCAGGGCGGCAGGAAGCGGGCCGGAGGCGGGGGGACGCGGCGACTCGGTTTTATCCGTATCACTACGTCCTTGGGGGCCGCCCTGCCATCCGGCGATTGAGACCGCTTCCCCCTTTAGCTCGTTCGCCAATCTTCGGCGCTCGAGCTCGGTGAAATTTGCAGAAAGCAACATCTCGCTTCTCACCCGCAGTTCTTCTTCGATACGGGAGGTGTTCGTATCAAGGCGCGTTATCTCGGCATTGAGTTGAGTGAGTCGATCTTCTATCTCAGGGTTCGACAACCGGGCCAGTCGGGCGCCCTGGTTGACCGCGTCGCCAGGCTGAACGTAGATCTCAGTCAACACGGCATCAGTGTTCGCTCTGGCAACGCCCTCGCGCCCAGGTGGCAGAAGCAGGGCACAATCACTCCCGGTCGAGGCCTCCCACGGGGCGACAAGCACCCCGATCGCAACGAGCACGATGGATGTCTTGACTATCGCTGAGCGCCTCGGCCACGTGCGAGTCGTCTGATGCAGAGTTTGATCGCGGTCTACCTTCTCGATAGCTGGTTGCGCTGCTGACATATTCAATACCCCCGTGTTGGATTTCGATTGACGAGCGCTCTTCGAAACAAGATGCGAGGCAGCTGCTCGATAGGCGCCGGACAGCAGCGGCTTCCACCACCGTTCCGTCAACAAGCCTGCCAGCAGCACCGTGAGCACTACGCCCAGGAGCCCGAGACCGTCCATCAGCCCTCGGCCCATCCAGGCCAGGATGAACCAGATCAAGGCGACCGAGTACGCAATCGAACATAGCCAGTAGCTCACGTAAAGAAGTGGTCGGTCGGCAGGCGCGCTTCGAGCCACGCCACGGTTGCCAAGCAGCCGGCCGATGAGCGAGCGAGTGTACTCGGAGGATCGCGCCTGGAGGTTCTCCACTCCCAACAACTGGGTGAGGGCGTAGTAGCCGTCAAGTTTGATAAGAGGATTGCAGTTGATGAGAATATTAAACGTCCCACCAAGTAGAATCAGGAACGCGAAGTCTGAAACAAGGGTGAATGGGGTGGCAATGAGCCAGATGAGCGCTCCGGCCGCGCTGACGACCAGTTGCCAATAGATGCCCGCGAAGATGACCCATAGCCGCTCACGTTTTCGTCCGATGCGATGGATGTCGGTAACATTGCAATAAAAGGCCGGCAGCACGTAGAAGACCATCAGCACGCCCATCTCTCGCACCTCGCCGCCGAAGTGCTTACAGGCGAGGCCATGTGCGAACTCGTGTAAGACTGTGATCGATAGAAGAGCGAAGAGGATCGCGGCTAGCCCATACTCGGTGTACGTGTAAGAAGTGTAGGAGATCACCTCGTCGGCGCG
>DASYSA010000542.1:0-7416 GCA_036003885.1 Blastocatellia bacterium | reverse complement strand
CTGACACCTGGAACCTGGGAGGTTCGAGGAAATCATGTGAACATCTGGCACGTGAAACCTGAAACCTCACACCTCGATTGCGCGTTCTCCTCTTTTCAAGCCACAAGACTGGGGAAGATCATTGGATTCGCGCCCGATGTTCCATCTGACACCTGGAACCTGACACCTGGAACCTGACCTGCTATGATCTTCGCTTCGTTTCAAGGCGTAAGTTACCTGTAGTGGCGCACAGATCCCTAGAGAGGTAGAACAATCGTGAGAAGAACTCTTTCGTTGACCGTCCTGGCCGTCTTACTGATACAGGTTGTTAGCGCAGCTCAGACGCACCGAGGTTCGATCCGAGGCACCGTCGTTGACAGCTCTCACGCACGCGTAGTGAGTGCGCCAATCAAGGTGATTGATGAGGAGACTGGAGAGGTGCGTGACGCCACCACCAGCAGCGAGGGCGAATTTGTAGCGTCTCAACTTCGGGCAGGATCTTATCGCGTCGAAGTGGAAATCACGGGCCACAAGAAGTATGTACAGAGGGTCAAGCTCGAAGTGAACCAGGAACTGCGCCTCGACATCGCATTGCAGATCGGATCCGTCACTGAAGAGATGACTGTGGTGGCGCCCCGGACTCCCCTCAAGCGAGACTCGGTTGCGTTGAGCACGGTGATTGAGAATCGCCAGATCCGCGGCCTCCCACTGGACGGCAGAAACTTCCTGGAGTTGAGTCTGCTCTCACCGGGCGCCGTGCCCGCCGCTCCCGGATCAGCCGGCTCAGTGCGAGGCGACTTCGCCTTCAATGTGAACGGAGCTCGCGAAGACAGTAATAACTTCCTGCTCGACGGAGTCTATAACGTCGACCCGAAACTGAACACACTGGGCGTTAAGCCCGCGGTAGACGCGATTCGTGAGTTCGAGATTCTAACGAGCACCTACGATGCCTCCTTCGGCCGGAATCCGGGGGCTCAGGTCAATGTTGTGCTTCAATCCGGAACCAATCTCTTTCACGGAACGGCCTATGAGTTCTTCCGCAACAAAGCGCTCGATGCCCGAAACTTCTTCGCACCACCTCAGGAGACTGCGCCGCAATACCAGCGCAATCAGTTCGGGACCTCGTTGGGAGGACCGATCATCAAGAACAAGACCTTTCTGTTCGGAGACTACGAAGGCACACGAGTGCACGAAGGAATTACGAGAGTAACGAATGTGCCGACGCTTGCGGAGCGGAGCGGAGACTTCTCTCAAACCCTTTTCAGACAGCCGATCAATCCGTTTACTCAGCAACCCTTTCCAGGCGGCAGAATTCCGGGGCAATTCCAGAATCCCATCGGAGCTGCGATCGCAGCACTCTACCCCTTGCCGAATCGCTCGACGCCCTTTCAGAACTTTGTATCGTCTCCGGAGCTGCACGATCGCAATGATCAGTTTGATGTGCGTCTCGATCACTCGATTGGCAAGGCTTCGCGGCTGGCGGCGCGCTACAGTTTCAGCGACAGGAGCTTGTTCGAGCCATTCTCGGGGCCCACATTCGCAGTCGTCCCAGGCTTTGGCACCGACATACCCCGTCGCGCGCAGAATGTGATGGTCGGCGAGACTCACATTTTCTCTCCGACTCTGATCAATGAGGCGCGCGTTGCATTCAACCGGATCGGCTCGGCTGTCATTCAAGAGAGCGGCGGCCGGAGCATCAACAGGCAGGTGGGGTTGCCTGAGCTGTCGAGTAATCCGCGAGACTTCGGTTTGAGCTTTATTACGATTTCGGGCTTCTCACCGCTTGGCGATGAATTCAACAATCCTCAGCAGAGCGTGACTAATACATTTCAAGTGCTGGATGGCGCCACCTATGCTCGGGGGAAGCAGCTAGTGAAATTCGGCTTCGATTTTCGCGCCCTGCAGCAGAACGCATTTCGGGATGTTCAATCGCGAGGCTTCCTGACCTTTTCCGATCAGATCCCGCTAACCGGCAACGCGCTTGCGGACCTGTTGATTGGGCTGCCGGCGCTGACGGGCGGAGCGCATCTGGACAATCATCAACACCTCAGGACCAGGAGCTACAACTTATACGCGCATGACAATTATCGCCTGGCGCCCACGCTGACGTTATCTGCGGGAGTGCGCTACGAATACAATTCTCCGCCGGTCGATGCCACCAACAGGGCGAACCTGTTAGACCTCGAGACGAAGAATCTGGTGCAAGTGGGCAGCAGCAGCCTGCCGCGTAGTGGTTACAGCGCTGACACGAACAATTGGGCGCCGCGGGTCGGCCTGGCCTGGACGCCCGCGGGCCTGCCCGACACGGTGGTCCGAGCCGGGTATGGCATCTACTACGATCAGTCGGCTCTGGCGTCGAGTGAGGGTTTATACTTCAACTCGCCTTTCTTCGATTTCAAGCTGTACTTCTCGCTGCCCGGTTTGCCTTTGACCTTGAATGATCCCTTCCCGAGTTTCTTCCCGGTGTTCATACCAGGGAGCGCGCTCGCTTTCCAGCGTGACCTCAGGACGCCCTACATGCAGCATTGGAATCTTAGCCTACAGCAACAGTTCGGCAGCAGCCGACTACTCGAGATTGCGTACGTCGGATCAAAAGGGACGAAGCTGATAACTGCTCGCGACATCAATCAACCCCCCGCGAAGCCTGGGCCGAATTTCAGGCCAATTCCGCAGTTCGACGACATCACCCTGATCGAGTCGCGGGCCAATTCGAACTACAACAGTCTGCAGGCCAGTTTTCAGCAGCGATTCGATTTGGGCCTGTCGCTGCTGACCTCGTATACCTGGTCGAAATCGATCGATGACGCATCGAATTTCTTTTCGAGCGCCGGAGATCCCAACTTCCCTCAGGACAGTCTCAACACGAGGGCCGAGAGGGGCCTCTCCAACTTCGACGTGAGACATCGGTTGTCGATCGGCTACTCTTACGACCTGCCCTTTGGCGGGAAAGGCACTGGGACGAATAAAGGGTGGGTGAATACTGCTCTGAGCGGGTGGCAGACCATGGGTATCATCTCGCTGCAGACCGGCCGGCCGTTCACAGTAGCGCTTCTGCGGGAGATCGACAACAGCAACACCGGGCGGTCGACGCTCGGTTTCGGGGCAAACGATCGGCCGAATGTCGTCGGCGACGCGGACCTGTCGCGGCGTACTCCCGATCAATGGTTCAACCCGGCGGCCTTTGCGTTTCCGCCCTTCGGGAGCTTTGGCAACGCAGGGAGAAACATCCTTGGAGGCCCTGGATATCAGAATGTGAATGCGTCTCTCCTGAAGAACACAAAACTGAATGAGCGACTCAATCTGCAATTGAGGGCAGAATTCTTCAACCTCTTCAATCATCCCAACTTTGATTTGCCGGACAATTTTGTGGGGTCTCCGACGTTCGGACGGATACTGTCGGCCCAGAGTCCGAGACATATCCAGTTTGGACTGAAGCTGCTGTTCTGATTGAACGAAGCACGTATGCTTCGTTGTATGTCAAACAGGAAACCGTGATGCATTGCCCGAGTTGTGGAACAGAAGCATCAACCGATCAGAAGTTCTGCCGCTTATGCGGACTCAGCCTCGATAGATTCGCGCAGCTGCTTGCCGAAGAGCTGCCTTCCGGGGTGGACCCAGCAACGGCCGCAGCCATAGACAAGGACCAGCGCCCGGAGCGCATGGCCAAGGTAGGGCTTTGGGGGATCACCGTGCTCGCCATTGGCGGCGGAGCCCTCGTCGCGCTGATCGCTTATAAGATCGTCGCCACATTCATCATAGAGCAGGGCGAGATATTTGTCGGCGTGGCGCTCTTACTCGTCCTACTGGGGGTTGCAATGGCGGTTGCGGCTCTGGGGTATGCCGATGCGCTTCGCAAGTTCAAGACCCGCAACACTGACGAGGTTGAAAGCAGCAAAGGGCGGGCCGTTCCCCTCGCGCTTCCCAGGCATGAATCATCGCCCGAGAGCAACATTACAGCAGGCATCGCTAACTTCATCTCGTTGAGCGTAACCGAGGGGACCACTGAGTTGCTGGAATCAGGCAATTCACTTGATGGGGACCGCCCGCAAGCCCCTGCGAGTCGAACCCGTGTATGAATCTTTACGCTGAAACTGCGGGCAACCTGAGACGCGTCCCGCTCATCCCGCAGTCGCGCACATTTTTGAAATCTGCGTCGTGATGTCCGTTCACCACGAGGATTAATAGTCCAACCTTTTCTCGAGGAGACAAAACGATGAAGAAAGTTCTCTGGCTGATAGGTGTAGCATTGCTGTCTTCGTTTTCGGCGGTGGCACAGGAGACGCCCAAGTCGGAAGTATTTGGCGGCTATTCTTACTTTCACTCCGATGGCGGAGGGAGCCTGCACGGTTGGAATGGCTCCGCCGGAGTGAACCTGAACAAGTGGCTGGGGGTTGTCGCAGATTTCAGCGGCCACTACGGCTCGTCGTCCACGAGTGTATCGACCGCTGTCATTGGCCTGCCCGGTCTCTCAGTCGAGGCCAGCGCCGACAGCAACATTCATACATTTCTTGTCGGGCCGCAGGTGTCCTACAGGAAAGACGATCGACTGACCCCATTCGGTCACGCGCTTTTAGGGTTGTCGCGAGTGCATGAGCGGGGAACTGCCACAACCACGGTTCCGCTCCTGGGTACAACCACATTCAACTTCAACGACACCGATACGGGATTTGCGATGGGCCTCGGCGGAGGGCTGGACGTAAAGATGACCAGATCAGTCGCGCTCAGGCTGATCCAGGCCGACTATTTGATGACTCGGCTAAACGGAAATAATCAGAACAACGCACGGATATCGGTCGGCTTCGTCTTTCGCTTCGGAGCGAGGTAGCAACGCCGAGTCGAAACGGACAGCGCCGCCACCCTTCATCAAGATGGTTGGCGGCGCTCGGATCTTTACAACTTCATAAGAGATGCGAATTTCGCAATTCGCATTTCGAACTTCGCATTTCTCACTTTGCAGCTATGTCATAGCAGACCATCTCTTTTGCGTTTCGAACCAGCAAACGCCCATCGGCTATTGCGGGGTAGTTCCAGCATCTCCCCTCAAGAGCGGAGAATCTGGCGACTTCTTCAAAACGCTCGGGAGTAGCCTTGACCAATGCCAACTCGCCTTTGTCGCTCATTACAATCAAGTGTCCGCTGGCGAGGAGCACTTGCCCGTAGCCAAATCGCCCACCCTTCCACTTCTGCTCGCCGGTGTCGACGTTGAGACAGGTCAGGATGCCTTCATCCAATCCGTACACGTAGCCGTCGTGGAGAACCGGGCTGTTGAACTTGGTCTTCAACCGGATATTCTCCCAGACCTTCCGGGCGACGAAACGCTGGCCGTCGGGAATCACTTCCACCAGCGCGCAGCCCTTGCCGTAGCCGGCCGATATGAAGAAGCGATCCTTGTCGACTACAAGCGGCTGGGAAATGTTGATACCCATCTGAGTGTCCCAGGAATAGTCCCACAAGATCGCTCCATTTTCGACGGCCACTCCGATTACGCGTGTGGCGCTGACGACCAGGATCTGCCTCTTGCCTGCCAGAGTGACCAGCATCGGAGAGGTGTATGCCTGCCTGTCATTGAGCGACTTCCACGCCGGCGCCCCCGTAAGCTTGTTGTAAGCGACGACCGACTTGCCGGACGAGCCGCCCGGAAGGACAACCACCTTGTCGTCGACAACGAGAGGCGAGACAGCCTGTCCCCACTGAAGATTCGAGGCGCCATTCTCTTTCAACGTATCTCTGGACCAGATCAGTTTCCCGTTCCGGCTGTCTACGCATCGGAGCTCGCCAGTGCCGCCCAGAGCATAGAGCCGCCCTTCATCCCAGGTCGGAGTGGCGCGCGGGCCATTGCCCATCTCCTCGACGAACTCGGCGTCCGAAGTATCGGTCCACAGCTCTCGCCCCGTCGCGATATCATAGGCGACGGTGGCTTCCTGATGACGCCGCTTCTCGCTGGTGAATGCGTGCCCCTCGGCGATCGTGAATGACGAGTATCCTTCGCCGATCGGCTGTCTCCACAACTCACGCAAGCCCGCTTTCGGCCATGCGATCAAGACCGCCGCCTCATCGTAACGTCCCGCGCGGCCCGGGCCCCGAAACTCGGTCCAGTAATTCCGACCAGGCTTCGCAGCACTGGCTGTCGTAGCCGCCGCCGGCTGAGAGACAGCAGCGCTGGTTGCCTCGGGAGTCGTGGTCGCCACAGGTTGATTCGCGGCAGGCTGGCTCGTCGGTTCGGGTGCGCTCGCTCGCTGAGCAGCACGCTGCCGTTCCAGTTCGTCGTATTGCGCATCAGCAGGACT
The DNA here is from genome assembly GCA_036003885.1 of Blastocatellia bacterium. Classification (GTDB taxonomy): domain Bacteria; phylum Acidobacteriota; class Blastocatellia; order UBA7656; family UBA7656; genus DASYSA01. Next base: position 1,150 of record DASYSA010000542.1, on the reverse strand, counting down.
GCTCACGAAGGAACTCGGAAAGCCGAAGATCAGGACCCCATAGGTTAAGCCGAGAGCAACTATGCCCAGTGATCCGATGATCTTCTTCTGGTTGTCAACCGCCGGATGGGTCAACAACAACACCAGCCCGAGCGGCGGGAACAAGAGCGTTGCCATTATCAGTATCGGCGTAGACCGATACCAGGGTTGCGGTTCAATAGGTGCAGTTTCAAACATGTTCTAGCTCCTATCGGAATGCCGGCGCTCTTTCGGTTTGTGGGATTGCGCTTGTTGCTTTCCTCCTGCGCTGGAGATGCAGTACAGGTTCTTCTCGCCGCGAATGAATATCTTTCCCCCGGCGATTGCGGGGGAGGCATAGACCGGCTCACCTAGCGAGTTAGTCCCCAGAATCTCATGTGCGGGACCCGCTTTCACCACAAAGGTATCGCCATCTTCGCTCGTCAGAAAAATCTTTCCGTCAAAGGCCACGGGCGACGCAGTAAATGTAGTTGGAACCGGGACTCGGCCGCCTTCATACTTGACCTCTCCGGTTTTGGCTTCAATGCAGGTCAGGAGTCCCTTGTCCGTCATCAGATAGAGGTACGCCCCGAACACAATCGGAGATGGCACATATGCGGTGCCTTTGGCGTACTTCCATACTACATTCGGAGTGTCGGTCAAGTCTCCCGATTGACCCAGCCGCACCGCTAAAGCCTTCTTCGCCTGGCTGCCCGCGGACAGGTATATGAGGTCGCCATCGGTCACCGGGCTCGGAATGGCGTGACTCACGACCCCTTCGCAGCGCCAGATCTCTTTCCCGGTTGCGGGCTCGTAAGAGATCACCGTCTCGGCTCCGCTGACGACGAGCTCGATACGTTTCGCCGTTCGAACCAACACCGGCGTCGCCCAGGTTGCGCGAGTCTTGCGCGGAACTCTCCAGACTTCTTTTCCGGTCTTCTTATCGAGTGCGACGATGAACGAACCGTCACCGATGTCGTGATCGCAGGTGACGATCACCAGGTTCTCGAACAGAACGGGTGACGCGCCCGGTCCCATACCCAGTTGCGGAACGCCCCCGAGAGAGAGTTTCCAGACCTGATTCCCTTTGAAGTCGTAGCAGTAGAGGCCCTCGGAACCGAAGAACGCGAAGACGTATTGCCCGTCGGTGGCG